>NZ_JBQTJC010000089.1:0-13880 GCF_052387495.1 Sphingosinicella sp. | reverse complement strand
GGCACCAATGTCGGCGCGGCGACGCCGGTTCAGATCGGCGGCACCCCCGCGCCAGCTCCCAAGGATAAAGGCGGGCAGGGCAACGAGCAGGCGCCCGCGTCCGGCACCGCGCTCGACGCCAAGGCGGTAAACGACGCCGTCGCCTTCATTCGCTCGCTCGCCGAGCTGCGTGGCCGCAATGCCGATTGGGCGGAGCAGGCGGTGCGCCGCGCCGCCAGCCTGTCGGCCACTGCGGCGCTGGAGCAGGGTGCGATCGAGATCGTCGCGCGCGACATGGACGAGCTGATGACGCGACTCGACGGGCGCACCGTCACCGCCGCCGGGGCGGAGCGCACCTTGCGCACGCAGGGGCTGGCGCTCGTCCGGATCGAGCCCAACTGGCGGACCCGTTTCCTCGCGACCATCACCAACCCCAATGTCGCGCTCATCCTGATGATGATCGGCGTCTACGGCCTGTTTTTCGAGTTCATGAACCCCGGCGCGCTCTTTCCCGGGACGATCGGCGCGATCTGCCTGCTCATCGCCCTTTACGCGCTGGCCGCGCTGCCGGTGAACTTCGCCGGCGCTGCGCTGATCTTGCTCGGCCTGGCGCTGATGACGGCGGAGGCCTTCGCGCCCTCCTTCGGCATATTGGGGATCGGCGGCATTGTCGCCTTCCTGCTCGGCGGCACGATTCTCGTCGACACTGATATTCCCGAATTCCGGATCAGCTGGCCGACGGTCGCGGCGCTCGCCGTCGTCAGCGCTCTCGCCCTGGCCGCGATCGCCCGCCTGGCGTTCGACGCTCGCCGGCGCAGGATCGTCAGCGGCGTCGAGGAAATGATCGGCGCCCGCGGCACCGTGATCGACTGGAACCAGGGGCGCGGCCACGCCTTCGTCCATAGCGAGCGGTGGCGCGCTGTCGGCCCGCAGCGGCTGACCAAGGGCGCCCCGGTCCGGGTGACGCGAGTCGAAGGGCTGGCCCTCACGGTCGAGCCCGTCGAAGAAGGAGGAGGATGAGATGAAAATACTGGAAAATTACGGCTTCTACGCCCCGCTGATCCTCTTTCTCCTCATCTTCCTCGCCGCGGCGATCAAGATCCTGCGCGAATATGAGCGCGGCGTCGTGTTCACGCTCGGCCGCTTCACCGGGGTGAAGGGGCCCGGTCTCATCATCCTCATCCCGTTCGTCCAGCAGATGGTGCGGACCGACCTGCGCACGCTCGTCCTCGATGTGCCGACCCAGGACGTGATCAGCCGTGACAATGTCTCGGTGCGGGTCAATGCGGTGATCTATTTCCGGGTGATCGACCCGGAGAAGGCGAATATCCAGGTCGAGGATTATATGGGCGCGACGAGCCAGCTAGCGCAGACGACGCTGCGTTCGGTGCTCGGCAAGCACGAGCTCGATGAGATGCTGGCCGAGCGCGACAAGCTCAACGCCGACATCCAGGAGATCCTCGACAGCCAGACCGACGCCTGGGGCATCAAGGTCGCCAATGTCGAGATCAAGCATGTCGATCTCAACGAGGTGATGGTCCGCGCGATCGCCCGCCAGGCCGAGGCGGAGCGCGAGCGGCGCGCCAAGGTGATCAACGCCGAAGGCGAGGAGCAGGCCGCGCAGAAGCTGCTCGAGGCCGCGCGCATTCTTGCGCAAGCGCCCGAAGCGATGCAGCTTCGCTATCTATCCAGCCTGAACGTCATCGCCAACGAGCGCAGCAACACCATCGTCTTCCCCTTCCCGATGGCGCTCAGGGAATGGCTGGACGCCGCCGCGCATAAGGATGAGGGAAGCTAGAGCGCGTCAGGCCGGCTGGCTGACCGCCTCCAGCAGGGCTTCGAACAGCCGCCGCCCGTCGCTATTGCCGTGGGCGGCTTCCACGGCCCGTTCCGGGTGGGGCATCAGGCCCATGACGTTGCCCGCGTCGTTGAGGATGCCGGCGATGCCGCGGGCCGAGCCGTTGACCGCGTCGGCATAGCGCAGCGCCACCCGGCCCTCGCCCTCCAGCCGATCGAGCGTCTCGGCGTCGGCCTGGTAATTGCCGTCGTGGTGGGCGACGGGCAGCGCGATCCGCTCGCCCGCCTCGTAGCCGCCGGTGAAGGCCGACTGGCTGTTCTCGACCACCAGCGGCACGTCGCGGCAGACGAAGGAGATGCCGGCATTGCGCATCAGCGCGCCGGGCAGCAGGTGCGATTCGGTCAGCACCTGGAAGCCGTTGCAGACCCCGAGCACGAAAACGCCGCGCTCGGCCGCCTCGCGCACCGCCCGCATCACCGGCGATTGCGCCGCCATCGCCCCGGCGCGGAGATAATCGCCATAGGAGAAGCCGCCGGGGATCGCGATCAGGTCGAGCCCGTCCGGCAGCTCGCTCTCCCGGTGCCAGACCATCGCCGGGGCGCGGCCCGAGACCAGCTTCAGCGCCTCGGCCATGTCCCGGTCGCAATTGGAGCCGGGAAAGACGATCACGGCGCTCCTCAAGCGGCGCTCTCCGCCCGCTCGATCCGGAAATTCTCGATCACCGTGTTGGCGAGGAGCTTTCGGCACATCTCCTCCACCTCCGCCTCGCCGACGCCCGGGTCGAGATCGAGCTCGATCAGCTTGCCGGCGCGCACGTCGTTGACGCCGGAAAAGCCCAGCCCTTCGAGCGCGTGGTGGATGGCTTTGCCCTGGGGGTCGAGGACCCCGTTCTTCAGCGTGACATAGACACGGGTCTTCATGGCCGCCCTATGGCTATTCGCCGCGAGCGCCGCAAGGGCTGGTTTCCGGCCGCTTGCGCTCCGATTTGATGGGCATGAGCGAGATCGCCCTTTCATCCTCGGCCGCCGCGCGCGTCGCCGCGATCGCCGAGCGGCAGGCGAAGCCGGCGATCCTGCGGCTGTCGGTGGACGGCGGCGGCTGCGCCGGCTTCCAATACCGCTTCGGCCTCGCCGACGAAGTGGCGCAGGACGATGTTACCGCCGTCGCGGACGGCGTGACGCTCGTCGTCGATCCGGTCTCGCTCGATCTGGTGCGCGGCTCGACCGTCGACTTCGTCGAGAGCCTCGGCGGCGCGTCTTTCCAGGTGACCAACCCGAACGCCCAGTCCGGCTGCGGCTGCGGGACCAGCTTCTCGATCTAGCGCCAGAAGGGCCTGAGCAGGCCGGCGAGCATCGCCCCGCGCACGAACAGATAATCCGTCAGCTCACCTTCGGGCACCGCGCCCATGCTGCTCTTCTCGCCATTGTCGCCCGCGCCCAGGCTCAGCATCTCGACGCCGCGCTCGGCCGCTTTCATGTAGGTCCAATAACCGGTCAGATAGCCGGGGCTGTGACGGGCGAAGCGCGCGTCGTAGCTGGTCGCGATGCAATGGCGCGTCCGGCCGCAATCGAGGCCGAAGCTGAACGCCACCGACGCGCCGCCGATCGAGAGGATGCCGACGCTCAGCATTTCCGCCAGCACGGGGTCGGCGATTGTCGCCGCCCAGCCCGCGAGCAGCGTGGGATCGAGGAATTTGCGGTCGGCGTCCTTCTGGTTGCCCGCCCAGGCCTTGCGCTCGATTTCCGCCAGCTCGTCGAGCACTGCGCCGCTCCATGCTGCCCCGCTGACGAAGCGGAAATCGAGGCTGCCCAGCCGCGCGAGCTTCTTCTCGTGCTTCCTGAGATTGCGCAGGGTCGAGGGCTTCGGCCAGTCACCGCCGGCGATGTCGAGTGCGTAGGACGTGCCCGCGCGGCGCGAGAGCGCGCGATAGCCGGCGCGCCGCGCCGCGCGGATCAGCACGGCCGCATCGCCTTCCCGCGCGGGGCCCAGCCGCCAGAGCCGGCCCAAGGTGCGGCGCGCCACCGGAGTGTCGAGCGCGGCGGTCAGCTCTTCCTCGTTCGCGTTGGCCGCGAGCGGCATGAAACGGAACGGCCAATAGGGGCCCGCGATCGCCTTGATACCCAGAATGGCGGGCCCGACCCGCACCAGCGGCAGCGCGCCGATCGCCTCGCCGCCGGGCCGGGTCGCGATCAGCGTGCGCGCGCCTTGGTTTCCGCCGTCGGCATACCAGGGACGACGGAGGAAGGCGTGCCGCGCCGCCACCGCGATCGCGTCGATCGTCGCCGGGAAGCCCTGCTCGACCGAAGCGAGCACCGCAGTGGCGAATTCGATCGGCATGGCTTCAACGCCTTCCGGTCAGCGCTTTGGCCGCCGCGACCAATTTGTCGAACGCGGTCAGCGCATAAGCGGAGAGAAGGTTCGCCGCGTTCGGCCGCAGCAGCAGCAGATCGACGCAGTCGAGCCCGTCGGTCGCGAACAGCCTCTTGTGCTGCCCGTCGCCCTCGGTGAAATCGAACAGGCGGAAGGCGCGTTCCGCCATCAGCTCGCGCATCGCCTCGAGCTGCAGCACAATGCCGGGCGATAGCTCCGCATAATCGGGATCGTAGCCGAGATAAGCGTAGAGCAAGGTCCCGCCCTCGGCGGGCGCCCAGAGATAGCTGACCGGCTCGCCCTTCAGGTAGAGCAGCCAGCCGCGTGCACGGCCCTTGCGGGCGAGCGCGCGCATGTCGGCGACCGCTTCCGCGCCCTCGGGCAGACCGCAATCGAGCAGCCGCTCCTGATAGCTGCGGGCGGAAACGCGCCGCGCGGCCTCATAGAACTCGCCGATCTCCGCTTCGCTCCGGTAAGAGCGCAGGTCGATGGCGCCGCCGGAAGCCTCGGCGAACTTGCGCAGCTTGCGCCGGCAGGTCGAGCGGCTTTTCGACGAAAAGCCCGCGAGATAGGTTTCGAAATCCTGGTCGAGCCGGGCATAGCTGCGCCGGTAAAGCTGGCGCACGAACGACTTGAGGCCGGCATGGCGCGCGGCCAGCGTGTCGATCCGGCCGGCGGGCAAGGCGTTGACCAGATAGCCCTGTTCGCCCTCGCCAAGCGTTGGCAGCGCCGGCAGGCCGCCGCCGAGCGCCTCTTCGAGCGAGAGCCCGCGCCGCACAAGCCGCCGGCGCAGTGTGAAGAGCGTGCGCGTCCCGATGCGAAGCGGCAGGGCGACATCAGAGGCCGGCATGGACGACCAGTTCCTCGAACGCCGCCAGCGGCGGCAGCGCGACCAGCGCGGCGCCGACCAACGGCTTTTCGTAGAGCGCCGCGCCGACAGCCTGCTCGGCCATGCGCCGCGCGGTGCGCAGACGGCGGGGCGGCAGCGGCTCGCCCGGCTCGGCGGGCGGCGCGGCGGTCAGCGCGTCGAAGCGCATGGTCGGCATAGTCGCCTCGTTTGCCGCGAGGAAGCGGCACAGCCAGTCGAAGCGGCCCCGCACCAATTTGTTGACCCGTTTGCCGTCACGCGTGGCGAGCTCGAAGCTATGGCTGACGATGGTCGTGGTCGGGTGGCCGTGGTGCGCCGCATGGCTCAGCGCCGCCTTCATTTCCTGGCGAGAGAGCGCGCAGAGCTGGAACGGGCGCAGGCCGCCGTCGGCTCGGCGGATCTGGCTGACCGGGATTTCGGTGACCCCTTCGCACGGCGCCGGGTCGATCAGCGCCGGATCGAGCGGCAGCGCGCTCGGCCAGGGATGGTCGGCGCCGTTATGGCTGCTATCCCAGGCGAAGCCGAGGTCGCGCAGCGGGCGCAGCGTGTCCGCGTCGGCGGCATAGCTGCCCGAGCGGAAGGCGACCGGCGCGGGCGCCCCCGCCGCCATCAGCAGTCCGCGCGCCTGCTCGATCAGCTCGCGCTGCGCGGCCGCATCGAACTTGGTCAGCTCGAAACGCGCGTCGTCGCGATTGCCTTGGGCAAGATCGTGCCAGAAGCTGTGCAGGTGCAGCTGCACCTCCTGGCCCGCGTCGAGGATCGGCTCGATCATCCGGCGGACCGGCTCGAGCCCGTAGACGAGCGCCGGCATCGGATCGACGAAGAAGCAGGCCGAAAGGCCGTGCTCGGCGAGCCGTTTAAGCTGGTAGGAAATGCCGACGCCCGCCGGCTCCACGCTGCGCACGAAATTCTCGCACCAGCCGCCCCCGGCTGCGAAATGCCGCCAGGTCAGCTCGGTGTCGACGGTGAGAAGGACGCGGGTCGCCATGCGCGCGTCATACGCGCGCGAGGTAAAGGCCCGCTAAACGGGTTTTCTCGGCGGCGGACAATGCTATCGCGGGACCCATGAAGATCGTCAGCTACAATCTGAACGGCATCCGCGCCCGGCTCCCCAGGCTCCTCGAATATCTCGACGAGCAAAAGCCCGATGCGCTCTGTCTGCAAGAGATCAAGTGCGACGACGACGCCTTCCCGATCATGGACATCCGCGCCGCCGGCTATGACGGCGTCTGGCATGGGCAGAAGGGCTTTAACGGCGTCGCCATCCTTGCCCCGGCCGCCAGCCCGGTGACGCTCCGCCGTCAGGGCCTGCCCGGCGATCCCGACGACACCCACAGTCGCTATATCGAGGCCGAGGTCGGCGATGTCGTCGTCGCCTCTATCTACCTTCCCAACGGCAATCCGGTCGGCACCGAGAAATTCGCCTACAAGCTCGCCTGGCTCGATCGCCTGCGCGCCCATGCCGCCGAGCTGCTCGCCGAGGAACGACCGGCCGTCCTCGCCGGCGACTGGAACGTGATCCCGACCGACGATCCCGATGACGTCTTCTCCGCCAAGGCGATGGCCTCGGACGCGCTGATGCAGCCCGAGAGCCGCCAGGGCCTCCGCCGCATCCTCAACCTCGGCTATACCGACGCGATCCGCGCCCGCTATCCCGAAGGCGCCGTCTACACCTTCTGGGACTATACCGCCGGCTGCTGGCAGCGCGACGCTGGCTTCCGCATCGACCACCTGCTGCTCTCCGCTTTGGCCGCCGACCGCCTGCTCGATGCGGGCGTCGACAAGGACTATCGCGGCCGCGAGAAGGCCAGCGATCACGCCCCGACCTGGGTGACGCTCGAGGACTGACCGTCAAGGCCAAGTCATTGCGTTCGATGGCCTTCCGGCATAGACTTGCCGTGCAGTGCGCGCGGGAGAGGCTCTATGTTGAGACTGACGTTGGCGGTGGCGACGGTCGCCGGATCGCTGGTGGCGATGAGCGCAACGGGCGTGGCCCAGATGAGCCAGGCGAGTTCGCGTGAACATGAGGGGCGCCGCATCTGCCGGAGCACGCAGGAAACCGGCAAGCTCGCTTCGCGCCGGCGCGTCTGCCTGACCAGGGCCGAGTGGGACCGCGCCGCCGAAGAAGGCCGCAAGTCGGGTCAGCGCTGGATGGAGACCGCGGCCTGCGGCGGCATGGGCCAGACCGGTCGCTGCACCGGGGAGTAGCAACTCACCACGCCCGCTCACGCGAAAAGCCAGCGGCGAACTCTTTTAGATAGGTGGCGCGCGGTGGGACTTGCGTTCCCCACGATGCGTTCGGTCGGCCTGGGGGCCGTACCCGTGCCACGGAGCAAGATTCACCGCGTCACGCGCGCCGGCACCTCCATAACATGGCCGGGGCGAGTCGAGAACCGCCCGTCTGACGTATCCGCCCGCCGGGCGGCTCGCTTCGCCGCCCGTCGTACTCAGCAGCGGATCGAGCGGCCCGGCGCGCCTTGCGCGTCGGTGCCGACCAGCTCGGTCGCGCTCACCGAGGTGATCTGCATCGTCGCCGCCCCGCCGGGGCCGGTGGCGACCAGGGTGTTGCCCTCGAGCCGCCAATTGCCCTGGCCGCCATTAGGCGCGCGGAAGGTGCCGTCGGCGAAGAGCTCGGTCGGGTTGGAGCAGTCGCCGTCGTCGCCCCAGGAGCCGATCAGCAGCGCCGCGTTGATCGGACCGCCGCCGGCCGCCGGGTCCTTGCCGCCGCTCGCGCCGCCGCCCTGGAGCTGCTGGAGCGAGCGGCTCGAAGTGACGCCGGCATCCGCCGCCTGCGCCTGGTTGCCGGTCGCCGGCGCCGCGGCATTGCCGGCCTGATTGGCGCTCTGATTGTCCTCGCCGCCGCCGAAATTGACGTCGACATAGCCGCACGAGGCGAGCCCGAGCGCCGCCAGCGCGGCCAGGTTGCGCAGTCTCATCGCAGGATCCGCCCCTTTCCAAGTCCGCGCCGAGCATAACAAGCCCGCGGGCCAAGCGAAAGCCGGGCGGAACGGCCCGCTTGGGCGGGCGTTGGCGGCGCGAGGAGAAAGGAAATGAGATGCAGGGCGCTCGTCCTGACGCTCGCTCCGCTGGCGCTCGCCGGCTGCGACATCACCTACACGTCCGAATCCGACAACGGCGCAATCGAGGCGCGCGGCAACCGCGTCGAAGGCAAGCTCGACGCCGAGTTCAACATGGGCGGGGTCCGCGCCGATTTCGGTGACGGACGGAGCGAGGTCTCGGTCGGCGGCGCCACGATCAACGCCGCCGAGGGCGATGTCCGCGCCGATTTCCGCACCGGCGACAATCGCGCCATCTCGATCACCGCCAACGGCCAGTAGGGCCGTCCTACAAGGGCTTCTCGTAAATCCGGTAGGTGCGGTTGCGCCGCGCCTGGATCGCGTCGGCGATCGACAGCATCGGCGCATTGTCCTCGAGGATCCACCCCACCTCGGCGCGGGTGATGCCGTAACGGCCGTTCCCCGCGCGACGGATATATTCGATCATCATGAAGGCGAGCTGGCTCGCCAGCCGGGTCGCGTGGAGCTTCGACAGCACGCCCATCAGCGGCACCCGGCCCCCTTTGGGCCGCATCCGCTTCAGCCGCCACAACAGCTTCGCCCAGCCGAACGGGAAGAGCTCGCCCTTCAACTCCATCAGGAACTCGTTCACATCCGGCAGCGACATCATGAATGCGACGGGCTCGAACCAATGGCCGGGTTCGAGCCCGTCGTCATATTCGGCGACAAGGATCATGTCCTCGAGAACGATCGGCTTCAGCTTCTTCCCGGCATAGGCGATCTCGCTGTCGGTGAGCGGGATGAAGCCCCAATTCTCCGCCCAGGCCTCGTTGAGGATCGAGAGGAGCAAAGCCGCCTCCGCGTCGAACCGGCTCTTGTCGATCTTGCGGATGCGGATGCGCGAATTCTTCTCGCCCGACGCCACGATCCGCTCGACGATCGGAGGGAAGGGCCGGTCGGAGGGGACGTCGTAAGTGTAGAGGTCCTTGGCCTTGGCGTAGCCCGCCCCCTCGATCCAGCCCCGATACTCGGCCTTGTTGTGCCCCATCATCACCATCGGCGGATGGTCGTGCCCTTCGATCAGCAGCCCCGGTTCGTCCCAGATGCCGAGCGAGAAGGGGCCCATCGCATTGGTCATGCCCTTGGCCTTGAGCCAGTCCTCCGCCGCGCCGAGCAGTGCCCGCGCCGTCTCCTCGTCCGCCGCCTCGAACATCCCCCACTGGCCGAGCCCCGGCGCCATATGCTCGAGCACGAGCTGGTCCACCTGCGCTGAGATCCGCCCCACTGCCTTGCCATCACGCTCGGCGAGAAAGAATGCCGCCTCGGCATGCTCGAACCAGGGATTCTTCCCCGGCGTGATCAGCCCCCGCACCTCGTCCTTCAGCGGCGGCACCCAATTGGGATCGCCTGCATTCAGCCGATAGGCGAGCTCGACGAATTCCTTCCGCTCGGCCTTCGAGACAACGCGGCGCACGGTGACGGTCATGGCGTCTGCCTACCCGTTCGCCCCGAGCGAAGTCGAGGGGCGTTGTCCCTCATCCGCTAGAGCCTTCGTATCCGCGGCTCCGCGCGCGGCGGCTTCACCACCAGCTCGGTCAGCGCCCAGACCATCGCGTCAGCCCGGTCCGGGCTCTCCCCCGGCCCGCGATAGCCGTCCACCGTCATCCCGCACAGCTGGTCCTCCAGCTCGGGGAAATGCCCGGCGAAGCCCGCCTGACCGGCCTCGAAGCGCGCGACGATCGGCTCGGCCCGCGCGCTCTTGCCCCGGCTGGCGCTGACCAGCTTGACCGGCAGCTCCGGCGCGACGCTCGTCAGCGTGCTCCCCACCATGTCGCCGCCATTGTTCTTCTCCGCCACGATCCGGTCGGCGCGCCAGATTTCCGCCGCCGCCGCGACCTTGCGCGCCCAGCCGTTCGGCGAGGCGCCGGCGACGCTGTGATCGCCCAGCACCCAGGCGCGCCCGTCCGCGTCCAGCCCGCAGGCGACGATCCCGCAGGTCCCGCCCGCCGAGGCCGGCGGATCCACCCCGATCACCACGCGCCGCATCTCTCCCGCCAGGCGCGGGCCCGTCCGCAACTGTTCGATCATCTCCCTCTCCCACAAGGCGTTGTCGACGTCGTCGAACAGCACGCCGTCCAGCTCCTGCCGGCCGAGCCGCGTGCCGCCATAATCGGCGATCATCGCCGTCACGAAATCCTCGGGCAGATGGGGATTGTCCGCCGTCCGCCCGCGCGTCGTCGCCGTGTCCGCCGCCGCCGCTATCCGCTTCAGCGCCGCCACCGGCGCCGGCGTCGTCGTCACCAGCGCGCGCGGCTTCTCGCCCAGCCGCAGCCCCAGCCGCAAGTTCGTCCAGGCCTCCGCCGGATGCTGCCATTTCGCCAGCTCGTCGCACCAGGCGAAATCGTGCTGCGGCCCGCGCAGCATCGCCGGGTGCGCGCCCGAATAGGCCTGCGCCACCGCGCCGGAGGGGAACAGGAATTCGCCCTTGCTCGGCCGCCAGACCGGCGTCTCGTCGCTGCGCGCGCAGGCGAGCAGCCCGCTCTCGCCCTCCACCATCACCCGCGCCACCTCGTCCAGGCTCGCCGCGACCAGCGCGATCCGGGCGCGCGGGTTCTCGCGCGCCCGCGCCCACACCCATTCCGCGCCGGCCCGGGTCTTGCCGAAGCCGCGCCCCGCCATGATCAGCCACACGCGCCAGGGGCCGCCGGGTGCGCATTGCCCGCCATGGGCGTGCCACCACCATTCCTCGCGGATCGCGCGCACCGCCGGCCGCGGCAGCCGCGCGATCAGCCGCCGCCGCGCGAACGGCGACAGCTTCTTGAGCCGGCGCAGCAACCGCCGCGCCGCGTCGCGCCCCACTTATTCCTCCCCGAGAGCCTTATCCTCCCCCGGATTTCCGGGGGAGGGGGACCACTCAACGGGTGGTGGAGGGGCCTCTTCTCGCCGGGCCTCGTCATCCGCCGGCGCCTCGTCCTCCTCCGCCTCGATCACCGGTCCCGATGCCTCGAAGGCATCCAGCTCCTTCTCCAGCGCCGCCATTGCCTCGTCGAAGCTCCAGCGCGAGCGCGCGTCGCCAGTGCGCGGCGCCCGCCGCCCGACCGCGCCCGCCCCGCGATTATATTCGCGCAGCAGCTGCATCGTCCGCTCGAAGCTCTGCGCCTCGGCGGCCGGGTCCGGCTTGGGATCGATCGCATAGCGAAGCTGCGCCGCGCGCTGCTGGCCCAGCGCCTCGGCCTCGAGCAGCCGGTAGCCGATCTCGAGCCCCGCCTGGAATCCCTCGGCGAAGGCGCTGTCATTGGCGAGCGCGCGATAGACGGCGCTGACGCCTACGCCCGCCGCGCGCGCCGCCGCCGCCAGATTGCAGCTCCCGGCGAAGTGATCGAGAAAGGCCTGCTTGCGGTCGCGGTCGAACTCCACCGGCCGCTTGCGCTTGCGCATCAGCCGCCGCCCGGCATGGCCGCGCACGATCGTCTTGCCCTCGGCAGCCGCGCCCGCCGCCGACCAGGCGGCGATCTCCCGCGCCTTCGCCTCGGCCCAGCCGCGCGCGAAGTCGGGACAATTCCGCCGCCGGTAATAAGCGGTCGAAACCGCGATCCCCGCCGCCGCCGCGGCCCCCGCCACCGTCTCGCCTTGCTCGATCGCCGCGAGAAACGCCGCAATCTCGTCCCCGTCCAGCGCGCGCGTCACCCCCCGCCGCCAGGCGCGCCCGCGCCCCGACCGTATCGCCATCCCGCTCGTCCCATGAAAAAAGCCGGCGCGAAGCCCGCACCGGCCTGATTGTCTTGCATCCCGGCGCAGGCCGGGACCCGGTCTCACTTCCCGGCCTGCCCTGAGGAAAACTCAGCGACTCGGGAACCAGCTACACTTCCGCAGCATGGGAGGAAAGTACCATATCAGCGTCACGCTGTCAAGAGAAAAGTGCCAGATAGGATGTTAGCTGAAAGTGACGCGCTCCGCATCTCCATTCACTGGCCGTTCATCCCGGTGTGCCACAAACGTAGCAGCCTCAAATCGGGAGAGTGACGATGCGGAACAAGCTGGGCCTGGGCGCGGCGGTGCTGGTGATGGTGGCGGGGATCGTGGCGGCGCCGTTGCCGGCGACGGCGGATCCGGGCGACGATTCCGGCCTCGGCGCGGAAATTGACCGGCAGCTGCGCGCCGACGGGCCCTGGTTCACGCCCGACGAGCAGGCGGTGATCGCCGAGGCCTGCGGCTATGCCCCCGGCGAGTGGGACGGCTTTGAGCTCAACATGAACAACGACACCCTGATCTGCACCAACGGCCGCCGCGCCGACAGCCCCGAGGTGCGCCGCGTGCTGCGCGCCGCCGCGCCCCGGATCGAAGCGCGGGTCGAGCGGGTGATGGCGAGCGCGGAGGTCCAGGGCCGCATCGCGCGCATCGCCGAGCGCGCCACCGCCGCCGCCATGCGCGCCGTCGAGCTCGGCATGGCCGATTTCGATCCCGAGCTCGACATCGATCTGGATCTCGATCCCGAGGACGACTGAACGGAATCGCGCGCGGGCCGGCGCCCTATTTCGCGCCGGAGGTTTGCGCCAATATCCCTTCCGCGTGGCTGGCGGGATCGACGCTGCCGCTCTGGAACTGCCGGTTGCAGACGCCGTCGATGACGTTCACGGCGTTGGTGCCGGGCCGGGCATCGGCCATCGGCGACGGCCCGCTTTCGTCGAGCAGCCGGTCGTCCGCGTAGATGGCGGAGCCTTCCGAGGCCCAGCGGCGCGGCGTGCATTCGGCGCGCATCCGCGATCGCATGATGTTGGCGCTGCCCCTCTGCGGGCGGAAGCGCACCTCCATTGCGAAGCGGACCGTGTCGCCCTGCCGCGCGATCGTCTCGAGGTCGACGAAGGCGACCGAGGCGCCGACCGTCTGCCCGGGCTCCCCGGCATCGTCGATCGCCACCACCCGCCAGTCCGCCGCCTGCGCGGCGGACGAAGCGAACAACGCCACGGAAGCGAAAAGAATCAGTCGGCGCATAGGCTTGCCCTCCCCGCGCGGAGACTGCCCGCGGAGTCCGCGCCATGCAAGCGCGGCGCGTCCGCGTTGCGAGACGGCAAGGCGGTTCCTACCTGAGCCCGAGGCTGTCCTCGCGGCGCATTGGGTTTTTCGGTGAAGCAGGTCTCGTCCAGGCTCGTGCAGGTGTCGGCGTTGCTGACCCTGCTGCTTGCCGCCCTGCCCGCCAACCGGGCCTCCGCGGCCGGCCTGCGGGGCGAGCGCTCGCCCCCGGCCTGGCTGCTGCAGCTCGATGCAGGGCCCGGCGCGGCCATCGTCGAACGCCACGCGCCGGGCGACGCCGGCTGCGAGCGCGACGGCGACTCTCTCGGCGACGGCGATGCAGCCGCTCTTTCGGCGCCGCGTGGCTTCCCGCCTTCGCCCGGCCGCGCCCGGCCGCCGCTTTTGTCGTCCGCCGCCGCGCCTCGGGCTGCGTGGCATGCTTTCCGCGCCAGGGCTCCGCCCGCTTCGTGATCCGCGCCGCCGGCCGGCGGCTCGTCCCTCACATTGTCCAGCGTCGCCGCGTCTCCCACGGGGGTCGCGGGCACGCTCATGGAGCCTGTCATGACCAATATCGGAACCGCACCCGGTCCGCGCGCGCCCGCTCGCGCGGGAAGCGATGTCCCCTCGACGGAGCAGAGGATGACCGACCTGCTTCGGCGTCATCCACAAATCGAGGAGGAAGAGCGGCTCGAGCTGATTGCCTTCCTCAAGCGAGGCCATCCGGACGAGCTCGCCCGGGCCGTCTACGAGCACGATCTCGAGGCCCGGGCGGTCGCCTTCAAGAAGGCCAATCCGGCGCATTTCGCCACCGGCTTTCGCGCCTGGCTGCCCTGGCTCG
>NZ_JBQTJC010000088.1:0-10948 GCF_052387495.1 Sphingosinicella sp. | reverse complement strand
CCTCCAACGACATCCAGCAGGCGACCGACATGGCCCGCTCCATGGTCATGGAATATGGCATGAGCGAGAAGCTCGGCTGGCTGCGCTACCGCGACAATCAGGAAGAGGTCTTCCTCGGCCACAGCGTCGCCCGCAGCCAGAGCGTCTCGGAAGAGACCTCGCGCCTGATCGACCAGGAAATCAAGCGCTTGATCGAGGAGGCCGAGGGCGTTGCCCGCCAAGTGCTGACCGACAATCTCGACGAGCTGCACCGGCTCGCCACCGCCTTGCTCGAATATGAGACGCTGACCGGCGAAGAGGCGAAACGGGCGATCAAGGGCGAGGATATCGGCCGCGAGAATCCGAGCGACCGCCCGGCGGCACCGCCCACCGGCGCCTCGATCCCGTCGACGCGGCGGCCGAAGGGCGGCATCGGCGGGCCGGCGACGCAAGGCGCCTGAGGGTCAGCCTAAGATAAGAGCAGGCGGTCGCGCTCTGGCGCGGCCGCCTTTTTCTATCCGAGCGCGCCGATGCCGAGCAGCAGGACGAAGAATAGGCTGGCGGTGACGAAGCAGAAATTGACCAGCAGGAAGGTGCGCACCAGCGCGCCGAACCAGTTCAGGCCATAGGCCTGCTTCAGCTGCCGAAAGATGTGGATGGGCGGGATGAACACGCCCGCGGTGGCGACCGCCGCCACCGGCGCGCCGGCGAAGCCGAGCAGCATCAGCACGATCGCGAAGAGCGACATGAAGGCGAGCGAGTAGGTGACGAAGACGGTGTGGTCGTAGAAGCGGAAGCGCCGCGTCCAGAAAAAGAGCAGCCACACGAAGGGTACCGAGAGCGGGATCAGCAGCCAGGAGAATTTGTAGCCGTTCGCCTGCAGCTTGTAGAGTGCGAGGCTAGGATTCTCCTGGAGCTTGTCGAAGCCGTCATCGAGCCGCTGCCAGCCGGTGCGGATGCCGGAATCCGGGGTGCCGAGGCTGAGGCGCGGGGTCTGTGCGCGGAACTGGTCGAACTCGGTCAGCTCTTGCTGCATCTCCGCGATTCGCGCGTCGATCTGCGCGACCGTCTGCGGCTGGCCGCGATGGCGGACGACTTGGCCGCGTGCCGCTTCGGCGCGATCCTCGCGCGCCTCGGCGAGGTCGGCGACCATCTCGGTGCGCGCGAAATCCATGCCTCGGCTGAGCTGGGCGCCGCTCACTCGATCCAGGCTCGAGAGCGAGAGGCCGAAAATCTGCAAAATTGCGAACATCAGGAAGATCGCGAACAGGAACATGCCGAGCGGCGAAACGAACTTGGCGCGCTCGCCATGGACGTAGCGGCGGGTGAGCTCGCCCGGCCGCCAGGCGAGCAACGGCAGGGTGCGCCAGAACTTGCCGTCGAGATGGAGCACGCCGTGGATGAGATCGTGGCCGATCGCCGAGATGGTGCGGTGGACATGACCTTTCTGGCCGCACATCCGGCAATAGGGGCCGTCGAGCTCCGCGCCGCAATTGAGGCATGTGCCCTCGCCCTCGCGCTCCGCCTCGCCGGCCTCGGGCTCGGCCGTGCGCGCGAACAGGCCGCCCGTCACCGCGTCGCCGACACCTTCGATTCCGCTCATGGGGACTCTATGGCCGAAGCGGGGGCGGCCCGTCGAGGGCCGTTCGCAGCTTCCGGCGAGCGTGCTATCGCCCGGCCATGACCCTGTCCGGCCTCCTCGGCGGCTCCTTCAACCCGGCCCATCAGGGGCACCGGCGGATCAGCCTCGGCGCCGCCGAGCGGCTCGGGCTCGACGAAGTCTGGTGGCTGGTCTCGCCGGGCAATCCGCTGAAGGAGGCGGAGGGGATGGCGCCGCTCGCCGCGCGCTTCGCCTCGGCCCGGCTCGCGGCCAGGGGCGCACCGATCCGCCCGACCGCGATCGAGCGCGAGCTCGGCACCCGCTACACGGTCGACACCCTCGCCGCGCTCATCCGCCGCTTCCCGAAACGGCGCTTCATCTGGCTGATGGGGGCCGACAATCTCGCCCAGTTCCACCTCTGGCGCGATTGGCGGAGGATCGCCGAGCTGGTGCCGATTGCCGTGATCGCCCGTTCGGGCTATGATGCCGAGGCTCTCACGGCACCCGCCATGAGCTGGCTGCGGCGCTTCGTCCGACCCGCGGCCGATGCCAAGGCTTGGACGAGTTGGAGATTGCCGTCGCTCGTGCTGCTCGAATTGCCGCCCGATCCGACCTCGGCAACCGCCATCCGCGCCGCCGACCCCTCATGGCACGAAAATGTCATGCAATCGTTCCAACCTGAGGCCCTGCGCGACGGCGTGACGCGCAAGACCCTGAAGTAAAGGAGGCAGTTTGCCCGCAAACGCACCCGCTCCGCGGATCGACGGAGCCGACGAACAGGCCGAGGCGCTGCACTGCCTCGTGCTGCGTTCGCTTGACGACGACAAGGCCGTCGACGTCATATCCATTCCACTCGCGGGAAAATCGAACATCGCCGACCATATGGTGATCGCCTCCGGGCGCTCGACCCGCCAGGTCGCGTCGATGGCGCAGAAGCTCACCGAACGGATCAAGCGCGAGCTCGGCCGCAACGTGCGGGTCGAGGGATTGCCCGTCGCCGACTGGGTGCTGATCGACGCCGAGGACGTCATCGTCCACCTCTTCCGGCCGGAAGTACGCAGCTTCTACAATCTCGAGAGGATGTGGGCGTTCGAGGACGCTGCCCCGGCCCCCGCCGCGGCGACCCGCTAATTGCGTCTCCACATCGTCGCCCGCGGCAAGATCGGGCGCTCGCCCGAGGCCGAATTGGTCGAGCGCTATTTGAAACGCATTGCTTGGCCCACGAAGGTGACCGAGCTGCCTGATGCGAGCGGGCGGATGCCGCCGCCTCCCGACAAGAGCGTCACCGTTCTGCTCGACGAGAAAGGCGAGCAGCTTTCCTCGATCGAGCTGGCCCGCCGGCTCGAGCGCTGGCGCGATGAGGGGCGGCGCGAGGCACGCTTCCTGATCGGCACGGCGGACGGCTTCGGCGACGCCGAGCGGGCGGAAGCGGATCTGCTGCTCGCCTTCGGCCGGGCAACCTGGCCGCATCTGCTGGCACGGGCGATGCTCGCCGAGCAGCTTTTCCGGGCGACGAGCGTGCTTGCAAACCACCCCTATCATCGGGAAGGATAGAGTAATGCGCTACGCCTTCGCCTTCCCGCTCGCCGCCGCCGCGGGGGTCGTTCTCGCCGGCGCCGTGGCGGCGCAGGCCTCGCGCGGCGCGGACGCCGAGGCGCTGGCCCAGGCCCGGCAGGAGGCCCAGCAGGCCGAGGCCCGCTATGTCGCGCTCCAGCGCGAGGCGCGGCGGGCGACAAGCGCCGCCGCCCGCGCCCGCGCCGAGAGTGAGGCGCTCGCCGCGCGGATCGCGGGGGCCGAGGCGGACCTGACCGCGGCCGAACGGCGGATCGCGATCGTCCAGGGGCAACAGGAGGTGCAGCGCGCCCGGCTCGCCGTCCGCCAGCAGCCGCTCGTCCGGCTCACCGCCGCGCTGCAGACCATGGCCAGGCGACCGGCGGCTTTGGCGCTGGTCCAGCCGGGCTCGATGCGTGACACGGTCCATGTCCGCTCGCTCCTCGCCGCCACCCTGCCCGAAATCCGACGTCGGACTACCGCGCTGCGGGCCGAGGTTGCCGCCGCCGAGACCTTGCGGGGCCGCGCCGAGCAGGCGCGCCAGGCGCTGCTCGCCAGCCGCGCGGCGCTGCGCGTCCGGCGAGAGGCGCTGGCCCGGTTCGAGGCGGAGCAGCGCGGCCGCTCGTCCGAGCTGACCGGCCTTGCTTTGTCCGAAGGCGACCGGGCGCTGGTCTTCGGTGAGGAGGCGCAGGCGCTCGCGCAAATACTCGGCACGCGCGAGTATCAGGCCCGGCTCGCCGCCAGCCTCGCCGATCTGCCCGGCCCCGAGCCGCGCCCGGGAGGTCCCGGCGACGCCCGGCCGCGCCTGCCTTATCTGCTCCCGGTCGAGGGCCGCCTGATCACCGGCGTCGGCGAGATTTCCGACGGCGGTGTGCACAGCCGCGGGCTGACGCTCGCCCCCGCGCCCAATGCACGCATCGTCGCGCCGGCGGCGGCGCGGGTCGTCCATGCGGCGCCGTTTCGCAGCTACGGCAATGTCGTGATGCTCGATCATGGCCGAGGCTGGATGACCGTGATCACCGATCTCGACAGGCTGGACGTCACCCGCGGCCAGACCGTGCGGCGCGGCGCGATGCTGGGGCGGGCGGGTTCGGATTCGCCCCAAATTACGATCGAGCTGCGCCGCGGCGGCCGACCCGTTCCACTCGCTCAACTGATCTCCGGTTAGCCCTGCGTTCATCTCGCGTTGCTTTTCGCGCGCCTAGAAACAGGGTAGAAGCCGGCCCAACCCGAATTCAGCAGGACCGTTATGGCCAACAATCTCTTCCGCTCCCTCGGCCTCGTCAGCGCCGTCGCCGTCATTCCCGCCGCGACCGCCGCGCTCGCCCAGGTCGACGTCAACTCCTATCGAGAGATCGACCAGTTCATGTCGGTGCTCGAGCGGGTGAAGGGCGAATATGTCGATCAGGTCGACGACGCGACCCTGATCCGCGGCGCGATCGACGGCATGCTCGCCAGCCTCGATCCACACAGCTCCTATCTCGACGAGCGCGGCTTCCGCTCGCTGATGACGACGACCGACGGCAATTATGGCGGCCTCGGCCTCACCGTGACGATGGAGGACGGCGCGGTGAAGGTGATCGCGGCGACGCGCGGCACGCCGGCCGACCAGGCGGGCATGCGCCCGGGCGACTTCATCACCCATATCGACGGCCGCCTGTTCTACGGCGGCACGCTTGACGAGGCGGTCGAGCGGATGCGCGGGGCGCCGGGCACGAGCGTCAGGATCACGGTGGTCCGCGCGGGCCGCGAGCGGCCGTTCGACGTCAACATCACCCGCGCGATCATCGACATTCCGGCGGTCCGGTCCGAAGTGCGCGACCGGGTCGGGATCCTCACCGTCACCACCTTCACCCGCAACACGACCGAGATGGCGCAGCGCGCCATGGCCGACATCGAGCGGCAGCTCGGCGGCCCGCCGCTCGGCTATATCGTCGACCTCCGGTCGAATCCGGGTGGCCTGCTCGACCAGGCGGTCGGGCTCTCCGACCTGTTCCTCGAGCGCGGCGAGATCGTCTCGCAGCGCGGCCGGCGCCGGACCGACATCGAGCGTTACTATGCGCGTCCCGGCGACGCCGCTCGCGGCGTGCCGATCATCGTCCTCGTCGACGCGGGGAGCGCCTCGGCGGCCGAGATCGTCGCCGCCGCGCTGCAGGACCATCGGCGCGCGATCGTCATGGGCGAGCGCAGCTTCGGCAAGGGCTCGGTGCAGACTTTGATCCCGCTGGGCCGGGGCAACAGCGCGCTGAGGCTGACCACGGCGCGCTACTACACACCCTCGGGTCGCTCGGTGCAGGAGGGCGGGATCACCCCGGACATCCTGGTGCCGCAGCTCACCGACCCCGACTATCGCTCGCGCACCCGGATCCGCGAATCGGACCTGCGCCGCCATCTGGTCAACGAGGCCGGGGTCCGCGACGAGCTGATTCAGGATGACGGCCGGCCCGATCCGCGCTTCGCGGCGACCGCAGAGCAACTCGAGCAAAGGGGTATCGAGGATTATCAGCTCCATTATGCGCTGCAGACCCTGGCCCGCCTGAACCGGGTTCAGACCGCGGGAACGCCCCGGCGCTCGAGCCGCTGAGGCCGGATCCGTGGCGGCGAGCGCGCTTCCGCAAGCGAACGGCCGCTCGCCGCTCGCGCTGGCCAAGCTCCTGGCGCTGGCGGCGCCTGCGGCGCTGCTCGGCGGCGCGTATTATTTCCAATATGTCGTCGGCCTGCCGCCCTGCGAGATGTGCTACTGGCAGCGCTGGGCGCATATGGCCGCTCTGGCCTTCGCGATCGTTGCCCTACTCGGTGGGAAGATGCCCGACCGAGGCCGCAGCTTCGTCTGGCTGGCCGCTTTGGGCATCCTCGCGAGCGGCCTGATCGGTGCTTATCATGCCGGCGTCGAGCTCGACTATTTCGAGGGGCTGACCCAGTGCACGGCCCATGGCAGCACCGCCTCCGGCGCCGAGCTTCTGAGAGAGATATTGAGCGCGCCGCTGATCCGTTGCGACGAGGTGCCCTGGTCGCTGTTCGGGATTTCCATGGCGGGCTGGAATGCGATCCTTTCCCTCCTTGCTGCGTTGACTGTCTTATGGCTGAGCCTCAAGCTACCGCCGGTCCGCCCCTGAGCGCCCCCGCCTGGCGCCCAGGCGATGCGCGCGCCGACGCCGCCTCGATGCTGCGCGTCGATCAGGCGGGCGAATATGGCGCGACCCGCATCTATGCGGGCCAACTCGCCGTGCTCGGCGACCATCATCCGGCCGCCGCTCTGGTTTCGCGCATGGCGGCGCAGGAGCGACGCCATCTCGCCCATTTCGACGCGATGCTTGCCGAGCGTGGCGTCCGCCCGACCGTTCTCCAGCCCTTCTGGCGCGTCGCCGGCCATGCCCTTGGAGCGGCGACCGCTCTGATGAGTCCGCAGGCGGCGATGGCCTGCACGGCGGCGGTCGAGGATGAGATCGACGCGCATTATTCGGAGCAGCTCGAGGCGCTTGGCGACTCCGATCCGCCGCTCTCCGCGGCGATCGCCGAATTCCAGGCGGATGAGCGCGAGCATCGCGACGCGGCGATCGAGGCTGGCGCCGAGGACAGTTTCGGCTATCCCTTATTATATTCCGCGATCCGGGCGGGCTGCCGGGTCGCGATCGAATTGTCGAAGAGGATCTAATCATGCGTATCGCTCTGCTCGCTCTTTCCGCCGCATTCGCCGCGGCACCGGTTTTGGCGCAGCAGCCCGGCGTGCCCGCCCCGGAAGCGGCGGCCGCGACGGCGGCCCAGGCCTCCGACGAGGACGTCCCGGTCAACCAGGTCCTCGTCTATGGCGAGGATCCCTGCCCGGCGAGCACCGACGAGGTGATCAACGTCTGCGCGCGGCTCCCGGAGGAGGATCGCTTCCGCATTCCGCCGAACCTCAGGCAGAATCCCAACGACCCGGCCGGCCAGAGCTGGTCCAACCGCGCGGTCGAGCTTTCCTACGTCGGCGCCAGCGGCATCGGCAGCTGCTCGCCGACCGGGCCGGGCGGCGCCAGCGGCTGCTTCAACCAGATCGTCCAGCAGGCGCGGGCCGAGCGCCGCAACAGCGACCAGATAAACTGGAACCAGATGATCGAGGAAGCGCGGCAGGAGCGGTTGCGCCGGATCGACGAGGCGATCATGGAGGAAGAGCGGCAGGGGCCGGAATAGGCCGCGCTCAGGCCGGCTCCAGCTCCGCGGGCACGGTCGTATCGATCCAGCCGCCGCCGAGCACCCGCTCGCCGGCGTAGATCACCGCCGCCTGGCCGGGCGCGACGCCATATTCGGGCGCTTGGAAATGGACGTTGCGGCCGTCGAAGCGCGCCGGGGCGGGCTGCGCCAGCGAGCGAACCTTGACGCCTAAGCCCTCGCGCTGGTCCTCGCCCAGCCAGTTGATCCCGCTCAGTGCCGCCGCGCGCACCGCCAGCGCCGCCCTGGGGCCGACCACGACCCGCCGGGGTTCCGGCTCGAGCCGGAGCACGTAGAGCGGCTCGCTCTGGCCGCCGATCTCGAGTCCGCGGCGCTGCCCGACGGTGAAATGGATCAGGCCGCGATGCCTGCCCAGCACCCGGCCGTCGCGATCGACGATCTCGCCGGGTCGCGCCGCCTCGGGCCGCACCTTCGCGACAATGCGGGCATAATCGCCGTCGGGGACGAAGCAGATGTCCTGGCTGTCGGGCTTGCTCGCGACCGCGAGCGCCAGCTCCCGCGCGATCTCGCGCACCGCCGCCTTGGGCATGTCGCCCAAGGGAAAGCGCAGGAAATCGAGTTGCTCGCGGGTCGTCGCGAAGAGGAAATAGCTCTGGTCGCGCGCAGGATCGGCGGCACGGTGCAGCTCCGGCCCCTGCGCGCCCATCACGCGCCGGACATAATGGCCGGTGGCGAGGCAATCGGCGCCGAGCTCGCGGGCGAAGCCGAGCAGATCGGTGAACTTCACCCCCTGATTGCAGCTGATGCAGGGCACGGGCGTCCGCCCCCGCGCATATTCGTCGGCGAAGCGCTCGATCACGCTGGTCCGGAACGCGCCCTCATAGTCGAAAACATGATGGGCGATGCCCAGCCGGTCGGCGACCGTGCGCGCGTCGTAAATGTCCTGGCCGGCGCAGCAGGTCTTCGAGCGCGCGACCGCCTCACCCTGATCGTAGAGCTGGAGGGTCACGCCGATCACCTCGGCGCCGCTGCGCGCGGCGAGCGCGGCCACGACCGAGCTGTCAACGCCGCCCGACATGGCGACGACAATCCGGGCGCCCTTCAGGGGCCGATCGAGCTGGAAATCCGGGTCCATCGCCGCCCAGATAGGGAATCTGTCAGTCGATGCCCAGAGGCGGCTTGTGTATATCAGGCTTGTCGACCCACGCCGTCCTGGCCCCCTGCCCGATTCGGAATTTGGCGCGCCTTCGTCGCAACGCGCTGTCCCCGGCACCGTAATCCGGTCCGCTGCCGCCTGCCGCCCTGTTTTGTCCTTAATTGTCCGTTTCTGCCCTTTCGGCGCGGCTATCGAGCGTGCCTGGTTTCTGCAACCCTCTCATTTCCAAGCATTTGCGCAGGACTGATCCTTCGCAGGTTTCAGGGAGAGGGCGATGGCGGACGAGCTGCGTCTTGCGAAATTCCGGCACAACGAGGATTGGCTGGCGGCTCTCCAACCGTTCGAGACCTTCGACGGCGGCCCGGGCGACGACGTCTATAACGGCACACCCAATGACGACATTGCGAACGGCAATGACGGCAACGACCAGCTGAACGGGCTTGGCGGCAACGATGTCCTGAGCGGCGGCAACGACAATGACGGGCTGAACGGCGGCGACGGCAACGACACCATCTTTGGCGGCAACGGCGCCGACGTCCTGAACGGCGACGGCGACGACGACACCTTGGTCGCTGATGGCCAAACCGGCTTCGGATTCACGGACACAGCCCATGGCGGCTTCGGCTCGGACCGGCTCGTCATGGATTGGTCGGCCACGGCGGGCCACCTGCAAATGGGAAACGGGCCGACGCCAAACGCTACCTTCGGCGGCTTCGACGGCAACTTCACTGACGTCAACAGTCGCAACGTGAACTTCACCTCGATCGAGCATTTCACGATCAGCGGCGGACCAAACAACGACATCATCACCACCGCCACCGGCGACGACTTCATCCAGCTGGGCGCGGGCAACGATTTCGTGAACGTCGGCAGCGGGACGGACACCGCCGACGGCGGCGACGGCGAGGACGGCGTCTCGGCCGACATGTCGACTGCGACGGTCGCCATCCTGTGGAACCTGCAGGCGAATACCTATTCGGGGCCGGCCGGGACGAGCTTCGGCAATTTCGAATATTTCGGCACGATCACGACCGGCAGCGGCAACGACGTCATCGTCACCACCAATGCCGTGCGCAGCGAGGTCATCAATCTCGGGGACGGCGACGATACCGCCACCGTCGTGCGCTCGGCCCCCGGCGGGGGCGAACAGGTCAACGGCGGCAGCGGCAACGACCGGCTGATCATCGACTGGTCGGTGACGGCCGTCAACGCAGCCAACAACAACGGGCCGACCGCCAACGGCCTGCTGGGAGGCTTCGACGGCACGTTCACCGACAACAATCAGGTCCAGGTCGACTACAGTTCGATCGAGCATTTCACGATCATGACCGGAGCCGGCATCGACAATCTCACCACCGCCAGCGGCAACGATATCGTCAGCCTCGGCGCGGGGAACGACTTCGTGAACGTCGGCAGCGGCATCGACCAGGCCGACGGCGGGGCGGACGAGGACGGCATCTCCGCCGATCTGTCCAGTGCGACGGTCGCGATCCTTTGGAACCTCCAGGCCAACAGCTATTCCGGTGTGGCCGGAACCAGCTTCACCAATTTCGAATATTTCGGCACGCTGACGACGGGCAGTGGCAACGACGTCATCGTCACCAGCAACGTCAACCGCATCGAGACCATCAATCTCGGCGACGGCAACGACAGCGCGACGGTCACCGGCCAGACCTCGGGCGGCAGCGACACCATCAATGGCGGCAGCGGCAGCGACCGGCTGATCATCGACTGGTCGACGGTCACTACTCAGGCCAGCAACAGCAGCGGACCGACCGCCAACGGCGCGCTGGGCGGCTTCGACGGCAACTTCTCCGAGCCCGGCGGCTTCAAGTCGGTCAACTACAGCTCGATCGAGCATTTCACGATCATGACCGGATCGGGCTTCGACAATATCACCGTCGCCGACGGCAATGACGTGCTCAACCTCGGCGGGGGCAATGACACCGGCAACGGCGGCGCTGGCGACGACACCCTCGACGGCGGCGACGGCGACGATCTTCTGGTCGGCGGGTCGGGCGCGGATGCGATGACGGGCGGCGCGGGCGACGATCGGTTCTTCGTCGATTCGGCCGCCGATACCGTGTTCGAAGCAGCCGGCGAGGGCAACGATCGTGTCTTCGCGAGCGTGAGCTATGTGCTGGGGGCGGGACAGAGCGTGGAGATGCTCAACACCACCAACAATGCCGGCACGGGAGCGATCAACCTGACCGGCAACGCGCTCGGTCAGACCATCATCGGCAATGCGGGCGTCAACGTGCTGACCGGCGGCGGTGGCGGGGATGTGCTGATCGGCTTCGGTGGCGACGACAGTTTGATCGGGAGCGCCGACGCGCCCTCGACCCTGCAGGGCGGGCTCGGCAATGACACCTATCGGATCGCCAATTCCGGCGACAGCGTGATCGAGCTCGCCGGCGAGGGGACCGACCGGATCTATGCGAGCGTCAACTATGTGCTGGGCGCCGGCCGGGCGGTCGAGCAGATCTTCGCCGCCGATCTCGCCGCGACGAATG
>NZ_JBQTJC010000087.1:0-2105 GCF_052387495.1 Sphingosinicella sp. | reverse complement strand
AAGCATGCCGGCGAGAATCTCGGCGATGTCCTGCGCCGGCGTGCCGCCGACCTGAGCGCGCCGATCCAGATGTGCGACGCGCTTGACCGCAACCTGCCCGGCGAATTTCGGACCATCCTCGCGAATTGTCTCGCCCATGCCCGTCGGCACTTCGTCGACGTGGTCAACGATTTCCCCGCGGAGTGCCGCTTCCTGCTCGAGACCCTCGGTGCGGTCTACAAGAATGACGCCATCGCTCGCGAACGCAGCCTCTCCCCCGATGAGCGCCTGCACTTCCATCAGAACAATAGCGGCCCCCTCATGGAGAAGCTGGAGACCTGGCTGCGCGAGCAGATCGATGAGCACAACGTCGAGCCGAACTCGGGCCTGGGCGAGGCGATCACCTATGTGCGCAACCACTGGGTCAAGCTGACGCTCTTCCTGCGCGTCGCCGGTGTACCGCTCGACAACTCCATCTGTGAGCGCGCCTTGAAAAAGACGATCCTCCACCGCAAGAACGCCCTCTTCTACAAGACCCTCAACGGCGCCCACGTGGGCGACCTCTTCATGAGCATCATCCACACCGCCGAGTTGAACGGCGTCGAGCCCTTCGAGTACCTGGTCGCGCTCCAGCGCCACCACGAGGATGTCGCCAAGAGCCCCGCCGACTGGCTACCGTGGAACTACCACGCCGCCCTCGCCAGGGTCGGCCACGGCCCAAGTCAGCCGCCGGTCGCCGTCTCCGAGCCCCACGCCTGACGCCGATCGCCGCCCTCGCGCCAAGCGATGTCCCCGAGGCCAGAAACAGCGGCGCCGTCGCCCGTCCTCCGAGGGGCTCCGCCCTACGCCTCGACGACACACATCTGCCGGAAGAACACCGCCGCGCGTCATGCTGCCGGCGCGGACGCAGGCCCAGCGTCTTCAAGATCTTCATGGAACCGCCTGAGCATGGTCTGTCGAGGTGCTCCCCGAAATGGCCGCCCGGGTCGGCGAAGGGGACGATGAGATCATCGTCAGTCGGAGGGCGGCCCATGGCGCGACCCAACACCTGCCGCCAGTACTCGCGCAGGAAGTCCCGCAGCCGGTCGGGCAGCGGCACGTAGCGGTCGCGTGCGCGCTTCCCGCCGCGCACATGAATGAGCTTCCGCTTGCTGTCGATGTCGTCGGCGCGAAGAGAGCGAAGCCTCTTTGATGCGCAACCCGGAGCCGTAGGCGGCCATCACCACCGCGCGGTGCAGGAGGGGCTCGATAGCGGCGATCAACCTCTCGACCTCGGTGCCGCTCAAGATGTCGGGCAGTCGATGCGGGACCTTCGGCCAGGGCAGCGCCACGATTTCCTCGGGTCGCCGCAAGGTCGTGCCGTAGAGGAACTTCAACGCAGCGACGTGCATCTTCAGCTTCTCGACGGTTGCCCGCTCGAACACCAAGGCGAGCAGGAAGTCGCGAATTTCGCGCTCGCCCAGTTCAGCGGGGGAGCGCATGTGGAACGCGGCGAACCGCTTCGCGCAGGCGACGTACTGCGCGCGCGTTCCGGGGGCGTAGTTCTTGAGCTTGAGATCCTCGATCATTCGCTGGCACAGTGACCCATGGTCGACTCCTTGCGGTGGTGGCGCCGGCCAATCCGGCGCACGGAGAGAACCGCAAGGGTCGACCCTTTTTCGCGCTCAGATCACCCGGCTGCCTCCGCTCCGGTCCGGCGGGGTCGAGGGGCAGCAGGCCCCCGTGGGGTCAAGAGGCGAAGCCCTTGCCGGGTCGTGGGGCCGCGCCCCTCGTGGTGGGGTTCGGGGCGAGGTCCCGAGGTCCCGGCTACAAAGCGGAGCGCTTCCACTTCGGCTGCGACCAGCTCGGCATCGACCTCGTCCACAGCGCGCCGTACGTGAGCGAGGGGCGCGGCGCCATCGAACGCTTCAACCAGACGGCGAAGGAGGCCTTCGCACGCCCTCGCCCCGGTCGAGATCGCGATCGCGAGCTACTACCTGATGCCGTTCAACGGGTACGTCGGGGCGTCCATCGGGCTGTCGACGCTCGTCTTCGAGGTCACCCGCGATGGCAGGACCACGTCGGTCGAGTCGGACCTCGGCTTCTCCGGACAGCTCCTGGCGGGCAAGGAATGGCGGGTCAGCGAC
>NZ_JBQTJC010000086.1:0-1605 GCF_052387495.1 Sphingosinicella sp. | reverse complement strand
GCGGTGCAGGTCTCCGGCGACAGCCCGGTGCTGATCGACCAGTATCTGCGCGACGCGATCGAGGTCGACGTCGACGCAATCTCGGACGGTCATGACGTCGCCATCGCCGGCGTCATGCAGCATATCGAGGAGGCAGGAGTTCATTCTGGCGACAGCGCCTGCTCGCTGCCGCCCTACAGCCTGGCGCCCGCCATCATCGCCGAGATCGAGCGGCAGGCGCGCCTGCTCGCCGAGGGGCTGAGCGTGGTCGGGCTGATGAACGTTCAGTTCGCGGTGAAGGATGGCGAGGTCTACCTGATCGAGGTCAATCCGCGCGCCAGCCGCACCGTGCCCTTCGTCGCCAAGGCGATCGGCACGCCCATCGCCAAGATCGCCGCGCGGGTGATGGCGGGGGAGAAGCTGATCGATTTCCTGCCGCTGAAGCGCGACATCAAGCATGTCGCCGTCAAGGAGGCGGTGTTCCCCTTCGCGCGCTTCCCCGGGATCGACCCGGTCTTGTCGCCGGAAATGAAGTCAACCGGCGAAGTCATGGGAATCGATAGTGATTTCGATGCCGCCTTCCTCAAGTCCCAGCAAGGCGCCGGGGTCGAGCTGCCGGAGAGCGGAACCTTGTTCGTCAGCGTCAAGGACAGCGATAAGCCCGCGATCGTCGCACCGGTCCGATTGCTCCTGGGCTTCGGCTATCGCGCCGTCGCCACCGGCGGCACCGCCGACTATCTGCAGGCGGCAGGGCTCGAGGTCGAGCGGATCAACAAAGTCGCGCAGGGGCGGCCGCACATCGTCGACAAGATCAAGGACGGCGAGATCGCTTTCATCTTCAACACCACCGAAGGCTGGCAGAGCCATAAGGATTCCGCCTCGATCCGCGCCTCGGCGGTCAGCCAGCGAATCCCCTATTTCACCACCGCCGCCTCCAGCGCGGCGGTGGTGCGGGCGATCGCCTCGGCGCGGGAGCGGAGCCTTGAAGTGCGCTCGTTGCAGGACTATTATTCCGCTTCCGACGCATAGATCCCGAACAACCTCATCAGGATCAGGGCGCCCCCTCGGGTCGGGGCGCGAAGCAGAATTTTTGACGAAAGGCGTATTTCAATGGCGACGGTCGACAAGCTGCCGATGCTGGCTGAGGGCTATGAGAAGCTCCAAGCGGACGTTCGGCATTTGAAAACGGTCGAGCGCCCGGCGATCATCGACGCGATCGAGGAAGCCCGCGGCCATGGCGATCTTTCGGAAAATGCCGAATATCATGCCGCCAAGGAGCGTCAGGGCCAGGTCGAGGCGACGATCGCCGACCTCGAGGACCGGATCAGCCGCGCGTTGGTGATCGATCCCAAGACGCTGTCGGGCAACAAGGTCGTGTTCGGCGCGACCGTGACCCTGCTCGACGAGAAGGACCAGAAGGTCAAATATCAGATCGTCGGTGAGACCGAGGCGGACGCCAAGTCCGGGCGGATCAGCTACGCCTCGCCGCTCGGCCGCGCGCTGATCGGGCGATCGAAGGGCGAGGAGGTCGAATTCTCCGCCCCCTCCGGCGACAAATATTACGAGATCGCCAAGATCGAATTCAAATAGGCGCGGCCGCGATGCGCGTGCCGCAAAGCTGGGCGA
>NZ_JBQTJC010000085.1:0-9426 GCF_052387495.1 Sphingosinicella sp. | reverse complement strand
CGACAATCTGCTCGCCAAGCACGATGAGAACTACGTCCCGCGCGAGATGGCGGAGATGACCGCGGCCCAGGCCAAGCAGACGGTGGCCGAAACCGAATGATCGCCGAGCTCGGTCTTGCGCTGTTGTGGCTGGCCGCCGCGCTGGCGGTGCTGCAACTGGGCGCGGGCGCCTTCGCGCTGACCCGGCAGGGACGCGACCTGGCGGGCATCGTCCGTCCGGTCGCTGTTGTCCAGGGCGTGCTTTGCGCCCTCTCGTTCGCCGCGTTGATCGCGCTGTTCCTGCGGACCGATCTGTCGGTGAAGCTGGTCGCGACCAACAGCCATTCGCTGAAACCGTTCGTCTACAAGCTCGCCGGAACCTGGGGCAACCACGAAGGCTCGATGCTGCTGTGGGTAACGGTGATGGGGCTCGCCGGCAGCTTCGTCGCGCTGTTCGAGCGGCGGCTGAAAGAGGAGACGATGCTGGCGACGCTCGCCGGCCAGGCCTTCGTCAGCATCGGCTTCTACGCGTTCCTGCTGTTTTCCTCCAACCCGTTCGAGCGGCTGCCCGAGCCGGCGGCGGAGGGCAACGGGCTCAACCCGCTGCTCCAGGACATCGGCCTCGCCTTCCATCCGCCGACGCTCTACCTCGGCTATGTCGGGCTCTCGGTCGCGTTCAGCTTCGCCATCGGCGCGCTGATCACGCGCGATGTCGGCCCCGCCTTCGCCCGGGCGATGCGCCCGTGGGTCCTGGGGGCGTGGATATTCCTCAGCCTCGGGATCACCGCCGGCTCGTATTGGGCCTACTACGAACTCGGCTGGGGCGGCTGGTGGTTCTGGGACCCGGTCGAGAACGCCAGCCTGATGCCGTGGCTGGCGGCGACCGCGCTGCTCCATTCGGCGAGCGTGCTGGCCGCGCGCAACGCGCTGAGGGCGTGGACCGTGATGCTCGGCGTGGTCGCGTTCTCGATGTCGATGATCGGCACCTTCCTGGTCCGCTCGGGCATCCTCACCAGCGTTCACGCCTTCGCCGTCGATCCGCAGCGCGGCGCCTTCATTCTCGCTCTGCTGATCCTCTATATCGGCGGCGCGCTGGCCTTGTTCGCGCTCAGGATCGGGACGGTGAAGGAGGGCTCGCGCTTCGACCTCGTCAGCCGCGAGGGCGCCCTCGTTGTCAACAACCTGCTCCTCACCGTCATCCTCGGCGTCGTCTTCGTCGGCACGCTCTATCCGCTCGCGGTCGAGGCGGTGACGGGCGAGAAGCTGTCGGTCGGTCCGCCTTATTTCAACACCGCCGCCGGCCCGGTCGCCCTGACCCTCGCCGCGATCATGGGGATCGGCGCGCTGCTCCGCTGGCGCAGCGACCGGCTGAAGGCGCTGACCGGGCGGGTCGCGATCCCGGTCCTCGTCAGCGCCGCCGCTTTGCTCGTGCTGATGCTGCTCGCGCCGCGCATCAGCATCTTGCCGCTGCTCGGCCTCGTCCTCGCCCCCGGCATCGCGGCGGCGAGCATCGCGCCCTTGTGGGGACGCAACCTCAGGCGGACGCCGCTCTTCATCTGGGGAATGGTGACCGCGCATTTCGGCATCGCCGTCGCTCTGGCCGGCATGGCGAGCGAGAGCGCCTTCATCAGGGAGACGTTGATCGCGGCGCGGCCGGGCCAGACCACCAGCGTCGGACCGTTCAGCGTGCGCTTCGACGGGGTCGAGCCGATCGCCGGGCCGAACTGGACCGCGGTGGAGGCGCGGCTGACGGCGAGGCGAGGCGAAGGCACGCCGTTCGAGCTCCGCCCCCAGGCGCGGATGTTCTCCACGCCGCCGACCCCGACCAGCGAGGCGGCGATTGCCACCGTCTGGGACGGCCAGCTCTACATCGCGATCGGCGAGGAGGATGAGCAGGGCAGGTGGCAGCTCCGCTTGTGGTGGAAGCCCGCCGTCACGCTGATCTGGTTCGGCGGCGGCCTTGTCGCGCTGGGCGGCCTGCTGTCGCTGTTCGGGCGGGTGCGGCGCGAGCGCAAGGCCGCGAAGCGCGCCGAGCCCGAGGAGGCTTACGCATGAGGCGGCGGCTGATCTTCTGGGTGCCGCTCGCGGTCGTGGTCGCGATCTTCCTCGGCCTGTTCGTTCCCGCGCTCTATGCGCCGGCGCCGCGCACCGTCCAGTCGGCGCTGGTCGGCCAGCCGGTGCCCGAATTCGATCTCGCCCCCGCCGTGCCCGGCCAGCCCGGCGTCTCCGCCGCCTCGCTGCGCTCCGGCGAGCCGCGCGTGGTCAACATCTTCGCGAGTTGGTGCATTCCCTGCCGGGTCGAGGCGCCGGCGCTGGCCGAGCTCGCCCGGCGCGGCGTGCCGATCGACGGCATTGCGGTGCGCGACCGGCCCGAGGATCTGCAGGCCTTCCTCGCCACCTACGGCAATCCCTTCCGCGCGATCGGCGCCGACGTTGACCGCCGCGTCCAGCTCAACCTCGGCTCGGCCGGCGTGCCCGAAACCTTCGTGATCGACGGCCGGGGCGTGATCCGCCACCAGCATATCGGCGCGGTCAACCCGCAGGACGTCGGCGCCATCCTCGCCGCCTGGGAGGCCGCGCGATGAGGCGGCACCTGCTCGCCCTGGCGCTCGTCGCCGCGACCCCGGCGCTCGCCGACTCGCTGATGCCGGCGGCGGAATATGCGGACAAGCAGCTTCCGAACCCGCGCCAGGAGGCCGAGGCCAAGGCGCTGATGGAGACGATCCGCTGCCTCGTCTGCCAGGGCCAGGCGATCTCGGACAGCGACGCGGAGATGGCGGGCGACATGCGCAGCCTGATCCGCAGCCGCATCCAGGCGGGCGAGAGCCCCGAGCAGATCCGCGCCTGGCTGATCTCGCGCTACGGCAATTGGGTAACCTACGATCCGCCGCTCGAGCCGGTGACTTGGCCGCTCTGGGGCGCCCCAATCCTGCTCGTCCTGTTCGGCCTGTTTCTCGCGCGCAACCGCTTCAAGCGCAGGAAGCGCTAGGCATGGGCTGGCTGATCATTCTGATCCTCGCGCTGCTGACGCTGGCCGCGCTCTGGTATTTCGTTCGCGACCGGGCGGCGGTGCAATTCCTAGGCGCGGCCCTGCTGCTCGCCCTCGCCGGTTATGCCTGGCAGGGCCATCCCGGCATGGAAGGGCGGCCCAAGCCGCCGCCGCTGCGCGAGACCGTTCCGGACAGCGACTTCGCCGAGCTGCGCGGCAACATGATGGGCCAGTTCGACACGGCCGGCCAATGGCTCACCATCGCGGAGGGCTATCAAAGGCGCGGCGATACGCGCAGTGGCGCTCAGATCATCCAGAGCGCGCTCCGCCAGAACCCGCGCGACGCGGACCTCTGGGTCGGCCTCGGCAACGCGCTCGTCGTCCATGCCGATGGGATGATGACGCCGGCCGCCCAGCTCGCCTTCCAGCGCGCGGCGCGGATCGCGCCCGATCATCCCGGCCCGCGCTTCTTTTACGGCCTCGCGCTCGCCCAGGGCGGCAATTGGGATGCCGCGGAACGCATCTGGCGCGAGCTGCTCGCTCAGGCGCCGGCCGATGCCGAATATCGCGCCACGGTCGAGGAACGGCTGCGCATGCTCGACGCGGCCCGCGCCTCGGGCCAGATTCCGGGCCCGCCGCAGCCGGCGCAACCTGTTCAGCCTCAGCCCACGCCGGCTCCCGCCGCGCCGACCACCCGCTAGGCCGCCTCGAAGGGCAGGCCTAGCGCTTCGGCGACGGCCTGATGGCGGATCTTGCCGCCGGAGACGTTGAGCCCGGCGGCGAGGTGCGGGTCGGCCATCATCGCCGCCTCCGCGCCCTGATTGGCGAGCTTGAGCACGAAGGGCAAAGTGGCGTTGTTGAGCGCGAAGGCCGAGGTCCGCGCCACCGCGCCCGGCATGTTGGCGACGCAATAATGGGTGACGCCGTCAATCTCGAAGACCGGGTCCGAATGGGTGGTCGGCCGCGAGGTCTCGAAGCAGCCGCCCTGGTCGATCGAGATGTCGACGAGCACCGAGCCGCGCTTCATCGTCTTCAGCATGTCGCGGGTGACCAGCTTGGGCGCCGCCGCGCCGGGGATCAGCACCGCGCCGATCACCACCTCCGCCTTCTTGATCGCATGGGCGATCGTCGCCTTGGCCGCATAAGCGGTCTTGATCTGGCTGCCGAAGAACATGTCGAGCTCGGCCAGCCGGGCGTTGGAGATGTCGTAGATGGTGACGTCGGCGCGCATCCCGACCGCCATCTGCGCCGCGTTCACCCCGGCGACGCCGCCGCCGAGGATCATCACCCGCGCCGGCGGCACGCCGGGAACCCCGCCGAGCAGCACGCCGCGGCCGCCCTGCTCCTTTTCGAGATAATGGGCGCCGACCTGGATCGACATCCGCCCCGCCACCTCGCTCATCGGCTTCAAGAGCGGCAATGAGCCGTCCCGCGCGGTCACTGTCTCATAGGCGATGCAGGTCGCGCCGGAGGCGAGCAGGCCCTTGGTCTGCTCGGGGTCCGGGGCGAGATGGAGATAGGTGAAGAGCAGGTGCCGGGGCTCGAGCAGCGCGATCTCGCTCGCCTGCGGCTCCTTCACCTTCACGATCATGTCGCTGCCGGCGAAGACCGCCGCCGCATTGGGGGCGATCGCCGCGCCGGCGTCGACATAGTCCTGGTCGGAGAAGTCGATGCCGACGCCCGCCTGGGTCTCGACCAGAACACTATGGCCGGCGGCGCTCAGCTCAGCCACCGAAGCCGGGGTCAGGCCGACCCGATATTCGTGAACCTTGATCTCCTTCGGCACCCCGACCCGCATCTTCGACTCCCTCAGACGAGCAAACCGGCGGGTCTATAGCGGGACCCAAGGCCCTTGTCGCCGTTGCGAATGCGCGGGGCCGGTGCTAAGCCGCGCGCCGCTCTGAGGGGCAGGGCGGAAAACAAGGATTGTCGGACGTTTCCACGTTCCTGACCGATGAGCGATAGCCCAGCACTCCAGCAGCCGGCGGACCGCCCCGCCGGCCACCATGCGCCGCAGGGGAGCCTCGCCGGGCTCACCCTGCTCGCGATCGGCGTCGTCTTCGGCGACATCGGCACCAGCCCGCTCTACGCCTTCCGCGAAACCTTCGCCTCGGAGCATCATATGCTCCCGGTCGATCGGCTCCACGTCTTCGGCGTCATCTCGCTGATCTTCTGGTCGATGATGCTGGTGGTGACGCTCAAATATGTCATCATCCTCACCCGCGCCGACAATAAGGGGGAGGGCGGCAGCCTCGCCCTGCTCGCCTTGATCTCGCGCGAGGCGAAGCTCAAATGGTCGACCGGCATCGTCTTTCTCGGCGTCTTCGCCTGCGCGCTCTTCTACGGCGATTCGATGATCACGCCGGCGATCTCGGTGCTTTCGGCGGTGGAGGGGCTGACCGTGGTGGAAAGCGGCCTGCAGCCGCTCGTCATCCCGATCGCGATCGGAATCCTCGTCGGCCTGTTCATGATCCAGCGCACCGGCACGGCGCGGGTCGGCACCTTCTTCGGCCCGATCGTCACTCTCTATTTCCTCACCCTGGCGACGCTGGGGACGATCTCGATCGTCCGCGATCCGAGCGTCATTTTCGCGCTCAATCCCTGGTACGCGCTGAACTTCTTCGCGCTCGATCCGTGGCTCGGCTTTCTCGCGCTGGGCTCGATCGTGCTCGCGGTGACCGGCTCGGAGGCGCTCTATGCCGATATGGGCCATTTCGGCCGCAAGCCGATCCGCACCGGCTGGGTCTGGTTCGTGCTGCCGTCGCTGATGCTCAACTATATGGGCCAAGGGGCGCTGCTCATCGCCGATCCGAGCGCGATCGAGAGCCCGTTCTACATGCTCGCGCCCGAATGGTTCCGGCTGCCGCTGGTGTTCATCGCCACCGCTGCGACGATCATCGCCAGCCAGGCGGTGATCTCGGGCGCTTTTTCGGTGACCCAGCAGGCGATCCAGCTCGGCTTCATTCCCCGCCTGCGCATCCAGCACACCAGCGCCGCCGCGCACGGCCAGATCTACATCCCTGTGATCAACTGGGCGTTGATGGTGATGGTGATTCTGCTCGTCCTCTTCTTCCAGAATTCGAGCAACCTCGCCGCCGCCTACGGCGTCGCGGTGACCGGCGCGATGCTGATCGACACCTGCCTGCTCACCGTCCTGATCTTCACATTGTGGAAATGGCGTCCCTGGCTCGCCATCCCACTGCTCGCAATCTTCTTCGTGGTCGACATCGCCTACTTCTCCGCGAATCTCATGAAGGTGCCCGACGGCGGCTGGTTCCCGCTGCTCGTCGGCCTGGTCGTCTTCACTCTGCTCACCACCTGGGCCAAGGGCCGCCAGCTGATGATCCGGCGCATGGACGAGGCTGCGATCCCGGCGAAGATCTTCATCAAGTCCGCGACCGCCAGTGCCGCCCGCGTCCCCGGGACCGCCGTGTTCATGACCACCTCGTCGGAGGGCATCCCCCACTCGCTGCTTCACAACCTCAAGCACAACAAGGTGCTGCATGAGCGCGTCCTGCTGCTGACCGTCAGGATCGAGGACGTGCCCTATGTCGATGAAGACAAGACCTTCGACCTTCAGGAGCTGGGCGACGGCTTCTTCCGCCTGATCATCCGCTACGGCTTCATGCAGGAGAGCGATGTGCCGAAGGCGCTGGCCCGGGTCGAGCAGTGCGGACCGCAGTTCAAGATGATGGACACCAGCTTCTTCCTCGCCCGCCAGACCCTGATCACCTCGCCGAAGCCCGGCATGGCGGTGTGGCGCGAGAAGCTGTTCGCCTGGATGCTGCGCAACGCCGAGAGCGCGATGGAGTTCTTCAAGCTTCCGCCCAACCGTGTGGTCGAGCTAGGCTCGCAGGTCGAAATCTGACCGGGCCAGTGAGCTCGGGGCCGATCATCGTCACCGCTTTGTTCGGCCCCGGCGACGACGGCTGGCTCCAGCACCTGCGCCGCATCCATTATCCGCCCGAGCGCAATCGGGTTCCGGCCCACCTCACCCTGTTCCGCCATCTGCCGCCGGGGATCGAGCGCGAGCTGGCGCGGCGGCTCGCCGACGCCGCCGCCGCGCCGCCGCCCGCGGCCTGGGTGACGGGCATCATGGACCTCGGCGAAGGAACGGCGTTCCGGGTCGAGAGTCAGGACCTCGAAACCATTCGCGGCGAGCTGGCCGAGGCCTTTCACGGCCTGCTGACGCCGCAGGATCAGTCACCCTGGCGGCCGCACGTGACGATCCAGAACAAGGTGCTTCCGAAGGACGCGAAGGCGCTCCAGCAGAGCCTGCGCGCGAGCTTCGAGCCGCGCCCGCTCGCGATCCGCGCGCTCGCCTCGTGGCGCTACGAAGGCGGCCCCTGGGCGCCGTTCAGGAGCCACGCCTTTCGGCTCTAGTCGTTCTGTCCGACCCCGTCGCAGCTGAAGTCGAAGGCGGCGAGGGCCGCGTCGAGATGGGAGGCGAGCAGGGGCATGTCGAGCAGCTCGTCGATCCGCTCCTCGGAATCGAGCTCGCCCGCCTCGGCGAAAGCGTCGTCCCATTCGGTCTGGTCGTAAGTGCCGCGCCCGACCCAGGCCAGCGCCAGCAACTCGGTCAGCTGGTCGTCGGCGAGGTCCTCGAGCAGCGCCTGCACCTCCTCCTCGACGCCGTCGTTGAGCTCATCCTCGAGCACCGACAGCGCCTGATCGCCCTCGTCGTCGAGATCGTCGACGTCCTCGGGGTCCTCGTCCGGATCCTGGGCGGGGATCTGCGCCTCGAGCTCACGGGCGCGCAGGATCAGGCGGCAGATCGTGTCGAGCGGGGTCAGCAATTCCATGGCATCTCTCCAGCCTCGCCCTCGGAAACGACAGGGAATGAGCGCGGTTCCGGACTTGAATTCAAGACGGCGCGGCGCCAGTTGACCGCTCGCGCGGCCCTTCCTATAGCCGCGCCTCGCTCGCGGGCCCTGCCTGGCCCCGATGCCGATGTGGCGGAGTAGCTCAGCTGGTTAGAGCAGCGGAATCATAATCCGCGTGTCGGGGGTTCAAGTCCCTCCTCCGCTACCATCGCTTCAGGTCCGGACCTTATGCCGGCAGCCGCTCCAGATAGCCCGCCGCCCAGAGCCGCTGGAGAAAGTCGCCCGGCGATTCGCACTTGAGATCGGCTTCGGTGAAAGGGGCGCCGGAGAGCGCGACGTCGAGCGCGTCGCCGTCCTCGGCGAGGAATTCGAGATCGCCGCCGGGGCCGATCAGCACCAATTTGCCCTCGTCGTCCGCCACGTTCCACGGCACGAAGCGGCGCCGCCGGAAGCGGTCGTCGGGCTTGAGGCCGTGCTGCGAGGCGGAGATCACGCCGGAGACGTTGGGCCGGCGCGCGCGCATGAAATTGTCGGCGAGCAGGTCGAAGGCGCCGTCCATGCTGGCGCGGGTGCGGACCTGCTCGAGCAGCATGTCGAAGTGGGCTTGCGCCTTCTCCCGGTCGAAATCGCGCGCAGCGAAGCCGGCGGGGAGCGAGCGGCGGAACTCCGGCTCCTCGAGCGCTAGCTCCGACACCGCCTCCAACATCAGGTCGGCCCAGGTCTTGGTGATCAGGCCGACGGTGATGTGCAGGCTCGGCTCGTCGCCGACATTCTCGGCGTCGTGCATCAGCCCGCGCGGCAGATAGATGCAGTCGCCCGCGCTCAGCGTGAACTGCTGCGTCGCCTCCCCGGCCTCATGCTCGGTGAGCTCGAAGCGCTCGCCGCGATAGGGAGTGGTCACCGGCGAGCCGTATAAGCGCCACGCCTTCTTCCCCGAGACCTGCATCACGAACACGTCGTGATTGTCGTAATGCGGCGGGAAGCCCTGATTGCCGTGCTCCTTGTCCGCCGCCGCGGTCGGGGTCAGATAGATGTTGGTCTGGACGTGGCAGCAGAAAATCTCCTCGAGCGAGCGGCAGAACTCGCCCAGGTTGAACATCGAATCGTGGAGGTGGGGCAGGATGATCGTCGCACCGCGCAGATACTCCTCGGCGACCGCGACCTGGCTGATCCTGCCGTCCTCGTCGATATAGGCTTCGCGCGAGACGCGGTTGTGGTGGTTGGCGAGGTCGACCATGCCCTCGCGCAAATTGGCGCTGGCGAGGAAATGATCGAGCGCGTCGAGCGTGAGCAGGTCCGCATAGCGCTCGGGCTCATTGCGGATGTCGATCAGCGGAGCGCGCTCGTAATGCTTTTCGAGGAATTCCTCGCGCGTCACCGGCGCGATCAGGAAGCCGAGCGCGTCGTCCTCCCAGCTCGGCCGCGTCGCCGCGTCGTTCACCGCATTCAGCGCGCTCTTGCTCGAACCCGGACTCATCACACTCTCCCCACTCGGAGGGCGCAGCCTATCGGGGGGAGGGCGCGGGCGGAAGTCCGTATTTTACCCTATGGCGGGGCGCCCCGGACCGCGCAGCCCCGGGCGCCCCCACTGGGTTAGAGTGTAGCCGGTCGCCGAAGTGCCGAGCTGCGCCTCGA
>NZ_JBQTJC010000084.1:0-8257 GCF_052387495.1 Sphingosinicella sp. | reverse complement strand
TCCATGATCCAGCCGCCCGATCCAGCCACCGCGTTTGCCGCCGCGGAGCGCGCTTATTTCGAAGGCCGTTTCCTGGATGCCCGGACGCATCTCGCCGCAATCGCGGAGCTCGGCGCTCCGGCTGCGTATCATTTGCGGGCGATTGTCGAGCAGGCGCTGGGTGATCTTCCGGGCGCCCGGGCGCAGTTCGAAGCGGCCACGCGCCTATCTCCCCGCGATCCCGGTATTTGGAACAATTTCGGCACGCTCCTTCGCCGAATCGGGGACGCTCCGGCCGCACTCGACGCTTACGAACGCGCGCTCGAAATCTCGCCGCGCTTCGCCGACGCGATGTTCAACCGCGCGATCTTGCTGGAACGCCTCGGGCGGCGTGACGAGGCGCGCAGGGCGTTTCGGGCGTTGCTCGACATGCAGCCGGGGGATGCGCGTTACTGGAACGGGCTGGCGCTGGTCGAAAAGGAGAGCGGCGATCTTGCAGCTGCCGCCGCTGCTTATGATCATGCCCTTTCGGCCGCACCCGGCGACAGGCTGGCAACGATCGGCCGGGCCCGGGTCGCGCTGGAGCGCGAGGAAGCCGACACGATCGACCGCTATAGGACCGCGCGGCGGCTGGCGCCCGACGATCCGGAACTCGCCCTTGATGAGGCCGAAGCGCGGCTGGGCCGCGGCGACCGCGCGGCTCTCGATGAGTTGGCGGACTTTGCGCGATCAGCTCCCGACTGGACGCACGGGCAGATTGCGCTGGCGAGAATGCGCTGGGAGCAGGGCGAAAGATCGGGATTTGCGGACCATGTCGAGGCGCTGCTGAAAGCAGAGCCGAAGCGCGCCCGGCTCTGGAGCGGCTACATCCAATTGCTTGCCGGGTGCGGCGAGCCCGCGCGGGCGGCGGATGCGGCGCGGAACGCCCATCGCGCGCTTCCCGATGACGCTTCGCTCCTGCTTGTCGAGGCGACCCATGCCGGCAAGGCGGGTCAGATCGAGCGCGCCGAGGCACTGTTCGCCAAGCTCGCACCGGGCCTGGCGGGACGCAATATCCACGAAGGCGTTCACCGTATCCGCCGCGGCGAGCTCGACCGCGCCGTCGCTCTCGTCGAGGCAGCGCTTGGCGAAGAACCGTGGAGCTATGCCGCCTGGGGCATTGCCGAAATCCTCTACCGAAAAATGGGACACCCACGCTGGGAATGGCTTTCGGGACAACCGGGCTTGGTGAGCGTCTCGTCCCTACCGCTCGATCCGGAAGAATTCCGCGCGGCGGACGCGCTTCTCGAGCGACTGCACCAGAACGCGGTCGAGACGATCGGGCAGAGTGTCCATGGCGGCACCCAGACCCGCTGGCAATTGTTCGATCGCACCGAGCCCGAGATCGCCCGGCTGCGCGGCGCGATCGACCGCGCGCTGACGGACCATGTGGCTAATCTTCCGGCCCGCGATAAGACACATCCGCTGCTGCGGCACAAGGAGCGCAAGGTGGCGATTTGCGCGAGCTGGTCGGTTCGGTTCCTGGATGCCGGCTATCATGTCCCGCACTATCATCCGAAAGGCTTGATCAGCTCCGCCTGTTACATTCGGGTGCCCTCGGTCGCCGCTCCATCGCACGACGGCTGGTTGGAAATCGGCCGCCCGCCGGCAGACTTCCTCTTGGATCTCGAGCCCATTCATGTGATCGAGCCCAAGCCCGCCAGGCTCGTCCTTTTCCCCTCCTACCTGTTCCACGGAACGCGCTCCTTCTCGGTCGGGGAGAGGATGAGCGTCGCGTTCGACGTCGCTGCGATCCAGGGCGGAACCTAGAGCCGAGGTAGGACAATTCCATGAGTCACCTTTGTCGAGACAGCGAGTGACTGGGTCTGGTTGCCCGGTGGAAATCTTGGCATAGATATGGAGGTGGCCCGCCATCCTCTCCTCGCCCAGGCCTTCGCCCTGTCCAACGCCGGCCGCAACGCCGAAGCGGTGCTGATTGTCAGCCGCCTCGCTGGCGAGGGGGAGCCGGAGGCGCTCTACACATTCGGTGAAATGAAGTGGCGGGGCGGCATGGTCCCGCAGGACCCCGCCCAGGGCCGCGACCTGTTCCGGCGCGCCAGCGAGGCCGGGCACCCGAAGGCCGCGCATTATTACACCAATCTCCTCGCCAACGGCGTTGCGGGACCGCGGGACTGGATGGAGGCTTTGTGCCGCCTCCGGAAAGAGGCTGGGGCCGATCGCGCCCGCAAGCAGGCGCTGGCGCTCATCGAGCGGATGGACCTCGACGATTCGGGCGACCCCCGCGCGATCCCGCCCGCCGAGGCACTTAGCGAGGCGCCGCGAGTGCGAACGATCGCCCGCCTCTTCACGGCGACGGAATGCGATTACCTCAAGGCAGTGGCCGAGCCGCTCTACATGCCCTCGATCGTCTACGATGCCCAGCGGCGAGCGGTACGCGACACGATCCGCACCTCCGACGGCTCCACCATCCACTGGGCGATCGAGGATCCCGCCGTCCACGTGCTCAATCGGCGCCTCGCCGCTGCGACCGGAACGTCGGCGGAGCAAGGCGAGGCGCTGCAGATCCTTCGCTACCGGCCCGGCCAGCAATATCGCAACCATCTCGACTTCGTCGCCTCGAGCGAGAACCAGCGCGACCAGACCGCGCTCGTCTATCTCAATCACGATTATCAGGGCGGCGAGACCTGCTTCGTGAAGACCGGCCTCAAGGTGAAAGGGCGCAAGGGCGACGCGCTGATCTTTCGGAATGCCGGGCCCGATCGGCGCCCCGACCCGCTCTCCGAACATGCGGGTCTCCCCGTGACCCGGGGCACCAAGTTCCTTGCCAGCCGCTGGATCCGCGAGAAGCGTTGGGCACCGTAAGAACGCGCGCCGGTGCTTCGCCCCGCACCGGGCTAATCGAGCAATCCTGCGGGCAGGTCCAGCGACTGCCCGGCGCTCTCGGCGACGGCCTCGGCCCAGACGGCGACCTTGTCGATCTCCTCGGCATGGACCGCGGCGGCATCCCGCTGCTCCGCCTGGCGCTCCGCAGCGCCGAACTTCTCGCCGCCTTTCGAGTGGCGCGTGAAGGCATCGCTCTCGGCCAAGCGCGCGGCGGCGCCCTCATCCAGCGCCAGTCCGTAGAGATCCGAGAGCGCATGCAGCGCGCCGTCCGGCCGAGCCAGCAATGTCTCGCTGTCGAGGGTGCGAACGCGGTCCGGGTGACGTTCCGCCAGCTGGCCAAACAGCCGGTGCTGGCCGAGCCAGCCAATCGCGGCGATCTGAAGGTCGGTCTGGCGCAGGATCTCCTCGCTCGAAAAGCCATAGTCGAGCAGTCCGCTTCGGCCGAGCTTGACGAACAGCTCGCGCACCCAGAGCCGGCCCCACATCCCCTTCTTCGCGATCGAGCCGAGGTAGATGCGAAGTGGGGCGTAGAGAAGCAGCGCGCGCGCGTCCGGGCGCATCGCGAGCATCGCGGGAGCGAACGGATTGATCAGGTTGGAGGGCTTCACGATCACCTGCTCGCCGGCCGCGAACGGCCGGGCGAGCAGGGCCAGGGCCGAATCGAGTCCCTCTGCGATCCGTGCCGGCTCGCCCCCGCGGCTCTGCCAACCCTGGATGTCATTGAGGATGACCGGCTCCTTGAGCGTCGTCGCGACGCCTTCGACGTCGAAGGCCCGGGCGAGCAGGGTCGAGCAGCAATAAGCAGAGTGGAAGATGAAGTGAATCGGTGCGGGCGGCGCGGCAGCCGCCAGCGCGGCCCGGCGATCGGCGACGAAAGGCTTCTCTGTCTCGGGCAGATATTCATCGATCAGGAAGGTGGCGGCGCGATGCGTCTCACGCGGCGCGCGGACGAAATGCACCTTGTCGCCGGCCGGGTCGTAGCGATGGGCCAGCCAGGCGGGATCGCGCGCGATCGCGGCCAAGTCGTGGGAAGAGGACGCCATGGCGCTATTTGTCGGTTTCGCGCGCGCGATACAATCCGCCTGTTTCGACCACCATTCGGTCGCCGGCCCCGCCGTTGCGCTTCATGGAGCGCTTCGACTGTGTTAGATGCCGGGCGTTTTTCGAGCAACGGTCAACGGAGAAATCGATGCTACGTCATGTTGCCCTGTTTGCGCTCGGCGCCGCCTGTGCGCTGACCGCCGCACACGCGGTGGCGCAGGAACCCGACCGCCGAGCCAGCGCCGGCAATGACGGCGAGCGGCTGATCTGCCGGCGCATTCCGGACACGGGCTCCTTGGTCCGCACGCGCCGGCAATGCTTCACCCGCGCCGAATGGGATCGCATCGCCGAATCGGCGCAGCGCGGCGCCGGGCGGACGATCTCCGAACTGGCCGGGGGCTTCAACGGCGGCAATTGAGTGCGCCTCGGCGCACGCGCATGATCCGGAGGGAGCGCTGACCGATCTCAGGTCCAAGGACGACGCCGATCCGATGGCGTTGAACACGCGGGGCATGCAGGCCCTGGCGCGCCGCGATTTCGCGGCTGCAGTCGATCTATTCGCTCGCGCCGCCGCGGCCGATCCCGCCGCGCCGCCTCTCTGGATCAATCTCGCCACGGCCCGGCGCGCCGCCGGTGACGACGATGGCGAGCGAGTGGCCCTGCTCAGGGCCTTGTCGCTAGACCAGCGGCATCTCACCGCCAATCTCCGCCTCGCCGAGCTGCACGAGCGGCTGGGTGAGCGGGCCCAGGCTGCGCATCGCTGGGGGGGCGTCCTCGCCCTCGCGGGGGCGCTGCCGGAGGTGCCGCCGACGATGCACGAGCGGCTCAGCCACGCCCGCGCCTATGTCGCCGATGTGGGCGAAGCGTTCGGAAAGGCGCTGGGGAAGGGGCTCGTGAAGGCGCGTTCTGGCCTTACCGCGCGCGAGTTGCGCCGCTTCGATGCCTGCGTCGATACGGTGCTCGGCCGGCGCCGGATCTACGCCAACGAGTGCGAGGGGCTGCATTTCCCGTTCCTTCCCGCCGACGAATTTTTCGACCGGGAATTTTTCCCATGGCTCGCCGAGATCGAGGCGAAGACGGATGTGGTCCGGGCCGAATTCGAGGCGCTGATGCAGAGCGGCCTCGAAGGCTTCTCGCCCTATGTCGAGATGGATGCCGGCACGCCGCAGAACAAATGGACCGCGCTCGATCATTCGCTCGACTGGAGCGCGCTCCATCTCTGGCGGCATGGCGAACGGATTGAGGAGGCCTGCCGCCGCTGCCCGGAGACGGCGGCGCTGCTCGACCGCGTGCCGCGCTCGCAGGTGCCCGGACGGATGCCGACCGCCTTCTTCTCGGTGCTGCGCCCGCGCACCCATTTGCCGGCGCATAACGGCGTCACCAATTCGCGCGCGATCATCCATCTGCCGCTGATCGTGCCGGAGGGCTGCCGCTTCCGGGTCGGCGGCGAGATGCGCGAATGGCAGGTGGGCGAGGCCTGGGCGTTCGACGACACGATCGAGCACGAGGCCTGGAACGACAGCGACGAGCTGCGCGCGATCCTCATCTTCGACGTGTGGAACCCGCATCTGACCGAGGCCGAGCAAGGGCTGCTCCGCGCCTTCTTCGAAGCGTCGGACGCGAGCGGCTTCAACCCCGCGACCAGCACGACCGAGGGCTGAGGCGGGCGCTCAGGCGGGGCTCAAGGTCAGCGCCCCGTCGCCCTCATCGACCTTTACCGTCTGGCCGTCCTTGATCTCGCCTTTCAGGATCGCGTCGGCGAGCGGGTCCTGCAGATATTTCTGCACGGCCCTCTTGAGGGGGCGTGCGCCGTAGACGGGGTCGTAGCCGACCCGGCCGAGCCAGGCCCGCGCACCGTCGGTCAGCTCGAGCTGGATCTTGCGATCCTTGAGCAGCGCCTGGACTCGGGCGATCTGGATATCGACGATCGGGCCCATATGCTCGGCCGCCAGGCGGTGGAAGAGGATGATCTCGTCCAGCCGGTTGAGGAATTCGGGCCGGAAATGGGCGCGGACCAGCTCCATCACCTGCGGCTCGACCTCCGCCACCGTCTGGCCGTCGGCGAGGCCGGTGAGGAACTGGCTGCCGAGGTTGGAGGTCAGGATGATGATCGTGTTGGTGAAGTCGACCGTGCGGCCCTGGCCGGCGGTCAGCCGGCCGTCGTCGAGCACCTGGAGGAGGACGTTGAAGACGTCGCCATGCGCCTTTTCGACCTCGTCGAACAGGACAACCTGATAGGGCCGCCGCCGCACCGCCTCGGTGAGCACGCCGCCTTCCTCATAGCCGACATAGCCGGGCGGCGCCCCGATCAGCCGGGCGACCGAATGCTTCTCCATGAACTCGGACATGTCGATGCGGACCATGGCGTGCGGATCGTCGAAAAGGAACACGGCCAGCGTCTTGGTGAGCTCCGTCTTGCCGACGCCGGTGGGACCCAGGAACAGGAAGCTCCCCATCGGCCGGTTCGGGTCCTGCAGGCCGGCGCGGGCACGGCGGATCGCCTTCGAGACCGCCTCGACCGCCTGGCTTTGGCCGATCACGCGCTTGCCCAGCTCGGCTTCCATCGCGAGCAGTTTCTCGCGCTCGCCCTCGAGCATCCGCTCCATCGGGATTCCGGTCCAGCGGGCGACCACCGAGGCGATGTCCTCGGCAGTGACCTCCTCGCGCAGCATCGCACTGCCGGTGGCGACCGCCGCCTCCTCGAGCTGCTTCTCGAGCGCGGGAATGCGACCGTACTGAAGCTCGCCCGCCTTTGCGAGATCGCCCGAGCGCTGAGCCTGCTCGAGCTCGAGCCGGGCGCCGTCGAGCTGGGCCTTGATCACCGCCTCGCCGGCGATCTTGTCCTTCTCGGCCTGCCAGCGCGTGGTCAGCGCGGCGGACTGCTCCTCGAGCCCGGCCAGCTCGCCCTCCAGCGCCTTCAACCTTTCCTTCGAAGCCGCGTCCTTCTCCTTCTTCAGCGCCTCGCGCTCGATCTTGAGCTGGATGATCCGCCGGTCGAGCGTCTCGATCTCCTCGGGCTTGGATTCCACCTCCATGCGGATGCGCGAGGCGGCCTCGTCCATCAGGTCGATCGCCTTGTCGGGGAGGAAGCGGTCGGTGATGTAACGGTTGGAGAGCGTCGCCGCCGAGACGATCGCGGCGTCGGTGATCCTAACCCCGTGGTGAAGCTCGTATTTCTCCTTCAATCCGCGCAGGATCGAGATCGTGTCCGCGACCGACGGCTCGGCGATGAATACCGGCTGGAAGCGTCGCGCCAGCGCCGCGTCCTTCTCGACATGCTTTCTGTATTCGTCGAGCGTCGTCGCACCGACGCAGTGCAGTTCGCCGCGGGCCAGCGCCGGTTTCAGCATGTTGGACGCATCCATCGCGCCCTCGCCCTTGCCGGCGCCGACAAGGGTGTGCAGTTCGTCGATGAACAGCACGATTTCGCCGGCGGCCGCCGAGATCTCCTGCAGCACGGCCTTCAGCCGCTCCTCGAACTCGCCGCGGAACTTGGCGCCCGCGAGCAGCTGCGCGATGTCGAGCGCCACCAGCTCGCGGTCGCGCAGCGATTCGGGCACGTCGCCGTTCACGATGCGCTGGGCGAGTCCCTCGACGATCGCGGTCTTCCCCACGCCGGGCTCGCCGATGAGCACCGGATTGTTCTTGGTGCGCCGGGAGAGGACCTGCATGACCCGGCGCACTTCCTCGTCGCGGCCGATGACGGGGTCGAGCTTCCCGCGGCGGGCCAGATCGGTGAGGTTGCGAGTGTAGCGCTCGAGCGCCTGGTACTTCTCTTCGGGAGACTGGTCGGTCACCCGGTGCGAGCCGCGCACTTCCTGTAACGCCTGCCGGAGATCGTCGGCGGTGACACCCTGCGCGCTCAGGAGAGAACGGGCGGCGGTTCCCTTCTCCTCCGCCAGCGCGAGGAGCAGATGTTCGGTGGAGGCGTAGGCGTCGCCCATCTTCCGGGCGTCCGCTTCGGCTCGATCGAAGACGCGATGCAGCTCCCGGCTGAAGGTCGGCTCCGCACCCGATCCTTCCTGCTTCGGGAAACGCCCGATCTCGCGCTCGACCTCCTCCAGGAGGCGGGTCACGTTCACACCGGACTTCTGCAGGAGCGGTTGCACCACTCCCTCCGGTTGCTGCAGCAGGGCGAAGAACAGGTGGGCGTCGTTCACCACCGGATTGCCCCGGCGGCGGGCCTCCCCGCCCGCGTCGCGGAACGCCTCCTGCGCCTTGATGGTCATTCGATCCGGTCGGATCATCGCAGCCTCTCGTTGCTTCGGTTCAAGCGATCCGTCTCTGCACCGTCACCCGGTCGGGTACCTCATCCCGGGGGAGCCCGGCGACCGAAGGATCCTGCAAATGCATC
>NZ_JBQTJC010000083.1:0-2099 GCF_052387495.1 Sphingosinicella sp. | reverse complement strand
GCACGGTGCGATCCACGCGGTCTTACCTGTGTTATGCCGCCGGAGCTCGGCATCATCGAGGTGTTTTTCGGCCGCCCGTGGAGCTGGCAGGCGCGGGACGAGGCGGTCGCCTTCCTCGCCCCGAACGGCTATCGCTTCTATCTCTACGCACCCAAGGCGGACGCTTGGCTCCGCCGCCGCTGGCAGGAGCCGCATCCCGAAGCCGAGCTACAGGCGCTGCTCGCCTTCCGCGAGGCCTGCCGCGCGGCGGGCGTCCGCTTCGGCATCGGCCTCACCCCGTTCGGGCTTCACCTCCATCCGGAGCGGGGCTGGCAGGACCGGCTCGCCGCCAAGCTCGCCGCGCTCGCGCCGCTCAAGCCCGACGATCTCGCCATATTGTTCGACGACATGAAGGGCGACGTGCCCGATCTCGCCGAGCGGCAGGCGGCGATCGTCCATTTCGCCGCCGAGCGGGGCATCGCCGCGCGCATCCTCACCTGCCCCTCTTATTATTCCGACGATCCGATCCTCGACGTCGCCTTCGGCCCGCGCCCGCCTTACTATCTCGCCCATCTCGGCCGCCTGCTCGATCCGGCGATCGAGATCATGTGGACCGGCGAGGAGGTCTGTTCGCGCGAGTTCACGCCCGGCCATCTCGCCCGCGTCGCCGAGGCGCTGCGGCGCAAGCCCTTCCTGTGGGACAATTATCCGGTCAATGACGGCGCGCGCATGTCGCAACACCTCCATTTGCGCGCCTTCACCGGGCGGCCGGCGGGGATCGCGCCCTTGATCGCCGGTCATGGGGTCAACCCGGCCTCGCAGCCGGTGCTGAGCCGCATCCCCCTGCTGACGCTGGCCGAGAGCTACCGGCAGGGCGAGGCCTACGAATATGGCGCGGCCTTCGAACGGGCGGCAAAGGCGGTGTTGGGCGAAGAACTGGCGGAGCGCATCCGGCGCGACCTTCTCGCCCTCCATGATCGCGGCCTCGACCGGCTGGGCGAGCGCCGCAAGATGCTGGCCGAGCGCTACGCCGCTTTCGATCATCCCGCCGCGCGCGAGATCCTCGCCTGGCTCGACGGCCATTGGGCGGTCACCGACGAACTGGTGCAGACGCAGTAAATAGGGACGCAGTAAATAGGGACAGTCCCTATTTTTTGGTCAGGCGCGAAGCGTCGCGCCGAGTTTCGCCGCGGCCGCAATGATCCGCTCGGAAATGGCCTTCAAATCCTCGTCGGTGAAGCTCTTCTCGCCGGGCTGGAGCGTGACCTCGACCGCGAGCGATTTCCGCCCTTCCGGCACCCCCTTGCCCGTGAAGACGTCGAACAGGCTCACCCCCGCGATCGCCGCCTTGTCGGCGCCCCGCACCGCGCGCAGCAATTGGTCCGCCGCGAGGCTCTCGGTGACGAGGAAGGCGAAATCGCGCCGCACCGGCTGCAAGGCGGGCGGCGCATAAGCGCTGCGCATATGGCCGGAACCGCGCCTGGCCGGTATCGCGTCCAGATAGACTTCCGCGGCCATCACCGGTCCGTCGAAGTCGAAGGCCTTGAGGATGCGGGGGTGCAGCGCGCCGCACTCGGCGAGCACATTCTTCGGGCCGAGGCAGAGCCGCGCCGAGCGGCCGGGATGATAGACCTGGGACGCGGGCGCCAGCGCCTGGAGATTGTCGACCGGCGCGCCCGCCGCCGCGAGCAAGGCCAGCGCCTCGGCCTTGGCGTCGAACGCGTCGAAGCCCGCCGCCTTGCCGCCCCGCCAGTGCCGCGCCGTGTCGCCGGCCAGCACCAGCCCCAACGTCGGATGCTCGGTGTCGCCAAGATAGCGCCGGCCGAGCTCGAACAACCGCACGCTCTGGGCCCCGCGCGCGAGATTGCGCCGCGCCGCCGCGAGCAGGCCGGGCAGCAGCGAAGGCCGCATCGCCTTCATCTCCTCGCTGATCGGGTTGGCGAGGATCCAGGCGGAGCCGCCGAAGGGCTCGGCCTCGGCCTCGGAGATGAAGCTCCAGGTCACCGCCTCGCTGAGCCCGCGCGCCGCCGCGGCGCGGCGGACCTTGCGCTCGACCAGTTGCTCCGCCGTCGCGGTCGGCCGCGCCACGCCCGGCGCGCGCGGCAGCGGTGTCGAGGGCA
>NZ_JBQTJC010000082.1:0-11925 GCF_052387495.1 Sphingosinicella sp. | reverse complement strand
TCCCGCACCAGCATGCGGACCAGGGGCTGGAGCTTGGGGGTGTAGCGGGCGAGGATTTCGTGATCTTCAGCCGTGTCGAAATGGCTGGCGAGGCGGCGGCCGTCCCAGTGGTGGAGCGCGAAGCCGGGGGGATCGGCGACGATCATCGGGCGGTCGTCGGGGCGGTCGGGATCGATCGGGCCGAGGCCGAGGGCGACCTGCGGTGCAGTCGAGGGGCAGATCATCAGCGGGACGCCGCTCCAGGCGGTGAAGATCGGGCGGTGGACGTGGCCGGAGACCATCGCGACGATGTTGCGCCGCCCCTCCACGATCTCGCGCAGCCGGTTCACCCAGAGCGCGTCGGGGTCCTCGGTGAGCCACGGAATGCCGGTGTCGAAAGGCGGATGGTGGAGCGCGATCAGGGTCGGCCGGTCGGGCGCCTCATCGAGCCGCGCCGTCAGCCAGGCGGCGCGGTGCGCGCAGAAATTGCCGCCGTGCCGCCCCGGCTCGAGCGTGTCGAGGACGATGACCCGCAGATCGTGGTCGTCGATCGCATAATGGATGAAGCCGCTTTCGGTCGGCGTCTCGGGGAAAGCGGCGAGAAAGGCCTCGCGGCTGTCGTGATTGCCCATCGCCGGATAGACCGGGAAGGGCAGGCCCTGAATCGCCTCCTTGTAGCGCCGATAGGCGTCGGCATCGTCGCCATTGTCGGCGATGTCGCCGGTGACCAGCAGCAGGTCCGGCTGCGGGTCGAGCGCGACGAGCGCCACCAGCGTGCGGTCGGCCCGCTGGCGGTTGAACTCGTCCGGATCGTCCGGGTCGAAGCCTAGATGAAGGTCGGTGATCTGGGCGACCAGCATCCGGTCATCGCTGCGCCGGTGCGGGCTGGGCGCGGATCACCGTGCTCGTCCAGCGCCGTCCGCGGATCTGCTGCCTGAGCAGCATCGCCGGCACGCCCTCGTCCATGTGATAATCATGGCACATCGCGCAGCCCGATTCCACCGGCAGCCGCGTCGTTTCGCCGCCATGGCAATCGCGACAGCTCGCGACATTGGGCAGCATCAGGTCGCCGGCGTCGCTCGAACGGTCCGCCGCGTGGCAGCTCAGGCACGCCGCCGAGCCTTCGAGCCGCGGCCGGCCGGGCCGCTGCGCCGCCTGGTGCGGCCGGTGATCGAACCAGCCGTGTAGCATGTAGCGGGTCGGGAAGGCGACCGGGCGGATGCGATAGTCGAAGCCGGAGGCCGGCGCCTCGACCATGTGGCATTCGCCGCACGTGCCCTCCGCCGAGAAAGCCTGGCGCACCGCCGCGGCGGCACGCGGCGCCGCTTGGGAGCGGGCGCGGGCGAACTGGATCGCGGCGCGGATCTGGTTGACGTCGCCCGGGCGGCTGCGCGCCGCGCCGAGGTCCGCCGCGGGCCCGCGATTGCCGCGCGCGAAGGAGAGGATGTCGGCGACGACCTGCCTCGGCTCGCCGTGGCGCAGGGTGCGGGTGACGCCGCCGATCTGCTCGAAGGCGAGGCTGTGGCACATGCCGCAATCCCGCTCCATGTCGACCGGCTGGAAGCGCACCCCGTCCGGCGTCGGCACGTGGCAATCGGCGCATTCGAGCTGCTGGCCGAAGCCGTGCTCGCCGCCCAGCCGCCGCCCCATCTGGGCGACGCCGCCGCGCGGATCGAGATGAAGCGCGTGCGGGAAGCGCAGGTTGCTCGCCTCGCGCGGGTTGCGGGCGAGGCTGACGCGCTGCAGCTGCGGCTGCTCGCCGGTCCAGCGGACCAGCACGGCGGGCTGGAACTCGGGGTGGGCGTCCTCGAAATCGGAGGCGTCGCCGAGCCGCGTGTCGGGCAGGCGCGCGCGTAGATCGGTGTGGCAATCGGCGCAGAATTGCTGCGGCGTCGGCACCATCCGCTGCGAGCCTTCATGCTCGGTGTGGCAATCGACGCAGCGGCCCGGCGTCTGGCCGAACGTGTCGGCGACGGCGAGCTGGAAGCGGTCCCACATGCCGAGATCGGGGCGCGCCCGCTGGAGCCTGGCGAGGTCGGCATGGTCGTGCACGGCGGTGTGGCAGGCCTGGCAGGAGGCGTCCTGCACCGGCTGGAACGGCGCCGCGTGGCAGGCGGTGCAATTCTGTGCGAGGCTGGCATGGCCGGGCGAGAGCGAGCCCGAGAGCCAGAGCTGGTCGGCATGATAGCCGCTCGCAACCTGATCGGGGGGCGTGCCGCGCTGGGAATAGAAGGAGTAGATCGGCCAGGCGAGGAACAGGCCGAGGACGACAATGCCGAGCGTCCAGGCGACGGCGCGCTTGCCGGGCATCACCGTCGCGAGCGCGAAGCGGCGAGTGTCGAACCTGTCCTCTTCCGCGTCGGTATCGGCGCGGGCGACGTCGATCGCGACATCATCCGAGCCCATTTCGGCGGCGAGGATGCGCAGCAGGAATGGGCCGACCTTGACCGTGCCGCCGGTGGCGAGATCGATCTGGCCGAACTGGGTGGCGGCGCCGTCGATTTCGACGGTGAGGCCGGCCTCGGCCGAGACGCCGATCTGGGTCGCGGAGATCTGCTCGATCGTGGCGTGGTGGAGCGCGACGGCGAGGTCGTTGAGGCGGATGTCGCAATCGGGATCGCGGCCGACCTTCAGGAGATCGTCACGCACCCGCGATGTCCGGACGATCTCGCGTCCGTCAGCGCTCAGACTGATGTTCCTTAAGAGGAACGCCATCCCTGCTACCCCCCTACCAGTAGAAGAAGACGCTGACGATATGCGCGACCAAAGCGGCGATGAGCACGAAGGTCAACGGTATGTGCACGAACAGCCAGACTTCGAGCAAGGCCCGGCGCTGGATATAGCCGCGCAGCCGCTGCAGGGCGGCCGCCTTCTTCTCGAGCAACTGAACGACCTGGTCGGCGGCGAGCTGCTGCTTGCCGGAGGCCGAATCGCGCCGCTCGCGCATATAGGCGAGCGCGGCGCGGTTGCCGCATTTGGGGTAGGAGCCGGAGAGCCGGCGCCAGGCGCCGCCGCCGAACGGGTCCTCGCCCAGCGAACCGAGCACCACCGCGCTGTCCTCGTCGGACAAGGGCTGGGCGGAGATCTGGATCTGCTTGTCGAGCTGGTTGACCGCATCGATCATCTGCGGCCCGGTCATCTCCGAGCGGCTGTCCGACAGGCCCTGCGGCAGCAGGCCGTAGACCAGGATGCCGTAAATGCCGGAGACGATGACCAGCATCATCAGCACATAAGCGAGCGTGTGCACGTTCCAGCCGAACTGGAAGCCGGTGTGGAGCGTCCCGAAAATGATCAAGGCAAGGCCAAGATAGACATGGGCCGAGGTCCAGGCCTTCAGCGACCATCGGCCGCGGGTCATCGCCCGCTTGCGGATGCCGAGCAGCGACAGCCAGAAGATCAGGAGCGCGCCGACCGTGCCGAGCGTGTAGCCGAGCCAGGAGCCGCCATTGTGCCGCGGCTGAACGTCGACCAGGAAATAGACCAGGATGGTGAGCAGCGAGAGAACCGCGCCGATCTTGAACCAGCGAAAGCGCCGGTACCTCAGGAAGCTCTCATGAGCCGTCCCGTCGCCGAATTCGCGTGCGTCGATCCCCCTCGTTGCCACCGTCGCTCGGCCCCCCGTCCCTGTCGCTCAGCTAGCCCTGACCCATCCTCGTAACAGATAAAAACTCTTCTGGCGAAACCCGGATCGCCGCGCCCGTCGGACAGGCCCTGACGCAGGCGGGTCCGCCCTCGATGCCCGAACACATATCACACTTTATCGCCTTTTTGGGCGTTTCCGAACTGACCTTGCCTTCGGTCCATTTCTTGTCCGGCTCGCCCGGCCCCGGACCGCTGCCGAAGAACAGCCATTTCAGCAGGTTGGGCTTGGGTGGGGGCGGCTTCGCCATGCGGATAACGCCATAGGGGCAGTTGCGCTGACAATTGCCGCAGCCGATGCAGGTGTCGTTGATATAGACCTCGCCGTCCGGGCCGCGATTGATCGCGTTGGGCGGGCAATCGGCCATGCAGTGCGGATGCTCGCAATGCCGGCACGAGGTCGGGACGTGCAGGTGGGCGTAGGTCCGCCCTGCCTCGCGGTTGAGTCGGGACAGGCCCTCATGGCTGTCGGCGCAGGCGCGCTCGCAATTGTCGCAGCCGATGCAGAGCTTCTCGTCGATCAGCAGCACGTCGGTCGCCTCGCCGATCCCTTCCTGGACGAGGAAGCCGGCAACCGACGAGTACATGTCAACGACGCCGCCGAAGCCGTCCTTGCGCGCCTCGACGAAGCTGTTCAGCTCCTGGCGCGACGACATGTCCTTCTTGAACCGGGCGAGCAGCTCCGGCTTGGCGGCGAGCAGCCGCTTGAAGGCGTCGCCGTCGAGCTTGATCACCTCCGATTTGATCGCGGCGCGCACCGTCGCGGTGCGGCGGCCGCCGTCGACCAGGGCCATCTCGCCGACATAGGAACCGGCGGGGAGATAGGAGAGGAAGACCGGCTTGCCGCCGATCGATTTCTCGACGACCATCGAGCCCTGGCGGATGACGAAGATGTCATAGCCTTCCTCGCCCTCGGTGATGATCGCCTTGCCGGCGCGGATCTCCTGGATCTCGGCGGTTTCGAGCACCTCCTTGAGATCGTCGGGCGTGACCGAGCCGAACATCTGCAGCAGCTGACGCTCGGTGGCGATGCGGGTGATCTCGCGCTTCGCCGCCGAATTGGTCGCCATCAGCTTTAAGGAGGCGGTGCGCGGAATCTCGATGACGATCGCGCCCTCGGCCGTGCGCACCGTGGCGCCGCGCTTGCGGCCCGAGATCAGGCCGACCTCGCCGACGATCGAGCCGCGCGGGATCGGCACGGTGCGCGACGGGTCGTTGGGATCGATCTCGACCAGCAGCGAGCCGTCGGCGATGGCGAAGAGCGAGGCGCCCGGGTCGTTGCGCTCGAACACGATATCGCCGGCACGATAGGCGCGCGGCTCGGAATCGAGCATGAACTCGCGCATCTGCAGCATCGACAATTCGTTGAGAATCGTCACGCGGCGGCGGAAGAAAGCGAGCCACTCGGTAACGCTGCGCTGGCCGGGGAGGATTTTGAACTTGTCGGTGAGGATCGGCTCGTCGGCGGGCTGCAGCTCGGTATTGCCGTTGATGAACTCGATGACGTCATAGCCCTGGTTCATGCAATGCTTGATCAAAGGATAGCCGGCGAGCGCGCCGATCACGTAGATGCCGGGGACGTTGGTCTCGAATTGCGGCGACAGGCCGGGATAGGCGTCCTTGTCCTCGCTGGTGAACTGGATGCCGCAATCCTCGACGAATTTGCGCGGCGGCGAGGTGCCCATGCGGGCGATGATCCGGTCGCATTTGATCTTCTGCTCGCCGTCGCGGGTCTCCATGAAGAGCCAGCCCGGGGTGACCTTCAGCGGTGTCGTCTCGCAAAGCACGTTGACCCGGCCCTGATGCTTGGCTTCCATGAGGAGGTCGACATTGGCCTGCTTGGCGCGTGCGAACTCGGCGCTGCGATTCATGATCGCGACCGTGTTGTTCTGGGCCGGATCGGCGGCGAGTCCGAGCGCGTTCTCGATACCGGCGTCGCCCGACCCGATCACCATGATATGCTCGTCGACATATTCGCCGGGATCGTCGAGCGAATATTGGATGTGCGGGAGATCGCCGCCCTCGCAGCGCATCCGGTTGGGATTGCCCTGCGTGCCGACGCCGAGCACGACATATTCGGCCTTCACCTCCTCGCCATTGGTCAGGATGAGGGTGAAGTCGCCCTTCTGCCCGGTGATCTTCTTCACCTCGGCGTTGAACTTGACGTTGACCTTCTGCTCCTCGGCCTGCCGGTCCCAGGTGCCGAGCACGGCCTCGCGCTTGCCCGCCTCGAAGCCCATGTCCGAGCGCAGCAAAAGCTGGCTCGGCGTCGCCATGACGTGCTTGCCCTTCTGATATTTGTAGATCGTATCGGAAAGGTGGTCGGTCTTTTCGAGCAGGACGTGGCCGAGGCCCAATTGCGCGGCGCGCCCGGCGGCGCTGAGGCCGGCCGGGCCCGAACCCACGATCGCAATCTTGAAAGCCGAGGACAAGGACACCCACTCCCCACATGCCCGGACCGGACGCCCCCGTTCGCGTCCGTCCGAGGCGCGCATATGCGCCAGCCGCAGCCAGTCTAGCAGCTTCTCTTCGACTTGCCAGACTTGACCTCGGCTTTTTTGCCGTGAAGATCGCCCCCAAATGGCTGAACCAGCAAACCAAAAAGGCGGCATCGCGCCCGCCACCATCGCCCTGGCCCTGGCCGGCCTGCTCGCCCTCGTCGCGGTGGCTATCGCTTTGTTCCGCCCCGGCGACACGGTGGAGAGCGCCGACGCGAATGCCGTCGGCAACGCGGCCGCCGGTCCGCCGACCCTCGCCGACACGATCGCCTCGCTCCAGCAGCAGCTGCGGCGCGATCCCGACAATCACGAGCTCTGGTACATGCTCGGTCTCGCCCATCGCGACGAGCAGCAATTCCCCCAGGCCGAGCAGGCCTTCCGCCGGGCGATGGAGCTGGCGCCGCAGAATCCGGACTACACCGCTTATCTCGGCGAGATGCTGCTGCTCCAGAGCGGCGCGACCCCGCCGCCCGAGGCCGAGCGGCTGTTCCGACGCGTCGTCGAACTCCAGCCTACGAACGCGCAGGCGCGTTATTATCTGGCCACGCTCAAGGACATGCGCGGCGATCATCGCACCGCGATCGACGAGTTGCTCACCCTGCTCCGCGAGGCGCCGGCGGATGCGCCGTGGGAGGCGCAGGTGCGCGAGGCGGTGATCGGCATCGCCCGGCGCAACAATATCGACATCGCCAGCCGGCTGCCGCCGCCGCGCGCGCCACGGCAATCGGTCGCCACTTCGGGCATACCGGGTCCGACCCGCGAGCAGATGGATCAGGCGCGCGCCATTCCACCGAGCCAGCAGGACGAGATGGTCAAGGGCATGGTCGACCGGCTCGCCAACCGGCTGCGCCAGAATCCCCGCGACGAGGCGGGCTGGGTCCGACTGATGCGCTCGCGGATGGTGCTCAACGACCGTCCGGCGGCGGCTGAGGCCTTGCGCTCGGCGCTCACCGCCTTCAACGGCGACACCGCGGCCCAGCAGCGCCTGCGCACCGCCGGGCAGGAGCTCGGCGTTCCCGGCGCCTGAAGCGATGGCCTGGCGCCCCGATAGCTGGCGGCGTTACGAGGCGCGACAGCAGCCCGATTATCCCGATCCGGCGGCGCTCGCCGCGGCGACCCGCGAGCTGGCCGCCTATCCGCCGCTGGTGGACGGGGCGGATGTCGCCGCGCTCAAGGCGGCGCTGGTCGAGGCGCAGGCCGGACGCGCCTTCCTGCTCCAGGGCGGCGATTGCGCGGAGAGCTTCGCCGAGTTCGCCCCGGAGACGATCCGCGCCACCCATGCCCTGATGGGGGCGATGGCGGCGACGATCGTGGGCGGCGCGGGCCTTAAGGTGATCCGGGTCGGGCGGATCGCGGGGCAATTCGCCAAGCCGCGCTCCGAGCCGCTGGAGGAGAAAGACGGCATCGCCCTACCCGCCTGGCGCGGCGACATCGTCAACGGCATCGCTTTCGATGCGGCGGCGCGGCGGCCCGATCCCGAACGGATGTTCCGCGCTTACGCCCAGGCCGCGGCGACGCTTGCGCACCTCGACGGGCTTGCCGGCGATACCCCCTTCTTCACGGCGCACGAGGCGCTGCTGCTGCCGTTCGAGGAGGCCTTGGTGCGCCGGCGCGGCGACCAGGTCTATGCAAGCTCGGCCCATTTTCTCTGGATCGGCGACCGAACCCGCTTCGAGGGCTCGGCCCATGTCGAGTTCGCGCGCGTCCTCGCCAATCCGATCGGCATCAAATGCGGACCGACGCTCAAGCCCGACGCGCTGCTGCGGCTGCTCGATCTCCTCAATCCTGCGCATGAGTCCGGCCGGATCACCTTGATCGGCCGGATGGGCGCGGCGATCGAAACCACGCTGCCGCCGCTGCTCCGCGCCGTCGCGGCATCAGGCCATCCCGTTCTGTGGTGTTGCGACCCGATGCACGGCAACACGATGCGCACGGCATCAGGGGCGAAGACCCGCCCGCTCGAGCGGATCGTCGCCGAGACTCTGGCTTTCTTCTCGCTGACCGCGGCGGAGGGCGCGATTCCCAGTGGGCTCCATGTCGAGATGACGGGGCGCGACGTGGCGGAATGCACGGGCGGCGCCGAGGCGCTGACCGAAGCCGACCTCGCCGGGCGCTATCACACCCATTGCGATCCCCGGCTGAATGCCGCGCAGGCACTCGAGCTGGCCGGGCTGGTCGCCGGGGAGTTGAATCGAAACCGCCGCGCGCCGATGCGGCGCGCGGCGGTTTGAACGCGCGTCCTCGCCTCCGATCAGGAGATGCGGACGGCCTCGACGCGGCGATTGGCGGCTGCGGCGGCCGAACGGCCCGGCAGCGGCCGATCATAGCCATAGCCCTCGACTTCGAGCCGGCCGCGGGCGACGCCCTGGGCGACCAGATAGTCGGCCACCGCGCGGGCGCGCTGCTCGGACAAGGTCATGTTGATCGCGCGACCGCCCGAGGAATCGGTGTGGCCCTCGATGCGGAAGCGCATCTCGGCGAGCTGCGGGCGCTGGAGCGCCTGGGCGAAGGCGCGAACCTCGGCCTGGGCGGCGGCGTTCAGCGTCGCCGAGCCCGGCGCGAAGGCGACTCGAACGTTGACCCGGCCAGGCTGACCGGTGGCGACGCGCGGCGCGCGCGGGGCCGGGCGGGCGGCGACGCGCCGGTTGCGCGGCGCGGGCGTGCGGGCCGCGGGCGCATTGGGCCGGGCAAGCGAGAAGCCCCGGGTCGCGGAGACACGCGGGCTGCCGGCGGGCTGGTCCGCCGTGGCGGGCGCCCCGGCCTCGTCGCCGCATTCGCCGGTGAGCGCGCAGACATATTCGTCGGCGCTGCTGGCGCCGTCCTGCGACAGCGCGGCCTGCGGCGCGAATGCGAAACCGCAGAGCAAGAGAGATAAACCGAGTTTGCGCATAAAGCCTCCTCGAACCGGACCTGTCTTTTCCCTGAAGGGCATGAAACTACTCCAATCGCCCCCCAGCGGCAAGCCGAGCCTCCCGCGCGCCGAGCCGATAGCGGCTCGAACCTGAACGTTGCCCGACTGAAACGAGCTTGATAGCTTTTTTGTTCGCGCCTCCGGCCGGCCGGGCTAAGAGGCTGCGGGGGCCGGGGCGCCGGCGCAAAGCATAAGGGAATCAAGGGGCCGCATGACTTTGATCCTGACCATTCGCAACGCCGAGGCGATCCAGGACGAGGTGACGCCGGTATTCGCCATGACCGGCGACAATGCCGTGATCGGCCGCTCCAAGAATTGCGACTGGAACCTGCCCGATCCGAACAATGTCGTCTCCTCGCGCCATATCGAGGTCCGCAAGCTCGGCGAAAGCTTCCTCATCAAGGACATCAGCACCAACGGCACGTTTTTGAACGGCGCGACCGAGCGGATGGGCGAGGAACGGCTGGTCCAGCCCGGCGACACGCTGCGCATCGGCCATTACGAGATCGAGGCGAGCTTCGGCGACGCCCCGGTTGAGGCAGTGCCGCCTCCCCCGCCACCGCCACCTCCGCCGCCCCCTCCTCCGCCACCACCTCCTCCACCGCCTCCCCCGCCGCCGCCGGAGCCAGAACGTACCGTCGTGGCGTCGGAGCCGCCGTCAGTGGAGCCTGCCGCGGCCGGCGGGGAGGATCAGGTCCCCGAAAACGTCACCGTGATGTGGGACTCGCTCGCCGACATCAACAAGGTGGACTGGGCCCGCGCCGGTGTCGGCACAGCGGGCGAGGCGGCCACGATCGACGCCGACGACGCCACGCTGGAGCAGCTCGCCCGAGTCCTGATCGCCTCGGTCCAGCTCAGCGAGAACGAGGTCAAGGCGACGCCCGAGCTGGTGGCCAAGAGCGCTTCGCTGCTGAGGCGGCTGGTCTCCGGGCTGCTCGTCATGGTCGAGGCGCGCGCCCGCGCGAAGGCCGAGATGGGCGCCGAGGCGACCGGCCTCCAGCTCGAGGGCAACAATCCGATCAAATTCTCGCGTTCGCCCGAGCAGGCGCTCGCGCAATTGCTGAACCCGGCCGAATCGGGCTTCATGGACGCCGAGAAGGCGGTCGACGACGCCTATCTCGACCTTCAGTCGCACCAGATCGCGACGCTCTCCGCCATCCCCGGCGCGCTTCGCGCCACGCTCGAACGCTTCTCGCCGGGCTCGATCCGGCGCCGCGCCGCCAAGGCGGGCGTGCTCGCCCGGATCATGCCCTCGCTCCAGGACGCGGCGCTCTGGCGCAATTACGAGCGTGAATATGTGAAGGTGAAGAACGAGTCGGACGAGGCCTTCATGGAGGTGTTCTCGAAGGAATTCCGCAAGGCCTATGAGAAGCAGCTCCGCGAGGGCTTCGGCGACCGCGAGCGCTGATCCGCCGCCGCTCGAGCTCAGTTGGCGGCAGGCGTCGCCCCGAGCGCGTTCGAGCCCTCGCGGTTGACGGACTGGAACCAGACCATCTCCACGCGCCAGTTTCGCTGCGCGGCCTGACTGAGGAAGTCCTGCTGCCAGGACGGTCCGCGCGCGCCAACCGGCGGCGCGATCACGTCGGGCGGGAACGGCCCCTGCCCCGTGACCAGGATGATCCCCGACCAGCCCTGATGGTCAAGATCGATGTGCAGCCGGTAGCGACCGTTGCCGTCGCTGCTGATCGGCCGCCCGCCGACCGACTGGGCGACGGCGCCTTCGAAATTGGCCCGGTCCGCGATGATCGCCGAGATCACGCCGGAGGGCTCGATGCCGACGATCGCGAAATCGATATTGGGATCGGTGAAGTCGAAATCGATCACCGCGTTCGCCGCCTCCTCGCCGGCATAGGCCGAGCCGGCGGGCTGCATCGTCATCTCGAAGCGCGGCCGCTCGGTCGAAAGGCGATAGTCGGAGGTGGCGCGGACCTGGCGATAGGTGTCGAGCGCGGCGCAGCCCGCCGGAGTGATCGGCGCGACGTCGCCGAAATCGAGCCGCGCGTTGGCAACACCCGCCTGCTGGAGGGCCGAGTTGAGTTCGCGCTGGGCCGCCTGGGCGTCACCCGCGACGCCGCGCATCGCGACGGTGACGGTGCCGCCCTGATCGGTCACCGAGCCGATATCGAGCCAGGTGCAGCTGACCGACGGGATCACGGCGTTGATCGCGCCGCGCGCCGCCTCGACCGGATTCGCAGGCGGCCCCGGCGTCACCGGCCCGACGATGTTGCGCGGGTCGCCCCCGCCGCCGGGAAACTCGCCGCCCATCAGATAATAAGCGCCGCCGCCGACGGCGAGCGCCGCAGCGAGAACGCCGCCGACGAGCAGCGCCTTGGAGGCGCCACCGCCGCCGGCTGGCTGCGACTCGGTCGTCTCCGGGCGCACAATCGTCACCGGCGGCGCAGAGCCACCGCCGAGCATCGCGACCACATCCTCCATCGAGCGCAGCCGATCCTTGGGATCGGGGCGAAGCATCGCCTCGATGGTCGGCCTCAAGCTGTCCGGAATGGCCGAGATGTCCGGCCCCTTGCGGCGCTTGTCGATCGCGTCGACCAGCGAGCCGGACATGTTGACGTTCTTGCCGTTGGCGACCGCCAGGATGACGAGCGCGAGGCTGTAGACGTCGGTCCACGGTCCGACCTCGCGGCCATAATCGCCGAGCTGCTCGGGCGCGACATAATTGAGCTTGCCGGCGAAGCCGTCGCCGACGATCGTCGCCGAGGAGGAATCGAGGTCCGTGGCGATACCGAAATCGATGATCTTCGCCTGGTGGACGTCGCCGCCGGGGAGCAGCACATTGTCCGGCGACATGTCGCGGTGGATCGCGCCCAATTTGTGCGCCGCGCCTAGGCCGGAGGCGAGCCGCCTCAGGAGGCCCGCCAGCTCCTCGGGCGTGCGCTC
>NZ_JBQTJC010000081.1:0-13341 GCF_052387495.1 Sphingosinicella sp. | reverse complement strand
GCCGATTATAACGGCTTCAAGATGGTACTGGGCGGCAACGCCTTCTTTGGCGCCGACATCCAGAAGGTCGGCCGGATGGCGGCGGCCGGCGACTGGGAGGAAGGCGGCGGCACCGTCTCCGACGAGGAGGTGATGGACCGCTATGTCGACCGGCTGCTCGAGGGCTTCGACGGCGACGCGTTCCGCATCGGCTGGGACGCCGGCAACGGTGCCGCCGGCCCGGTGGTCGAGAGACTGGCCGCGCGCCTGCCGGGCGAGCATTTCACGCTCTACATCGAGGTCGACAGCCGCTTCCCGAACCATCACCCCGACCCGACCGAGGAGAAGAATCTCGCCGATCTGAAGGCGCTGGTCGCGGAGCAGGGCCTCGACTTCGGCCTGGCCTTCGACGGCGACGGCGACCGGATCGGCGCGGTGGACGGCGAAGGGCGCGTGGTCTGGGGCGACCAGTTGCTCTCGATCCTCGCCGAGCCCGTGCTCGAAGCCGTGCCCGGCGCGACGATCATCGCCGACGTCAAGGCGAGCCAGGCCCTGTTCGATCGCGTGGCGGAGCTGGGCGGGACCCCGTGCATGTGGAAGACCGGCCACAGCCTGATCAAATCGAAGATGAAGGAGACCGGCGCTCCGCTCGCCGGCGAGATGAGCGGCCACATCTTCTTCGCGCACGATTATTACGGCTTCGACGACGCCCTCTACGCGGCGGTGCGGCTGATCCGCGCGGTGACGAAGCTGGGGGGCTCGCTGACCGAATTGCGCTCGGCGATGCCCGCGCTGGTCAACACGCCCGAGCTGCGCTTCCAGGTCGACGAGAGCCGCAAGTTCGCGGTGGTCGAGGAGGTGCTCGAGCGGCTCGCCGCCGATGGCGCCGAGGTGAACCGCACCGACGGCGCGCGGGTGAACACCGAGGACGGCTGGTGGCTGCTGCGCGCTTCGAACACCCAAGACGTGCTCGTCGCCCGCGCCGAGGCGAAGGACCAGGCCGGGCTCGACCGGCTGGTCGCTCAGATCGACGATCAGCTCGCCAAATCCGGCGTCGCACGCGGGCCGCAGGCGGGGCATTGATGCCGAAGCTCCATGCCGAGGCGTTGGTCTTCGCCCTCGCCTGGGCGGCCCTGGCAATATTCGGCTACGTCCGAGCGGGGTATGTCGCGGGCGCCCTGCTCTCGGTCGGCGTCCTGATCGCGATCATGCCGGCGAGCAGCGCGGTTCTCTCCAAAACCGGCAGCTTCACGCTGGAACGGCAGGTGCGCTGGGGGATATTGCTCGTCGCCGCCGCGGCCTTCGCCGCCTGGCTGCTGCTTCAATCGTCCTCGTCCTCATAGCCGACGAGGTTCAGCTCGCGCGCCTTGATCTGACGGGTCATGCACCAATGCTTGAGCGCCTCCTCGCGGCCGTGGGTGATCCAGACCTCCTTGGGCGCGACCTCCTGGATGGTCTGGGTCAGCTCGTCCCAGTCGGCATGGTCGGAGACGATCAGCGGCATCTCGACCAGCCGCTGGCGGGCGCGCTGGCGGACGCGCATCCAGCCCGAGGCCATGGCGGTGATCGGATCGGGCAGGCGGCGCGACCAGCGGTCGTTGAGCGCGCCCGGCGGGGCGAGGACGATCCGGCCCTTGAGCTCGTCCTTCGAAGCCTCGGTGGCGGGGCGGAGCTCGCCGAGCGGCACGCCGAACTGGGCGTAGAGCTCGCACAGCCGCTGCAGCGCGCCGTGGATGTAAATCGGATCGTGATGGCCCCGGCACCTGAGCTCGGCGATCAGCCGCTGCGCCTTGCCGAGCGCATAAGCGCCGACGAGGATGCAGCGCTCGGGATTGTCGTGCAGGCGCAGGAGCAGCCGGTCGACCTCCTCGGCGGTCGCCGGATGGCGGAAGACCGGCAGGCCGAACGTCGCCTCGGTGATGAAGATGTCGCACGGCACCGGCTCGAAGGGCGCGCAGGTGGGGTCGGGGCGGCGCTTATAGTCGCCCGAGACGACGACGCGTTCGCCTTTGTGCTCGAGCACGATCTGCGCCGAGCCGAGGACGTGGCCGGCGGGGACGAAGCTGACCTTGACGTCGCCGACCCGAAGGCTTTCGCCATAAGCGACCGGCTGGCCCGGCTGCGGTCCGTAGCGGCAGTCCATGATCGCCAGCGTCTCCGTCGTCGCGAAGACCTTGCCGTGGCCGCCCCGGGCATGATCGGCATGGCCGTGGGTGACCAGAGCGGTCGGCTTGGGCTCAGAGGGATCGACCCAGGCGTCGGCCGGGCGCACATAGATGCCTTCGGAAAAAGGCTCGATCCAGGAACCGAGACGGGCCATGATGAGCTATATGGGCGCCGGAAGGCCGCCGGCCAACCGTGAGGAAGGAGCGATCGCCATGGACCTCGCCGGACTGAACTGGACCCTGATCACCATCGTCGGCGCGGTCGTGCTGGCGGCGCTCATCGCCTTTGCCGCTTTGCGCAATCGGGCCGACGGCGACACCAGCGGCACCGAGGAAGCGACGCGGCGCGTCTACGAAGAGGAAGAGCGCGAGCATCACGGCGAGAGCGACAACGTCCCCTGACGGCGCCGAGCCGCTTGACACGCAGCAATGTTCATGTTATGTTCCTAATTCGTTCGGGCCGACTCGGGCGGCGGGCTCTTTGGACATCGTGAAGATGACACACTCGGACCGCGGGGCGGGATCGGTGACCCGGAGGCCGGCGGCGGACGCGTTGCCGGGGCCGATCGCCGCGTGGTTCGAAGTCAGGGGCTGGGCGCCGCGGCGCCACCAGCTCGAAATGCTTGCCGCCGCGCGCGCGGGCCGGAGCGCGCTCCTCGTCGCGCCGACCGGGGCCGGGAAGACGATGGCGGGCTTCCTCGCCAGTCTCGTCGAGCTGGTCGAGCGGCCGACCGAGGGGCTGCATACACTGTATATCTCGCCCTTGAAGGCGCTCGCGGTGGACGTGCAGCGAAATTTGCTCGACCCGATTCGTGAGATGGCGCTGCCGATCCGGGTCGAGACGCGGACCGGCGACACGCCGTCCGACCGCAAGCAGCGCCAGCGGGTCCGGCCGCCGCAGATGCTGCTGACCACGCCCGAATCGCTGAGCCTGTTGCTGAGCCATGCGGACAGCAACCTCCTGTTCGAGAACCTCAGCACCGTCGTCGTGGACGAGATCCACGCCTTCGCCTCGGGCAAGCGCGGCGACCTCCTCAGCCTCGCTTTGTCGCGGCTGCAGCGGCTCGCGCCTGGGCTGCGCCGGGTCGGCCTCTCCGCCACCGTGGCCGATCCCGAGGCCTATCAGGGCTGGCTCGCGCCGCACGGCGATTTCGAGGAGGTCGCGCTGGTGATGGGCGATCCCGGCGCCGAGCCGGAGATCCGGATCATGCTGCCCGAGGACGAGCGCGTCCCCTGGTCGGGCCATAGCGGCAAATGGGCGGCCGGGCAGGTCATGCGCGAGATCGAGCGCCATCGCACCACCCTCGTCTTCTGCAACACGCGCGGCCTCGCCGAGCTGATCTTCCAGGAATTGTGGAAGGCGAACGATGAGCAGCTCCCGATCGGCATCCATCATGGCAGCCTCGCGGTCGAGGCGCGGCGCAAGGTCGAGGCGGCGGTCGCCTCGGGGCGGCTGCGCGGCTTGGTCTGCACCGCCAGCCTCGATCTCGGCGTCGACTGGGGCGACGTCGATCTCGTCGTCCAGATGGGCGCCCCCAAGGGCGCGTCGCGCCTGATCCAGCGCATCGGCCGCGCCAACCACCGGCTCGACGAGCCGAGCGAGGCGATCCTCGTCCCCGGCAACCGCTTCGAATATCTCGAAGGGCGCGCCGCTCTGGACGCGGTCGACGAGGGCGAGCTCGACGCCGAGCAATTTCGCCCCGGCGCGCTCGACGTGCTCGCCCAGCATGTCATGGCGCTCGCCTGCGCCGCCCCCTTCCGCGAGGAGGAGTTGTTGGACGAGGTGCGGAGCGCCGCGCCATATGCGGGCCTCGACGCCGACACCTTCGCCCGCATCCTCGGCTTCATCGAGAGCGGCGGTTACGCGCTTCGCGCCTATGACCGCTTCAAGCGCCTGACCCGCGCGCCCGACGGCCTCTGGCGGGTCAGCCATCCCCGCTTCATTCAGCAGCACCGGATGAACGCGGGCATCATCGTCGACGCCCCGATCCTCGACGTGCGCTTCAGGAACGGCCGCAAGCTCGGCACGGTCGAGGACTATTTCGCCTCGACCCTGAGCGTCGGCGACACCTTTTTCTTCGCCGGGCTCAGTCTCGAGATCGAGCGGATCGAGGCGGCCGAGATCGTCGTGCGCGCGACCGCAAAGTCGGCGCGCATCCCGACCTATGTCGGCGCCCGGCTCGCGATGACGACGCGGCTCGCCGACCGCGTCCGTCGCTTCCTCGCCGATCCCGAGAGCTGGCCGCGCTTCCCCGACGATGTCCGCGAATGGCTGGAGGTGCAGGCCTATCGCTCCGTCCTGCCGCAGCCCGACCAGCTCCTCGTCGAGACCTTCCCGCACGAGCAGCGCCACTACATGGTCGCCTACAGCTTCGAGGGCTGGAACGCGCACCAGTCGCTCGGCATGCTGATCACCAAAAGGATGGAGGCGGCGGGGCTGAAGCCGCTCGGCTTCGTCGCCAACGATTATGCCCTCGCCTGCTACAGCCTCGAGCCGGTGACCGACCCGCAGGCTTTGTTCAGCGCCGATCTGCTCGAGCACGAATTCGTCCAATGGGTGCAGGGCTCGCATCTGCTCAAGCGCGCCTTTCGCGAAGTGGCGGTGATCGGCGGGCTGGTCGAGCGCCAGCATCCGGGCCGGCGCAAGACCGGCCGCCAGGTCACCTTCTCGACCGACCTCATCTACGACGTGCTGCGCAAATACGAGCCCGATCACCTCCTGCTCCGCGCCGCCTGGGAGGACGCGCGGACTCGCCTCACCGACGTCGGCCGCCTCGCCGCCTTGCTCGACCGCGCGCAGGGGACGATGCTGCACATGGCGCTCGAGCGGATCTCGCCGATGGCGGTGCCGGTGCTGATCATGATCGGCCGCGAGACCGCCCCGGCCGGCACCGCCGAGGATGAATTGCTGATCGAGGCCGAGGCGCTCGCCGAGGCCGCGATGCGGACCGAATGAGGGGAGCCAAAGCCGCGGCAGGCGGTTAGGGTGGCGCGATGATGGATGTGTCGGTCGAGCTTCACTGCGAGCGCTGCGGCAGCGCCAATCTCAGCATTCCGGAGCCGGCGCCGGAAGAGGCGTCGCTCGCCTGCAACGATTGCGGCGCCGGGCTCGGCACCGTCGCCGACTTGAAGGCGGAGCTGTTCGCACAGGCGCTGCACCAAAGCGCCGAGGCGCTCCGCCGCGCCCTCGCCCAGACGGGGGATTGACCGGACCCGCTTGGACCTCTTGAATGGGGCCATGTTTTCCGGAGACAGATTGACGCGCATCGGCTTCGCCTGCGCCCTCGCCGCCTCGCTCGCCATCCCCGCCTCGGCGCAGGGCGACGTCAGCCCCGAAAGCCGCGAGCTGCACGAGCGGTTGCTGGTGCTCGACACCCATCTCGACATCCCGTCGCGCTTCGACAGCGGCGAATGGGATTTTTCCGAGCGCCACCGCTACGAATGGGACGGCACCCAGGTCGACATGCCGCGGATGATCGAGGGCGGGCTCGATGGCGGCTTCTTCGTCATCTACACTTCGCAGGGCGCCCTCACCCCCGAGGGCTATCGCGAGGCGCGCGACCGCGCTTTGGTCCGCGCCGCCGCGATCCGCCGCGTGATCGGCGAGAATCGCGAGCACATGTCGCTCGCGCTCACCGCCGACGACATCGAGCGGCTCCACCGCGAGGGGCGGCGGATCGCCCTGATCAGCATGGAGAACAGCTGGCCGCTCGGCGAGTATCTGAGCCTGCTGACCACCTTCCACCGCCTCGGCCTGAGGATGGCGGGGCCGGAGCACAGCCGCACCAACCAGCTCGCCGATTCGACGACGGGCGAGGCGACCTGGAACGGCCTCTCCCCGCTCGGGCGGCAATGGGTCGCGGAGATGAACCGGCTCGGCATCATCATCGACGGCAGCCACTCCTCCGATGCCGTGATCGACCAGATGCTCGAACTGAGCCGGGCGCCGATCGTGCTCTCGCACCACGGCCCGCGCGCCCTTTACGACCACCGCCGCAACACCACCGACGAGCGCATGCGCCGGGTCGCCGCGGCGGGCGGCGTGATGTTCATGAACACCTTGTTCCTCGGCGCGACCGACAACTCGGACGCGCGCAGCGCGCTGGAGCGGCGGCAGGAGCGCTGGGCGAGCCTCAACCCCGCCGAGCGCCGGCGGCTGCTCGCCGACATCGCCGCGCAGGACGCGCGCACCCCGCGCACCGCGATCACCTTCGACATGTTCATGGCGAGCCTGCTCCACGCCGTCCGGGTGATGGGCGTCGATCATGTCGGCCTCGGCGCCGACTGGGACGGCGGCGGCGGCACCCAGGGCATGGAGGACGTCAGCCTGCTGCCGCGGATCACCGCGCGTCTCCGCCGCGAGGGTTTTTCGGAAGCCGACATCGCCAAGATCATGGGCGGCAATCTCGTCCGCGTGATGCGTCAGGTGCAGCGGGCCGCGGCCCGAGGCTGATCGGGCTTTTCAGCGCGCCCTCAGACGATTAGGCTTCTCCCCGGGCGGGGAAGGTGAGCGTTGAGGTTTCGCGTCCGATGGATTCCGTCCTGCAGCCCGTCCCCTCCTTCGCCGGCATGACCGGAGCGGCGGCGCTGGCGCACGACTGGGCGAAGACGCCGCTGGGCCCGCGCGAGCATTGGCCGCAATCGCTCCAGACAGCGGCGAGCATCGTGCTGCATTCCAACATCCCGATGCTGATCGGCTGGGGACCGGATCTGATCGTCATCCACAACGATTCCTATGGTGAAATCCTTGGCGATCGCCGACCGGCGCTGGGCAGGCCGCTTCGCGAGGTCTGGGGCGACATCTGGGACGTGGTCGGAGCGAATGCCGCCAAGGTCATGGCCGGCGAAACCGTCTTCATGGAAGCCGCGCCGCGGCCGCTCAAGCATGACGGCAAGGTTCAGACCGCCTGGGTCACCTCGTGCTACAATCCGATCCGCGGCGAGGATGGCGAGGTCGCCGGAATGTTCGGCGTCGTCACCGCGGTCAGCGGCGATGAGCGGACCGAGGCGCGGGTGCGCGAGAGCGAGGAGCGCTTCCGTCTGATCGCGGACTCGGCGCCGGTGCCGATGTGGGTGACCAGGCTCGATCGCAAGCGCAGCTTCGTCAATCGCGCCTATGTCGAGTTCCTCGGCATCACTTACGAGGAAGCGGTCGATTTCGACTGGCGCGACATCATTCATCCCGAAGACGCCGAGCGCATCCGCGCCGAATCGATCGCCGGCGAGGCCTCGCTGGAGCGGTTCGTGCTGGAGGGGCGCTTCCTGCGCCGCAGCGACGGCGAGTGGCGCTGGCTGCGCTCGATCTCGCAGCCGCGCTGGGGGCCGGGCGGCGAGCATGTCGGCTTCATCGGCGTCGCCCACGACATCACCGAGTGGAAGCTCGCCACCGAGACGCTGGCGAAGAATGTCGCGGCGCGGACCGAGGAGCTGAGCAAAGCGCTCGATCGGCTCCAGGCCGAGGTCGCCGAGCGCGAGCGGGCCGAGGAGGCGCTCCGTCAGGCGCAGAAGATGGAGGCGGTCGGCCGCCTCACCGGCGGCATCGCGCACGACTTCAACAACCTCCTGACCCCGGTGATCGGCGGGCTGGAGATGATCGCCGCCTCGCTCGAGGAGCCGCGGCTCAAGCGGATCGCCGACGCCGCGCTCGAATCGGGGCGGCGCGGCGCCAAGCTGACCACCCAGCTGCTCGCCTTCTCGCGCATCCAGCGCATCCACATGGCGCCGGTCGCGATCAACGAGGTGATCGGCAATCTCAGGCAGATCCTCCATCACACGCTCGGCCCCGGCATCGCCGTCCGGCAGGAGCTGGGGCCGCCCGCTCATGCCATGTGCGACGTCAACCAGCTCGAGAACGCGATCCTCAACCTTGCCATCAACGCCCGCGACGCGATGCCGGACGGTGGCACGCTGACCATCTCGACCGGCATCGTCGCCGAGGAAGCCTGCCCGGAGTTCGAAGCGGGCGACTATGTCCGGCTGACCATCGCCGACACCGGCCACGGCATGGCGCCCGAGGTCGCGGAACGCGCGATCGAGCCCTTCTTCTCGACCAAGCCCGTCGGCAAGGGCACCGGGCTCGGCCTCGCCCAGGTCTACGGCATCGCCCGTCAGGCCGGCGGCACGCTACGCATCGACAGCCGGGAGGGGGAGGGCACCGCCGTCCACATACTGCTGCCGCGCGTGGAGGCCGAGGCCGCGGCGGTCGAGGGGAGCTTCGCACCCGCCACGCCCGGTGCGCGCGGCGCGGGCGGCCGCATCCTCGTCGTCGACGACGATCCCGACGTGCGCGGCTTCCTCGCCGAGGCGCTCGGCGACCTCGGGCACCGGGTCGAGACGGCGGAATCCGGCGCCGCCGCCCTCGACGCCTTCGCGCGCGCCCGGCCCGATCTCATGCTGATCGATTTCGCCATGCCCGGGATGAACGGCGCCGAGCTCGCCCGCGCGGTGCGCGAGCAACGCCCCGACCAGCCTCTGCTCTTCGTCACCGGCTATGCCGAGAGCGAGCAGCTCGGAGGCGCATTGGGCGACGTGCCGGTGCTGAGAAAGCCGTTCGGGGTCGCCGAGCTGGCCGTGATCGTGCGCGCGCATCTGCCCGAAAATGTCGCGCGCGCGGCGGGTCTTGAAGCCGCGAGCAGCCAACCTAAATCCTGAATCGCCGGAAGGCCCGTTCGGATTCCGGCGCGTTCAAGCCGGAGCCGGTGCCGCCTCGCCGGACCGCCTTCGGTTCATCTGTTGCTCGAATGGAGGACATGAACATGAGAGGCCTTGATTTCACCCCCTATCGCCGTTCGACCGTCGGCTTCGACCGATTGTTCGATTTCCTGGAAAGCGCGAGCCGCGCCGAGCAGGACAATTACCCGCCCTTCGACATCGAGAAGCTGAGCGACGATTCCTACCGGATCACGCTCGCGGTGGCGGGTTTCAAGCGCGACGAGATCGACATCGTCGCGCAGCAGAACATGCTGGTCATCACCGGTCGCAAGTCCGATCAGCGCAGCCGCGACGGCAACTTCCTGCATGTCGGGATCGCCACGCGCGCCTTCGAGCGCCGCTTCGAGCTGGCCGATTTCGTCCGCGTCACCGACGCCAGCCTTGCCGACGGCCTGCTCGCGATCGAGCTGGTCCGCGAGATCCCCGAGGCGATGAAGCCGCGCAAGATCGAGATCGGCGGCGATGCCACGCCGACGATCGAGGCGGAGGCGAGCGAGACCGAGCGGTCCGAAGCCAGGGCCGAGGAAAGCCAGGCCGCCTGAAGGCTCGCCTGACGGCGAAACGATCCGGCGCCGGAACTTCCGGCGCCGGATTCGCATTGGCGACGCATGTTCGATCATGATCCGCTCGCCGTCTTCTCCTGGACAGAGCTGACGCTTCGGCTCGGCACGGCCTCGCTGATCGGCCTGCTGATCGGCCTCGACCGAGAGATTACCGGCCACGAGGCGGGCATCCGTACCCATGCGCTGGTCGCATTGAGCTCGGCGATGATCATGGTCTCCGCGCTGATGCTCGCGGCGCAGCTGCGCGGTGAGGATTATGCGCCCGATCCCCTGCGGGCGGTGCAGGGCCTCTCCCAGGCGATCGGCTTCATCGCCGCCGGCGTGATCTTCGTGCGCGGCGCCAATGTCGTGAACATGACGACGGCGGCGAACATCTGGGTCGCGGCGGCGATCGGTATCGCCGCGGGCGCGGGTCAGTATCGGCTCGTTCTGGTCGGCACCGGCTTCGGTATCGCCCTGCTCACCCTCGTCAAGCTGTTCGAGCGATTGCTTCCCCGGCGGGACAAGTCGAAGCAAAATCCGGACGACTGACGACGCTTTCGTCGCGCCGATTGTCCCTTTCGTAGGATTCACCTCGCCCGTTCAGGCGGGGTTTAGCAGGAGGCGGGCAGCACGCTTCCGGCCCTGTAACGAGGCGTGGATTATCGAAGGCGCAAGACGATGACGAAGTTGCTTGAGAAGCTGCAGAACCCGTTCGTGCTGGTCGGCCAGGGCTTCATCCTGGGCGGCGCGCTTTTCTTCGCGCTCCAGGCCGAGCGTAGCGAGGCCGCGCCCGCCGCCGCGCCGATTTCCGCCGAGGCGTCGCGCTGACCGCTTGAACGCCGAAGCGCCCGCTTTATAGCGGGCCGGGATGGTTCGCTTTTCGTTCTCAGGGCATGAGCTGCTGGCGCTCCCGCAGGGGGCGCTGTTCTGGCCAACCCGCCGCGCCCTCCTCGTCGCCGACCTCCATCTCGAGAAAGCGAGCTGGTTCGCCAGCGGCGGACAGATGCTGCCGCCCTACGATTCGATCGCGACCCTCGCCGATCTCGGCGCGCTCGCCGCGGCGACGGCGGCCGAGGAAATCTGGTGCCTCGGCGACAGCTTCCACGACCGCGACGGCTGCGCGCGGCTGCCCGAGCGGGCGCGCGCGATGCTGACCGCGCTCACCGCAACGACCCGCTGGACCTGGATCGTCGGCAATCACGATCCGGCACTGTCAGACCCCTGCGGCGGCGAGATCGCCGACGAGGCTGTCGTCGACGGGCTCGTTCTCCGCCACGAGGCGGACCCGGCCGAAGCACGGCCCGAACTCTCCGGCCATTTCCATCCCAAGCTCAGGATCAGCCATCGCGGCCGGCTCGTCTCGCGCCGCTGCTTCGTCGCGACCGAGACCAAGCTCATCCTCCCCGCTTTCGGCGCGCTCGCCGGCGGCCTCGACGCGCGCCATCCGGAGATCGTCCGCGCCGTCGGCGCCCGCGCCGAGGCGCTGGTGCCGGTGCAGGACAAGTTGCTGCGGTTCCCTCTGGCGGCCTGATCCTCCCCGCGATTTCGCGGGGAAGGGGACCGCTCGAAGAGCGGTGGAGGGGTTCTCGCAGAATTGCCCCTCCACCATGCTGCGCATGGTCCCCCTCCCCTGCAAATGCAGGGGAGGAACTGGTCAGGCCGGGCGGAAGGTCATCGCGACGCCGTTCATGCAATAGCGAAGGCCGGTGGGCGGCGGGCCGTCCGGGAAGACATGGCCGAGATGGCCGCCGCAGCGGGCGCAATGGACCTCGGTGCGCGTCATCATCAGGCTGCGATCCTCGCGTGTTCCGATGGCGCGCGGCAGCGGCCGGAAGAAGCTCGGCCAGCCCGTGCCGCTGTCGAACTTGGTGCTGGAGGAAAAGAGCGCCTGGCCGCAGCCGCCGCAATGGAAGGTGCCGCGGCGAAGCTCGCGGTCGAGCGGGCTCGATCCGGCGCGCTCGGTGTGATGCTCGCGCAGCACCGCATATTGCTGGGGATTGAGCCGCCGGCGCCACTGGGCGTCGGTCAGCCGGAACGGGAAATTGCCGGGCTGCGCGTCGACCCGGCGTCCACCGACGAAGAAAGCGACGCCGGCGCAGGCCGCGATGCCGCCGACACCGAGCAGGGTCCGCCGATCGATTTCCATGGCCGGGATTTTATTCGGAGGTGCCTGAACCGGGGCTGAGCGCGGCACGGATCAGGCCCCGGGCGCTGTTGCCGATCAGGAAGCCCTCCGCGAGGTCAGCCTCGGTCAGGTCCGCCTCGCGCGCCTTCCCCGCCTCGATCAGTTCGGCGCGGAGCACGCCGGGGAGCAGGCCCCGCGCCAACGGCGGGGTCAGCAGCACCCCGTCGCGCGAGACGAAGAGCGAGGTGAAGCTGCCTTCGGTCAGGAAGCCGTCGGGATCGTGGAACAGCACTTCGAACGTGCCCGCGGCCTCGCGCGCCTCGTCGTAGAAGCCGCGGTCGCTGGTCTTGTGGCGCAGCCTGAAATCCGCCGGATCGACAGGCAGCGGCACCACCGCCACGGCCACGGGCTCCGCCGCCGGCGCGGCGGGCCTGGGACGCATCTCGATCGCCAGCGCTCCGCTCCGCGACAGGAGCAGCCGCACCAGGCTCGGTCCGGCCCGGAAGGTCGCCGCCTGCAGCTCGTTCCGCGCCTCGTGCCGGTCGAAGGCGAAATCGAGCGCCTCGGCGCTCGCTTTCACCCGTTCGAGGTGACGGTCGAGCCGCGTGACTCCCGCATGCGGATCGAAGGCCATCGTCTCGATCAGGTCGAACTGCTGCCCTGTCGCCACGAACGCTCCCTTCGCCAGGCATTCCCGCCATTCGTCGCCGGCCCGGCTGTCCGCGACGATGCCCGAGCCGAGCCCGAGCCGGGCAATGCTGTCGCCCGCTTTCAGGGTCAATGTCCTGATCGCGACATTGAACGCGGCATCGCCGCCGCGCGCAACTCCGCCGACCGCGCCGCAATAGACGCCGCGCGGCCCGGATTCGAGGCCGTGGAGGATCTCGATCGCCCGGATCTTGGGCGCGCCGGTGATCGAGCCGCACGGGAAGATCGCCTTGAGCAGGTCGATCGGGCCGGCGCCCTCCTCCAGCTCGGCGGTGACGGTGGAAGTCAGCTGAAGCACGGTCGGATAGGTTTCGACGGTGAACAAGTCGGGCACCTTCACCGTCCCCGGCTTGGCCAGCCGCGAGAGATCGTTGCGGAGCAGGTCGACGATCATCAGATTCTCGGCGCGCTGCTTGGGATCTTCGCGCAGCGCCGCCGGATCGGAGCCGGCGGGCGCCGTGCCCTTCATCGGCCGGGTCGTTACCTTGCCCGCCTCCAGCGTGAAGAAGAGCTCGGGCGAGAAGCTCAAAATCCAGTGGCGGCCGGTGAAGACGATCCCGCCATGGCCGGCGCGGGCGCGGCGGCGGATCGCCGCATAGAGCGCGAGCGGATCGCCGGCGGTGCGCACCTCCGTCTGGAAGGTTAGGTTGGCCTGATAGATGTCGCCGGCCAGGATATGCTCGTGCACCGCGGACAGCTGCTCGCGATAGGCGGCTTCCGAAACGAAGGGGCGCGGCACCCCTGCCCAGGCGCCGGCCGGATCGGGAAGGAAGGTGGCGAGATCGACCGTTTCGGCTCGTGCGAACAGCCCGAACCAAAGCAGAGGAAGATCTTCCTCGCCCGGGGCCGAGGCCAGCGGCATCAGCTTCGGCTCCAGCGCATAGCCGGCTTCATAAGCGAGAAACCCGGCGGCATCCCTGTCCCGCAGCCGCTCCAGGCAGGCGTCCACTTCGTACGGATCGCGGGTCTCGAAGACCTCCCCGGGCGTTGTGTAAAGCGCCGCGGCGCCGTCCGCGCGGGCGTCGTCGAGCAGGACGAAGGGGGCGCTTGTCATGACGGCCCCTCGGGTCCATGTCCGCCGCCGAGGAGAGGAAGCTTGGTCTGCAGC
>NZ_JBQTJC010000080.1:0-29648 GCF_052387495.1 Sphingosinicella sp. | reverse complement strand
CGCTTTCGTGACTTGCGCGCCGACCTGCCCGGAATCAGCGCCAATGTGCTCACCCAGCGGCTCGAGGGGCTGGAAAGGGCCGGCATCCTCGTGCGGCGGCAGCTCCCGCCGCCGGCGTCGGTCCAGGTCTACGAGCTCACCGAATGGGGCTATCAGGCGAAGCCGCTGATGGGCGCGCTGGGCCGCTGGGCGACCCGCTCGCCGGGCCACGATCCGCGCCAGCACCTGAGCGCGGTGTCCCTGATGCTGAGCTTTCAGGCAATGGGCCAGCCCGCTCTCCTCAAGGGTCTGAACGCGACGATCCTGTTCCGCCTACGCGGGGAGACCTACACGCTGCGCATCGCCGACGGCGCGATCGATGCCCGGCGCGGCGCCGCCGACGATCCCGACCTTATCGTTACGGCCGACGCCGGCGCGGTCGCCGCCGCCGTCTATGGTGGCGTCCCGCTCGAGGCGCTGGAGGACGAAGGCGCGCTCAGGCTCGAAGGCGACCGCGCCCTTGCGGCCCGTTTCGTCACCCTCTTCCCCTTGCCGCCCAAGGCGCAGGTGCCGGGCTGATCCGGAAGGGCGGCAGCCAGGCCGCCGCCCTTCCTTCTCAAAAGCCGATCGGTCCGGCTGGCTCCGGCTTCGCGCGCGCCTCGGCTTCGAGGAGACCGAGGATATCCGCCGGGCTGGCCCCGCCACCGAAGCGCAGCTGCCGCGCGACCACCGCGAAGTCGCCGGGCGTCAGCCCCGCGATCCGCGCCAGCCCCGCCGGCGGCTGGGTGCTGAAGAAGCGAGCGAAGGCCCGCACCGCCAGCGCCGGCGACAGCGTCTTGAGCTCGATCTTGAAGACGAAGCGTCGAAGCGTCGCCGGATCGAGCCGCCGGGCGAAGTTGGTCGCCGCGACGAACGGAAGCGGGTGGAGGTCCATCCATGTGAGCATCTCGTTCACCCTGCTGACCTCCCACGAGCGCGTTGCGTCCGCCCGGTCGAGGAGGAGCGAATCCGCCTCGTCGAACAGCAGCACCGCGCCCCGCTCGCGCGCCTCGGCGAAGGCCTGGGCGATCTTCGCCTCCGTCTCGCCCACCCAGGGGGAGAGCAGATCGGAAGCGCGGACCACCGTCAGCGGCCGGTCGAACCGCTCGGCCAGGCAGGCCGCGAGCGCCGTCTTTCCCGTCCCCGGCGGACCGGTGAGGAGTAGCGAGACGTCCGTTGGCGCGCCAGGCGTAGCGATCCGCCCAACCAGCTCCGCAACCGGCGGATCGGCCTCGTAGAGATCGAGGTCGACCGCGCCCGCCGGCGCCGGCGGCAGCGCCCGCCCGCCGCGCAAGCCGAGCACGAGCGAGCGGCCGACCGCCTCCGCGTCCGCGGCGCCGCCCCCGGTGAGGGCGGCCGCCCGCAGCGCGGCGCGCGCCACGCCCGCCATGCTCTCGGCCTCCGGCAGCAGCCGGTCGAGCCCCGATCCCGCCTCGGCCACGCCTTCCGCCTCGGCCACGCGCGCGACGATGCGCGCCCGCGCCCGTGGGTTCGGGTAGCCCATCCGCAGGATGTAGCTCATCCGGCGGAGGTGGGCGGGATCGATCGCGTCGATCGCGTTGCTCGTCCAGATCGTCGGCACCCGGTTGCCCTCGAGCAAGCGGTTGACGAAAATCTTGGACGAGGTCCGGCGCGTGCTCTGCCCCGCGAAGAGGCTGGCCTCGTGGAACAGGTCCTCCATTTCGTCGAAGAGAAGGAGGGACCCGCCCCGTCGCGCGAGCAGGCGCTCGGCGCGCTTCAACGCCGACAGGCGATCGGAGCGCGAAGGCTCCTCGCCCTCGACCTCCTCGCCGACCGCATAAAGCGTCGCCCCGACCTCGGCAGCGAGCGTCCGCGCGAGCTCGGTCTTGCCCGTGCCGGGCGGACCGTAAAGCAGCACATTGACTCCCGCCGAGCCGCGCGCGAGCGCCGCCGCCAGCAGCCGCGCGAGCAGCGCGAACGCCTCACGCTGATCGGCGAAGTCGTCGGGCGCGAGCGTCGCCGACTGGCGGATACCCGCCAGTGCGTCGATCAGCCGATCGGGGTCGGTCAGGCCCGCGTCGAGCACACGGCCGAACCGCCAGTCGATGCCGAGATCCTGTCCGCCGGCGCCATAGTCGCCGTCGCCCGCGAAGAGCAGGCCGAGCGCGACCGGGGCCGAGCGCCGCACGCGACGCGCCGCCTCGCCCGGCTCGGCGCCGGCGAGACGACCGACGAGAGCCGGCAGATCCTCGCCGCTGCCGAACAGGCGCGAACGGAAGGCGGCGAGGCGCGGCAGCCGATCGAAGGCTGCGACGACGCGGAGCACCTCGCGCTCGAACGGGTCGAGCACCAGCAGCTCGGCCACGGTGTCGACGCAGCCGAACAAAGCTGGCTCCGCCTCGCGCGTGTCGATCGCCTCGGCGAGCGCGGGCAGCCGCTCCCAACAGAGCGTCTCGCCCGAGCCGCCAAACCGGCTCAGCCAGCCGCCCTCGGGCGGCGCGCCTGCGTCGTCCGCGAAAGCGATTCCCGGCCACAGCCAATCGCGTTGGTCCACGGCCCAATCGAGCAGCGCCAGCCCCGTCCGGCTGGTCCGTCCAGTGGTGTCGCGCAGCAACCGGATGAGGCGCTGCGCCAAAAGCCTCTCGCCCATGACTCACCTGCCATGGCCGTGCGAAGGCCTCTGCCCAGACACGGCCGGTTTCAATTTGCGGCGGCCGTTTGATCGCGCCGGGTCCCGAGACCCGGCGAAAGCGCGTCAGCGCTTGGGCGAGCTCGGGACGGAGGCGCGATGACAGCCGATCCTTAGGTCGGAATCGATCACATCTTTCTCCGTCGTTTCGGCCGTGTGCCGAAGGGAGCGTGCCGTTACGCCCCTGCTGTCGCGAAGTCAATCTGCTCCGATTGCTGCGATTGGCGGCCGCGGTGATTTTGAGATCGGCCGCCAACGCGCTAGGAACAGAGATGGGCTCGGGAGGAGGGACGATGGTCCTGTCCGGATGGTGAGGCTCTGGGCGATTTCGGCGCTGTTGCTGGTGGGCTGCGTGTCGCAGCAGGCGCGCTATCGCCCGCCGCTGCCGCTCAATCATCCGGTGATGCGCGCGGCGCTGGACAGCGCCGCGAGCCAGGTCCGCCGCTGCTACCGGGCGCCGCGGGTGAGCACGGCCGGGCGGCAGATCGTCACACGGGTGCGCGTCCGGGTCACGCCGGACGGGACGCTGGGCGGCATTCCGATGGTCGTCTTTCAGGAGGGGATCGGCCCCGGCAACCAGGCCTATGCCGACCGCATGGCGCGGGCCGCGATCCAGTCCGTGCTGAGCTGCGCGCCGCTGCGTCTACCCGAGGACGTCTATCGCGGGGCCACCGTCGTGCTCGAGCTGACCTTCAGCCCGCTCGCCTCGGCCTAGGCCGCTGCAGTCCGCGAAAGAGGCGACCCAGCCGGTCCCGCAGCCGCCGCCGCGCGCTCGACCGAGGCGGAATAGGCGCGGCCGCTATCGTCTCGACCGCCGCGCTCTCCTCCGCGTAGAGGCGCAGATTTCCGGGCCGGCTCGGACGAAGCCGCTCGCGGCCGCGGATGATGTCCTCGGCCGCCTTCAGCGCGCGGACCAGATCCTCCTCGCTGAACGGCTTGACCAGGCAGCCCAGAGCGAGGTCCGGGATCGGGAAGCTCGGAGCCTTGCCACTGGTGAACAGACAGGCCACGCCCATCTCGGCCAGCTTGGCGGCGACCGAAAAACCGGTCGAGCCATGAGCGAGCTGGAGGTCGACGAGGGCGAGGTCCGGACGCCTCGTGGCCGCGGCCGCCAGCGCGCCGGCGCTGTCCTCGGCGACGTCGGTGACGACGTAGAGCGGATTGAGCTCGATCAGGTGACGCAACGTCTCGGCGAAGAGCGGCTCGTCCTCGACGACCAGGATATTGAGCATAAGCGGCGCCTCCCCGCGCCGGACCCCAAGCGTTTCGATTCTTTACCGAATTTGAAAAGATGGGAATCCCGCGCCCGTGGATTTGCGGCGAACGATTCCATGGCAGCGACGAAACGACCTAAAGGCGCATCACGCCTTCGATCACGGTGACGCAGCGCCCGCCCAATATGGCGCGGGCGCCGGCGAGGCGGCAGTGGACGTGGCCGCCGCGCCGGCTGGCCTGATAGCCGGTAAAACCGTCGCGGCCGAGGCGTTCGGCCCAGAACGGCGTCAGCGCGCCGAAGGCGGAGCCGGTGACCGGGTCCTCGTCGACGCCCCAGGCGGGGACGAAGACCCGCGCGACCACGTCGTGGGCGTCGCCGGGCGCGGTGGCGATCACCATCAACTCGATGTGACGCAGCCGGCTCATGTCCGGCGCGCAGGCGCGTACCGCCGCCTCGTCGTTGAGCAGCACGATCGCGGTGGCCTCGGCCCCTTGATAGGAGACGAAAAGCTCGGCATCCGGCGTGCCGACAACGTCAAGCAGGGTCTCGTGCGTTGCCGGCCGGACCAGGGTCACCGGCAGATCGAGCGCCAGGGCGGCCCCATCTCGCCGCACCTCCAATTTGCCGGCCTTGCGGGTGCGGAAGCGCACCCTTTCGCCATCGATCAGGACGTGGCCGCTGGCGAGGCTGGCGTGCCCGCAAAGCGCGACCTCGGTGGTCGGCGTGAACCAGCGCAATTCGTAATCGGCGTCGCCTTCCGTCGCCGGGACGGTGAAGGCGGTTTCGCTGAGATTGTTCTCCATCGCGATCGCCTGAAGGGTCTCGTCGGGGAGCCATTCGTCGAGCGGCATCACCGCAGCCGGGTTGCCGGTGAATGGCCGGTCGGCGAAGGCATCGACCTGGACGAGGCGATATTCGGTCACGGGATCAGTCCTTTCGTCTCGTCGGTCTCGGCCAGCGGATTGCCGGGCTGGTCGACCTGGCCTTCCGGATCGAGATGGATCAGCACCTCGACATCCGGAAACTCGCGCGCCAGCTCCGCCTCGATCTCCTCCATGACGTCGTGCGCGCGCGACACGCTCATTTCGGGGCGCACCCAGATGTGAAACTGCGCGAAATCGTGAGTCCCGCTCGATCGGGTGCGCAGATCGTGGATGCCGCGCCCTTCGGGGTGGCGCGCGGCGATTTCGACGAAACGCCGCCGCCGCTCGTCCGGCCATTCCTTATCCATCAATTGGTCGACTGCATGGGCCGAGGCACGCCAGGCGCCCCAGAGCAGCCACAGCGCGATCGCGATCCCGAAAAGCGGATCGGCCGCGCCGAAGCCGAGATATTGGTCGAGCGCCAGCGCCCCGATCACCGCGAGGTTGAGCAAAAGGTCGCTCTGGTAATGGAGCCGATCGGTGCGGATCGCCACCGAGCCGGTGCGGCGGATCACGCTCTTCTGGTAGGCGATCAGCGCCAGAGTCGCGACGATCGCCAGTAGCGAGACGGCGATACCGGTCTCCGCCTCGGTGGTGCGCGCGCCCTCGATCAGCCGGGCGGCGGCGCGCCAGCCGATGCCAACCGCCGAGACGGTGATGATGCCGACCTGAACCAAAGCCGCCAGCGCTTCCGCCTTGCCGTGGCCGAAACGGTGCTCGTGGTCGGCGGGCATGGCGGCGATGCGCACCCCGAACAGAGTGACGAGCGAGGCGATCACGTCGAGCGCGGTGTCGGCGAGCGAGCCGAGCATCGCCACCGATCCGGTCGTCCAGGCCGCCCAGATCTTCAGCGCGAGCAGGAAGAGGGCGATGGAAAGGCTCGCATAGGCCGCGCGCGCGGTCAGGGTCGCGCGGTCCGGGCCCGCGGCGCCGGTCACGGGTAAAGCAGGCCTTCGGTCCACTCTTCGCCCTCGCGGACGAACAGCCGCCGTTCGTGCAGCCGGTGGGCGCGGTCGATCCAGAACTCAATCCGCTCCGGCTGCACGCGATAGCCGTGCCAATAAGGCGGGCGCGGCACCTCTCGCCCTTCATATTCCACGACGAGCGCCTGGTAGCGCGCCTCGAAGGAGTCGCGGCTTGCCATCGGCCGCGACTGGTCGGAGGCCCAGGCGCCGAGCTGAGATTCGCGGCCCCGCGTGGCGAAATAGGCGTCTGCCTCGGCCGGGCTGACTCGCGCTACCGGCCCCTCGATCCGCACCTGGCGGCGCAGTGATTTCCAGTGGAAGAGCAAGGCGGCTCGCGGATTGGCCGCAAGCTCGTCACCCTTGCGGCTCTCGCCGTTGGTGTAGAAGACGAAGCCGCGTTCGTCGTGGCCCTTGAGCAGCACCGCCCGCGCCGAGGGTGCCCCAGCGGCGTCGGCGGTGGCCAGCGTCATCGTCTCCGGGTCGTTCGGCTCGGCGAGCCGCGCCTCGGCGAACCATTCCTCGAATAAGGCGTGCGGATCGTCGGCCATGGCCGCTCCATGCCGCCTCGCGCCCGCCAAGTCGAGTGATCAGCCGGGCATGACGCTGAAGTACCAGATGTAGAAAGCGAGCCAGAGCCCGCCGAGGATCGCGAGCCGCGCCTGGATCCCGAGCCAGCGCGAAAGAAGATGGCTTACCGCGGCCGCGCCGAGCGCCGCGAGCAGGAATCGCGGCAGGCGGACGATGGGACTCGCCAGCAGGAATGGCGCCGCCGCCATGCCGCCCTCGCCGGCGGCGAGGGCGTAGAGCTTGTAGGGAACGCCGGAGAGCGAGCCCTGGAACATCGCCGTGACGGCGCCCTCGGCGAAAGCGGCCCGGGTTTCGGCGATAAGCGCGCCGTTGATCGCCGGCAGCGCCGCCATGGTGGCCTCCGCTCCCGCGGGATCGCCCGCGGCCCACAGCCAGACCGCGGCGCCACCTGCCGTCGCCGCCAGCGCGGCGGCGAGCGCGGCGGCGACGCCCTTCTTCCACCCGTAGCGCACCGCGACGGCGCTGATCGGCACGTCGGCGACGAGAAAGAAGAGCACCGCTTCGGCGAAAGCCCAGATGGCGACCAGCGCGAGCACCATCAGACGGTGTAGAAGTAATTGACCAGATGGAAGAAGAGCGGCGCGGCGAAGGTCACCGAATCCATCCGGTCGAGCGCGCCGCCATGGCCCTCGATCATCGTTCCCCAGTCCTTGGCGCCAAGCGAGCGTTTGACGCCGGAGAGGACCAGGCCGCCGAGGAAGCCGGCCAGCACGATGACGAGCGCCATGCCCGCCGCCGCGAGCGGGCTGAACGGCGTGATCCAATAGAGGCCGGCGCCGACCGCCGTCGCCGCCAGACCGCCGCCGATAAAGCCCTCGACGGTCTTGGACGGGCTGAACTTCGGCGCGACCTTGTGGCGGCCCAACAGCTTGCCGAAGACATATTGGAAGACGTCGGAGAGCTGGACGACGGTGACCAGGAAGAAGAGCAGGTAGACGTTGCGATAGTCGGGGATGTTGAGGATGAGCAGCGCCGGCGCGTGGCTGATGCAGAAGACCGTGAGCATCAGGCCCCACTGGATCTTCGCGGTGCGCAGCAGGAAATCCTCGGTCTCGCCGCGCACCGCCGATAGAATTGGAAGCAGCAGGAAGGCGTAGACTGGAATGGCGATGGTCAGCATCGACAGCCAATCCACCCAGATCAGCCAATATTGCAGCGGGATGAAGACGTAGAAGGCGGCCGCGATGGCGCGGTGATCGGAGGGGCGGGTGGGCGTCAGCGAGATGAACTCGCGCAGGCAATAGAATGAGGTGAGGGCGAACAGGACGAGGGTCACGCCCTTGCCGAAAGCGAAGGCGACCGCGAATATCGCGACCATCCCCCACCACGCCTTGATCCGGGCATTGAGGTTGCGGACCGTGTCGCGCCCGCCTGCGGTCTTCACCGTCCGCGACAGCGCGAAGCCGATCAGGGATGCGAGGACCAGCAGCCCGGCGACGCCGCCGAACAGCCGGATCATCACCGGCTCGAGGGTCAGGCTCTCGATCACGCCAGCGCCACGACAGCGTCGCGGGCGCGGGCGAGGAACGCGGCCTTGGTTTCGCCGGGCTCGAGCGCGATCGGCGCGCCGAAACGCGCGACGCAGGAGATCGGCACCGGGATCAGGCTACCCTTCGGGAGCGCGCGGCGAAGGTTGTCGAGGAAGACGGGCACCAGCTCCGCCTCCGGATGTCGTTCGGCGAGGTGATGGAGGCCGGGCTTGAACGGACCCGGCAGCCGCTCGAAGGCGCGCGTCCCCTCGGGGAAGATGATAAGGGATTCACCGCGCGCCAGCACCTCGCTCAACGGCGCGAGAGGATCCTTCGTGCGCGGCCCCGAACGGTCGATCAGCACTGCGTTCAGCACCTTGAGCGCGATATGGCGGCGCAGCGCCCCCTTGCCCCAATAATCGGCGGCGGCGACCGGGTGGGTGGTTTCGCGCAGGTGCGGCGGCAATGCGGCCCAGAGCAGCAAAGTGTCGAGATGGCTGCTGTGATTGGCGAAATAGATGCGCTGCCGCTCCGAGGGAGCGCTGCCCAGCCAGACCCCCTGACCGCCGACGAGGAAGCGGGCGAGGGCGATCAGCACCGCGCGGATCATGCTGCCGCCTTGAGCCGGCGGGCGATGCCGAGCACCCGAAGGACGATGGTGAGCGCCGAGCCGACCATGATGAGCCAGAGCGTGATCGCTAGGGCCCAATGCGTGCCCTGCCACAGCGCCTCGATCAAAGCGGCGATCGCGCCCAGGGTCAGCGTCGCCATGCGATGCGGCTTGGCCATCGGCCCCCGGAAATCCTGCGGAAAGCCGAACGTGCCGCCGAGCGCGCGGACATAGGCGGTGACCGCCGCGAGCAAGGCGGCGGCGAGGCCCAGCCAGAGCAGGCCTGCGGCAAAACCGAAGGCGATGAGGAAGACGCTGTCCTCGATCCGGTCGGGCACCTCGTTGTAGAGCGGGCCATAGGCGGACTTGCGGCCGCCCTCGACCGCGACGAGGCCGTCCAGCATGTTGCACAGCAGGCGCAGCTGGATGGCCAGCGCGCCGGCGAGATAGAGCCAGGGATATCCGGGCGCCTCGACGAATGCCCAGGCGCCGAGCAGCGAAATCAGGACACCCGCGACAGACACCTGGTTGGCCGTGATCCGCGTCGCGAGCAAAGCGCGGGTCGCGGCGCCCGCCCAGCCCGTGCCCCGCGATTTGAGCGGCCGCCGATTGGCGAAGTCCCCATCCGAGCCCATATCGCCGGAAATGCCAGAAAGCCCTTGGCTTGAACAGGCGGGACACTGGCACGGCGCCGCGTTATGCGGCAGAAGGCGCAAAGTCAGGGAAAGCACAGGCGGGAATGGCCGATCTCTACTCCACTTTGGGCGTGGCGCGCGGCGCGAGCGAGGCCGATATCAAGAAGGCCTATCGCAAGCTCGCCAAGGAGCTGCACCCGGACAAGAACAAGGACAATCCCAAGGCGACCGAGCGCTTCTCGAGCGTCACTCAGGCCTATGACATCCTGACCGACAAGGACAAGCGCGCCCAATATGACCGGGGCGAGATCGACGAGGACGGCAATCCCAAGATGCCGTTCGGCTTCGGTGGTGGCCCTGGCGGTGGAGCAGGGCGCGGCGGGCCGTTTCGCGGCCCCAATGGAGAGCCGTTCGAATTCACCGGGGGCGGCGAGGCGGCCGACATTTCCGACCTGTTCGAAGGCCTGTTCGGCGGGATCGGCGGCCGGCGCGGCGGCGCCGGCGGCGGCCCGTTCGGCGGCTTCGGCCGGCGGAGCGCGCCGCCGCAAAAGGGCGCCGATGTCGCCTACCGGCTCGAGGTTCCGTTCGAGGACGCTGCGACGCTGAAAGGCCAGCGCGTCACCTTGAGCGGCGGCAAGACGCTCGACGTCAAGCTTCCCAAGGGGGTCGAGGACGGCGCGAAGATCCGCCTCGCCGGACAGGGCCAGGCCGGGCCCGCCGGCAATGGCGACGCGATCGTCACAATCGCCATCAAGCCGCACCGCTTCTTCCGCCGCGAGGGCGATCATATCCGGCTCGACCTGCCGGTCTCGCTCGACGAGGCCGTGCTCGGCGCCAAGGTGCGCGTGCCCACCGTGGATGGCCCGGTGGTGGTCTCGGTGCCGAAGGGCTCGAGCTCGGGCAAGGTGCTCCGCCTCAAGGGCAAGGGCTTCGCCGGCAAGAGCGGCGCACGCGGCGATCAGCTCGTCACCCTGATGGTCGAGGTGCCCGAGGGCGATGCGGAGCTCGCGAAGTTCCTCGAAGGCTGGGGCGGCAAAGGGAAAGGAAACCCTCGGGCGAGCTTGGGCGTCTAGTTGCGCATGCGGGACATCTCCCCTGAATCACCGGAAGCCAGGCGCAAGCGGCGCGCCATCGCCAAGGCCCATTTCGAGGCGGTCAAGGAGCGGGTCGGCTCGCGCCCCTGGAAGGTGGTCAAGCGGGTTGCGATCGGCGTCTATTCGGACGGCTTCATCCATGCCGGCAATCTCGCCTATCTCGCTTTGCTCTCGATCTTCCCCTTCGTCATCGTCGCCGCCGCGATCGCGCGCCTGTTCGGCCAGACCGAGGAGGGGCTCGATGCGGTCAACGCACTGCTGCAGACCATGCCGCCGCGCGTCGCCGACGTCCTGCGCACGCCGATCCACGACGTGATCGAGGCGCGTTCGGGCGGCCTGCTCTGGCTCGGCGCGCTCGTCGGCCTGTGGACGACGGGCAGCTTCATCGAGACGATCCGCGACATCATCCGCCGCGCCTACGGGGTCAGCTACAGCCGGCCCTTCTGGGAATATCGGCTGGGCTCGGCGGGGATGATCATCGCCGCCGTCATCCTCGCCATGCTCGCCTTCGCGCTCTCGGTGCTGCTCTCCGGCGCGCAGACCTTCATCGTCGGCTTGATTCCCGGCGCGGAGGATCTGGTCTCGCTGCTGACCCTCATGCAAGCCGCGCCGGCGCTGATGCTGTTCCTCTCGCTCTATTTGCTCTTCTACATCCTGACTCCGAAGCGCTACCGGATCGAAGGCTGTCCGAAATGGCCGGGCGCCGCCTTCGTCGCCGGCTGGTGGGTGCTGACCACCGCCCTGCTCCCGGTCGCCCTTTCCAGCCTCGGCGGCTACGACCTCACCTATGGCAGCCTCGCCGGGGTGATGATCGCGCTCATCTTCTTCTTCGTCATCGGCCTCGGGCTGGTGATCGGCGCCGAGCTCAATGCGGCGCTTGCGGAGACGCCGACCCCAAGCCAAGAGGATATCGAGCAGGCGGTCCACGAAGAAGCCGCCGAGGTCGCCGAGAAGAAATCGGAGGCCAAGGCCACGGGGGAAGACAGCGAGGGGGAGCCATGACCGGCTTGATGGAAGGTAAGCGCGGGCTGATCATGGGCCTCGCCAACGATCGTTCGCTGGCCTGGGGGATCGCGCAAAAGCTGCGCGAGGCGGGGGCGGAGCTCGCCTTCGCCTATCAGGGCGAGGCGCTGAAGAAACGGGTCGGGCCGCTCGCCGAGCAATTGGGCTCTGACTTCCTGATCGATTGCGATGTCTCCGACATGGCCGCGCTTGACGTCGCGTTCGAGACGCTGAAGGCGCGCTGGCCGACGCTCGATTTCGTCGTCCACGCGATCGGCTTCTCCGACAAGAACGAGCTGAGGGGCCTGTTCGTCGACACCAGCCTCGAAAATTTCCTGCTGACCATGAACGTCTCGGCCTACAGCTTTGTCGCGGTCGCGCGGCGGGCGCGGGCGATGATGCCGGAGGGCGGCGCGCTGCTCACCCTCTCTTACTATGGCGCCGAGAAGGTCATCCCGCACTACAACGTGATGGGTGTGGCCAAGGCGGCGCTCGAGACCAGCGTCAAATATCTCGCGATGGACCTGGGCCCGGAGGCGATCCGGGTGAATGCCATCTCCGCCGGCCCGATCAAGACGTTGGCGGCGAGCGGGATCGGGGATTTCCGCTACATCATGAAGTGGAACGAATATAATTCGCCGCTCCGCCGCAACGTCACCATCGAGGATGTCGGCGGCGCCGCGCTCTATTTACTCTCCGATCTCGCCTCGGGCGTCACCGGCGAGGTCCACCATGTCGACGCCGGCTACAACGTGATCGGCATGAAGGCCGAGGACGCGCCGGACATCGCGACGACGTGAGCATCGTCTCCTTGGCCCCTCTTGCTGAAGGGGAGAGGGGGATTTGAGCGTCAACAGCTTCGGCCGCATCTTCCGCTTCACGACCTGGGGCGAGAGCCATGGGTCGGCGATCGGGGCGGTGGTGGACGGCTGCCCGCCCGGCCTCGCGCTCTCGGAGGCGGACATCCAGCATTGGCTCGATTTGCGCCGTCCCGGGGCAAGCGAGCTCACCTCCCCGCGCGCCGAGCCCGACCGGGTGCGGATTCTCTCCGGCGTTTACGAGGGCCGGACGACCGGGACGCCGATCAGCCTGACGATCGATAATGTCGACGCCCGTCCGCGCGATTATCCGGCGGACGCGCCGCCGCGCGCCGGCCACGCCGATGCCGCCTATCAGGCGAAATACGGCCTGCGCGACCCCCGCGGCGGCGGCCGCGCTTCGGCGCGCGAAACGGCGGCGCGGGTCGCGGCGGGGGCGGTCGCGCGGCTGGTTATCCCCGAGGTGGCGATCGCCGCCCGTGTCATCGAGCTTTGCGGCGACCCGGTGGAGGCGAACTGGCCCGGCCTGATCGAAACGGCGCGCGCGGCGGGCTCCTCGCTCGGCGCGGTCGTCGAATGTGTTGCGGAGGGCGTGCCCGCAGGCTGGGGCGCGCCGGTCTATGCCCGGCTCGACGCCGAGCTGGCCGCCGCGCTCATGTCGATCAACGCGGTCAAGGGCGTCGAGATCGGGGCCGGCTTCGCCGCGGCGCGCGCTCGGGGCGAGGCCAATGCCGATTCCGCTTTCGCCGGCGGCATCACCGGCGGCATCGCCACCGGCGAGCCGATCCGGCTCCGCGTCGCCTTCAAGCCGACCTCCTCGGTGCCAGCGCTCGGCGTGACCGGCCGGCACGACCCTTGCGTCGCGCTGCGCGGGGCGCCGGTGGTCGAGGCGATGGTCGCGCTCGTCCTCGCCGACCACAAATTGCTCCATCGCGCCCAATGCGGAGGATGAGAGGATGCACCTGCTGATCGCGGCGCTGCTGGTCCTGTCCGAGCCATGGGACGCGCCGCTGACCAAGCACGGCATCGGGACCTTGCGCATCGGCACCCCGGTCGCGGCGCTGCGCGCGATGGGCGCGACGGGGGAGGCCTATCCCGACCCGGAAATCGACTGCTCCTACTGGCGCGCGCCGCAATGGCCGGGGCTGGCGATGATGGTCAGCGGCGGGCGAGTGGTGCGGATCCAGATCGAGGACGCCCGCTACCGCACCGCTTCGGGCGCCCGCGTGGGGATGGCCGAAACCGAGATCCTCGTCATCTACGGCGCCGCGATGCGGGTCGAGCCGCATCCCTATACCGGGCCGGACGGGCATTATCTCGTCTATCAGGCCCGCAGCGAGCCCTACGGCCTGATCGTCGAGATCAATCCCGAAACCGGCCGCGCCGACGGCATCCGGGTCGGGCTCTGGGAAGCGGTGCAGTTGATCGAAGGCTGCTCGTGAGCCGCCGCATCCGCGTCACGGGCCGGGTGCAGGGCGTCTGGTATCGCGGCTGGACGGTCGGTCAGGCGCGCGCGCTCGGCCTCTCCGGCTGGGTCCGCAACCGACGCGACGGCAGTGTCGAGATTCTCGCCGACGGCCCGGATGAGGCGCTCGCCGAGCTGGTCCGCCGCTGCCACGAAGGGCCGCCCGCCGCGCGGGTCGAACGGGTCGAGGCCGAGGAGAGCGAGGAGGCCGCGCCCGCCGGCTTCGTCGGGCGGCGGACGCTCTAGCGCTTGCGCCCGATCAGCGTGCCCTTGGTGCCGCTGCGGTCGAGTGTGAAATCGAACTCGGGATGCATCCGCCGCCACTTGCGGGCGACGAAGCGCTCGCCCGGCCGCGCGCCGTCGTCGAGCATCACCGTGCCGCCGCGCGAGACCTTGTCGAACAAGGCCTCGGCACCGCCCCGGGTGAAGGGATGGATCGACCAGGGCGGCCCGTCGATCAGCATCAGGTCGATGCCGTCGGGCAGCGGCCCGTGATCGTACCACAGGCCCGGCCAGCCGTGCGGGCTCGGCCGCAGCGCGACCGCGTGCATCTCCGCCTTGAGGCCGAACTCGGCGAGCCATTGCCGGGTCGCGTGGACGAAATCGGCATGCTGGTCGAAGCTGATCAGCCGCCCGCCGCCCGCTTTCTGCAGCGCCCGGGCGAGGACGAAGGTCGAGGCGCCCGCGCCGAACTCGACGACGAGCCGGGGCCTGTGCTCGAAAATGTGGTCGACGACGAGCGTCAAGAGGCCGGTGTCCGCTTTCCAGCTGCCGAGATAGGGCAAAGCGTCGTAGGGCAGGTCGAGCCGGTCGAGCATCGCATGCTTGTCGGCGAGCCGGCCGCCGTGGAGGCTGCGCACCAGCCAGGGCCACTGAAAGGCGCCGAACGCGACCATCGTCACCCAGTCGGCGAACGAGCGCCCGTCCCAGCCGATGATCGGCGTTTCACCCATGGACAGCAAATTGGTGGCTTGGCGGGTCGTCATTCTAAGCTCCACATAGCGGCCATCGCTCAGCCCGCAAACGGATCGCGCACGAGGATCGTGTCCTCGCGCTCGGGGCTGGTCGAGACCAAAGCGACCGGACATGCGATCAGTTCCTCCACCCGGCGGATGTACTTGATCGCCTGGGCTGGGAGCTGGCGCCAGCTGCGCGCGCCAGCGGTGGATTCGCTCCAGCCCTTCATCGTCTCATAGACCGGCTCGACCGCATCTTGGTCGGCGGCATGGGCGGGGAGGTGGTCGATCGGCTGCCCGCGCAGGGTGTAGCCGGTGCAAATCCTGATCTCCTCGAGCCCGTCGAGCACGTCGAGCTTGGTGAGCGCGATTCCCGTGACGCCGGAGACCGCCATCGACTGACGGACCAGAGCGGCGTCGAACCAGCCGCAGCGGCGCTTCCGCCCCGTCACCGTGCCGAACTCGCGACCGCGCTCGCCGAGTCGCTGGCCGACCGCGTCGTCGAGCTCGGTGGGGAAGGGGCCGGAGCCGACCCGGGTCGTATAAGCCTTGACGATGCCGAGCACGAAGCCGGCCGCGGAAGGACCCAGCCCCGTCCCGCTCGCGGCCGTCCCCGCTACCGTGTTGGACGAGGTGACGAAGGGATAGGTGCCGTGGTCGACATCGAGCAGCACGCCTTGCGCGCCCTCGAAGAGGATACGCCGTCCGGCGAGCCGTGCCTCGTTCAGCGTCTTCCACACCGGCCGGGCGAATTGCAGCACGAAATCGGCGATCTCGCCCAAATCGCGTTCGAGCCGCGCGCGGTCGATGCCGGGCTTGCCGAAGCCGGCGCGCAGGGCGTCGTGATGGGCGCAAATGCGATCGAGCTGCGGTCCGAGCGAGCCCAGGTGGGCGAGGTCGCAGACCCGGATCGCGCGGCGGCCGACCTTGTCTTCATAGGCCGGGCCGATGCCGCGCCGCGTGGTGCCGATCTTGCCCGCACCGGACGCGTCCTCGCGCAGCGCATCGAGGTCGCGGTGGAAGGGGAGGATGAGCGGACAGATGTCGGCGATTTGCAGCGTGTCCGGGCCGATCGCGACGCCCTGCGCGCGCAGGGTCTCGACCTCCGCCTTCAGCGCCCAGGGATCGAGCACGACGCCATTGCCGATCACCGAAAGGCTGCCGCGGACGATGCCGGAGGGGAGCAAAGACAGCTTGTAGGTCTGCTCGCCGACGACGAGCGTGTGGCCGGCATTGTGGCCGCCCTGGAAGCGGACGACGAGGTCGGCGCGGCTCGCCAGCCAGTCGACGATTTTGCCCTTGCCCTCGTCGCCCCATTGGCCGCCGATCACGGTAACGTTCGCCAAGTCTGGGTTTTCCTGTGAGGCAAGGGCGCGGGAAAGCGGACGGGCCGCCCCTAGGCCACGGTGGGCCGTGCGTCCAGCCGCCTTGCGGCGACCTGACCCAAATGTTGTTTTAGGTTAATGCAACAAGCGGCATGGGGGCGCGTTCAATAGCCCGCATTCCCAAGGAGGCACAGATCATGCGTAACCTGATTCTCGCCGTTTCCGCCTCGGCTCTCGCCGTTCCGGTGACCTTCGCCCTGCCGACCGCGGAAGCGGAAGCGCAGCGCCGCTATTACGATCGCAGCGGCTATTATAACGGGCCGACCTGGCGCGACCGCCGGGGCCGCATTCGCTGCCGCCGCTCGAACGGCACGACCGGCCTCATCGTCGGCGGCGCCGCCGGCGCCCTGATCGGCCGCGAGATCGACGGCGGCCGCGACCGCACTACCGGCACGATCCTCGGCGCCGCCGCAGGCGCGCTGATCGGCCGCGAAATCCAGCGGGGCAATCGCCGCCGCTGCCGCTAAGCCGACGCTAGCTGAATGAGAGAGGGCGGGACGCTTCGGCATCCCGCCCCTTTTTCGCGTCAGCCCGCCGAAGGCGCGGGCTTGGGGCTGGTCCGCCTGGCAGGGGCCTTTCGCTTGGCCGGCGCCTTTGGCTTCGCGGAAGCGGCCTTGGCCTTGGGAGCGGCCGCCTTGGGCTTGGCCGCCGCCTTTTTCGGCTTAGCCGCCGCTTTCTTCGCAGGCTTCTTGCGGGCCGGCGCCTTGGCGGCGGCGGGCTTCGCCGCGCCGCTCCTGGCGGAGCTTGACTGCACTCCTGTCATCATCCGACGGACGGCGTCGGTGGCGGCGTTGATCATCGCCGCGCCGATCTTGTTGGCGCTCTCCGCGGCGGCGTCGGCGGCGGCTTCCGCCGCCTCCTGGGCGGTGCGGGCGCTCTTCTTTGCGCTGTCGCGGACCGATTTGTTCGCGGCCAGCGCCGCCGCGGCGGTAACTAGGCCGGCGGCGAGCAGGCTGCGCGCGACGGGGTTCTGCGCGAGCTCGGCCGCCCTGCGCCCGGCTTCGCGGAGCGCGTCGGGGATCGCGTCGGCGGCCTTGCGCCCGCCGCTCTTGGCGCTGCCGCCTCCGCTCTTGGCGTTGCCACCGCTGCTCTTGCTCGATGACGCCTTCGACGAAGCTTTCCTGGCCATTGCAAACCCTCCTCAATGCGAAAGTTCGTGCCTTAGCCGTAACAGACACGCGAGCCCATAAACAGTTCCCTCGGCTCAGCCGTCGTCGACCTCTCGATCGAGCTGCGACCCGGGTCGCCGCCATAAGTCTCGCCGTCGGGGCCGACCATCCGGTCGGTCGCCTGCACCGCCTCGACACTGTCGTCGCCGATGCCCTTGGCATCGACCAGCGGCTCGGGAATCTCGTCCTTGCGGGCCTCGTTGCTGCCCGGCAATGGATGGCGCCCTTCGCCCTGGCCTTTGCGGTCGTCGGTCATGCTGCGCTCCTGCCGGTCACATTGTGCCAGAACAAGCGAAAGGCCGCCGGGAAGGTTCCCGGCGGCCTTTTCACATGGTCAGCGGCCGGAAGCCGACTGCCCGGAAGATCTTGGAAAGCTTAGGCTTCCATCTCCCGAACGGACCTCACCGACCTCTCTGCTGAACCATGAGACATCGGATCACCTCCTTTCGCTGCGTTGGACTTGCCCCCTGTATGAGTCGCGGCGAATCGGCGATCAAGACTTGAACTCGTTTTTTTTGACGCTAGGATTCCATGCTTCGCGCCGGTCCCCGAGGACCGGCTTTTTCTTTATCCGCGGCACTCTTCGATCACCCGCGCCGGCTCCGGCCAGGCGGGAAGGATCAAGGCTGGCAGGCCATCCGCCTGGACGAGGAAGCGGCCCCGGCTGAACGCGATCTGATCGAACAGCGGGTCCGAGGCGGCAAGCGTCGCAACGCCGCTCGAGGCGGGCACGGTCCGCTCGCCATAGCTGGTCCGGATCGTCAGCTGCTGACCGCTTGCGGCGCCCAGGCGCGCCACTACGACCCGGCCGCCCTCGCAGCGCAACGCAAAGTCGTTGCCGTAGCTCGCCTCATTCTCGGAATAGCTCCAGTCGCCCGGGCTCAGCGGAGCGACGCTCCAGTCGGCGGGCGGCGGCGCGGGAGGGGGCGACGGCGGGGCCGGAGCGGGCGCGGGGGGAGGCGGCGTCGGCGGCGGCGGTTCGGCGCGCGGCACGCAGGCGCCCAAGCCGGCCAGAGCCAGCGTCGAGAGAGCAAGAAAGAGACGACCCGTCCGCATCCTGAGCACGATCAACGCGCGACGATGATATTGTTCACCGCGCCGCCGCGCCGTTGGTGGCGGGCCCGGCACCGTTCGCCTCGGCCGGGGCGGCGCTGCTCCCCGCTTCCGACGCCGCGCCGCTCGAGCAGCGGGTCAGGAAGGCGGCGATCTCCGGCCCCGGCGGGAGCAGCAAGGGCGGTGCGTCGCCGATCCGGATCGAGATCGGCGTCGCCGCGCCGCGCAAGGCGGTGACGAGCGCGTCGTCGGGGCCGACCGCGGCGCGCAGCATCGGCACCGAGCCGCCGCTCGCGGTCACCGCGAGCCGCCTATCCTCGCGGCCGACCGCGACCTGCATCGTAGGCAGATCGCCCATCGGCGCCGTACCGTGCCGCTGCAGCAGCAGGCCGCGATCCCCCGCGCAGCGCAGGCTGAACTGGGGCGGCGTTCCTTCCGGCCCGAACTCGAGCGCCGGAACGTCCTCCTGCAGCGTCTCGCGCCAGGCGCCGAGCGCGATCTCCTCATTCTCGGCCTCGCGCTGCGGCCTCCGCTCGATCGCCGGCTGCAAGTCGTTGAGGTCGCCCGCCACACTGGCATCCTCCGAGCGGGCGCAGCCAGCGAGCAGGACGAGCGTCAAAAGCAAGGCGGAACGGGCCATCCCGATATCTCCCATCTGAAAGAGTCGCCGCCGCTCTTAGCCGGGTCTGCCGCCGCGCGCATCCCAAAGCGCGAGGAATTCGCGCGGGGTCCTTGGGCCGCAGGTGGCGAAGCTCGGATTCGGCCGGGCGCGTTAGGCGGCCCGCCGCTCAGCCAAAGTGCCGCGATCATGGAGCGCGGCGACGTCGATGTCACTGTCATCGTCCTCTCCTTGTGGCGAATCGCCCGCCCCGCCCGATCATGCCGCCGGCTCGTTCATCGTAAACGCGCCGAAGATGAACGGAAGTTTCAAAGTTTCGGCTTCCCTGGGAGAAAAAAGTCCGAACTTTCGCGATGCGCCGGAGGCGAAAACGACATGCGGCGCGGGAAGCGGCGATGCTGCATCGCGCGGCATCGAAGCAGAACATTTCCTACATTGGAAGCCCGGTCGGGCTTATCGCGCATCGTGGAAGATGATGCCGAGCGTGAGGCGAAGGCCCGAGCGGACGCGGCTGACGCCATGGCGCATCGCCCGCCTGTGCCAACCGCGCGTGCCTTTCACCGGGCGTTCGCGCACCGGGAAGACGGCCGCGTCGCCTTGGGCCAGCGGCGCCACCTCGGCGCGCGACTGCATGCGCGGCCGTTGCTCGGCCAGCACCAGCTCGCCGCCGGTGAAATCCTCGCCCGGCGCGGAGAGGAGGATCGCGACCTGCAAAGGGAAGACATGCTCGCCATAAAGGTCCTGGTGGAGCGCATTCCAGTCGCCCGTCTCGTAGCGCAGCAGCAAGGGCGTGGGCCGTGTCTGGCCGGCGTCATGGCAGTGGGCGAGGAACACCTCATGCGCGGTTGGGAAGCTCGGCGTGCCAAGAATGTCCGCCCAGCGATTGGCGATGCCCGCGAGCGGCGGATAGAGCGCCGCGCGCAGTCCCGCGACCGGTTCCGGCAGCGGATAGGCGAAATAGCGATAGGCGCCCCGGCCATAGCCGTGCCGCGCCATCACCACCTCGCTGCGAAAGCGCTCGCGTTCGTCCCACGCGTCGCGCAGTTCGGCGCACTGCGCTTCGTCCAGCAGCCCAGGCAGCACCGCGCAGCCCTGATTGTCGAGTTCGCCTTCGGCCCTGTTCCAATCGATATCCATCATGCTGCACTGACACGGTCGGGCGCGGTTTCGCGTCCCGCCGCTTCCGGCCAAACCACTTGACATCCGGCTTGATTGACCATTCAACCAAGTCATGAACGCCGACACCCGCCAGCGCATCGTCATGACCGCGATGGAGTTGTTCTGGGAGAAGGGATTCCAGTCCACCTCCATCTCGGACATTTTGAGCCGCACCCAGGTCCATTCGGGCAGCCTCTACCATTTCTTCCCGGGCAAGCAGGACGTGCTCGCCGCCGTGCTCGAAGCCTATCGCGACGGCATCGAGGAATGGCTGCTGAAGCCCGCCTGGTCGGGCGTCGACGATCCGGTCGAGCGGATCTTCGCCCTGCTCAACGGCTACCGCACCCAGCTCGTCACCACCGACTGCACCTATGGCTGCCCGATCGGCAGCCTCGCGCTCGAGCTGCACGAGCCGGACCTCAGGATCCGCGAGCTGCTCGCGATCAACTTCGCGCAATGGACCGACGCGATCCAGCGCTGCCTAGACGAGGCGGGAGATCGGCTCCCCGCCGATCTCGACCGCCGCCGACTCGCCGAGTTCACTTTGACCGTGATGGAGGGCGCGATCATGCAGGCGCGCACCTATCGCGACGTGGCCTGCTTCGACCGCAACGTCGCGGTGCTGCGCGAGCATTTCGATCTGCTGCTGGCAGCGGCGCGGCAGGAGCGCGTGCCAGCCGAATAGAGATCAACAAAGGGGAGGGACCCATGCCCGAAGTCAATTATCTCGCCGTCCTGCTGGCCGCGCTCTCGGCTTTTCTGCTCGGCGGACTGTGGTACTCGCCGATCCTGTTCGCCAGGCCATGGATGCGGCTGACCGGCCAGAGCGAAGAGACGCTCAAGGGCGGCTCGATGGCGATGATCTTCGGCGGCGCTTTCCTGCTCAATCTCGTCGCCGCTTATGTGCTGGCGCTATTCCTCGGTACGCTTCCGCTCGAATATGGCGCGATTTACGGCCTGTCGGTCGGCCTCTGCTGGGTCGCGGCGAGCCTCGGCGTCAACTATCTCTTCGAGCGCCGCCCGCTCGGCCTCTGGCTGATCAACGGCGGCTATTTCACGCTCCAGTTCACCGCAATGGGCGCGATCATCGGCGCGATGAACTGAGCTGACGCGGATGGCTCGCCAGCCGAAGCTGCAAGGCAGCGAAGGCTGGTGACCCCAACGGGACTCGAACCCGTGTTTTCGCCGTGAAAGGGCGACGTCCTAGGCCACTAGACGATGGGGCCGTCCCGGCGGAGGCGACTTAGGGGGCAGGGCGCAACCGGTCAAGCATCGGCCCAGGCGGCGTCGTCGAGGTGGAGCTCGGCCGAGATGCGGCCCTGATATTCGTCGCGCTTGATCCGTCCGGCGAGCCAGAGCCGGCGGTGCGGCGGCGCCGCGAGCAGGGCCTCGCCCAGTGCGCTCTCCGCCATGCGAAAGGCGATCGCCTTGACCCGCCGCCCGTCCGCGCCCGCCGCGACCAGCCGGAGGTGCCCGCTCCCGACCACGTCCGCCTTGACGATGCCGAACGGCCCGGCCGCGACCCGGGGAGCCGGCCAGCCCGCGCCATAGGGCCCGCCCGCGTCGAGCGCGTCGCACAGGTCTGGGCAGACACCGCCCGGCGCGACCAAAGCGTCGAGCATCAGCGCGCGATCGTCGCGGCTCCGCGCCACGTCGTCTGCGAGCCGCTCGTCGAGGAAGGCAGCGAGCGCCTCGATCTTGTCGCCCGCGACCGTCAGCCCCGCCGCCATCGGGTGGCCGCCGCCGGCGATCAGCAGGCCGCTGTCCTTCGCCGCCAGCACCGCCGCGCCGAGATCGACGCCCGAGATCGAGCGGCCCGAGCCCTTGCCGAGCCCGTCCTCGCCCAAGGCGACCACGATCGCGGGCTTGTTGAGCTTTTCCTTGAGCCGTCCGGCGACGATCCCGATCACGCCCGGGTGCCAGCCGGGCGCGGCGACCAGCGCCACCGCGCGGTTGCCCTGCGCAACCGAGAGCGCCTCGGCCGCCTCGGTCACCGCCGCCTCGATCGCGCGGCGTTCTTCATTCAGCCGGTCGAGCTCGGCGGCGATCGCCTCGGCTTCGGCGCGGTCCTCGGAGGTGAGCAGCCGCACGCCGAGGTCCGATTTGCCGACTCGGCCGCCGGCGTTGATCCGCGGCCCCAATGCAAAGCCGAGGTCGCGGCATTCGGGCGCGCGAGTTAGCCGCGCCGCGTCGGCGAGGGCGGCGAGGCCGACATTGCGCCGCCCCGCCATTACTTTCAGCCCCTGCGTCACGAAGGCGCGGTTGAGGCCCTTCAGCTGCGCCACGTCCGCCACGGTCCCCAGCGCGACGAGGTCGAGCAGTTCGATGAGCTTCGGCTCCTCGCGGCCGGCGAAAAAGCCGCGCCCCCGCAGCACGCGGAGCAGAGAGGCGCCGAGCAGGAAGGCGACGCCGACCGCCGCGAGATGGCCGTGCGCCGCGGCCTCCTCCGCCTCGTCGAGCCGGTTCGGGTTGACGATCGCGAAGCCGACCGGAAGCGACGACGCGCATTTGTGGTGGTCGCAGACGATCACGTCGACGCCCGCCGCCTTCGCGTGTGCCCGCGCTTCGAACGCCTGCGCGCCGCAATCGACGGTGACGATGAGCGAGGCGCCACCCTCGGCGATGCGGACCAAAGCCTCGCCCGAGGGGCCATAGCCCTCCATCAATCGGTCCGGAATATAGGCCTGTGCCTCCAGTCCAAGATCCCGCAGCAGCCGGATCAGCAACGCCGCCGAGGTCGCCCCGTCCACGTCATAATCGCCGAAGATTGTGACGCGCTCCTGGCCCAAGACCGCGTCGGCGAGCCGCGCCGCCGCTTTCTCCATGTCGCGGAAGATCGCCGGATCGGGCATGAAGCCGCGCAGGGTCGGCGTCCGATGGTGCTCCAGCTCCTCGCGCGCCACCCCCCGGGCGAGGAGCAATTGGTCGACCAGCCCGTCCGGCTGGAAATCCGCGTCCCCCGCTGCCCCGCGCCAGCGCCAAGGCTGCCCCAGGATCGAGCGAGACACGCCGCAAACATAGGAGGTGCTGGCAAGCATCGCCGCAGCCTAGGCGATCGGCGGGGCCAGGTGAATCCTAATCCGCCGTCGCGACGCTAACCACGTCTCTTTCCCTTCCCTTTACGATGGGGGGCGCATCCGGGACGCGCCGGAAATCCGGCAGGGAGATGTCCGATGCGGCTTATCTCGCTTGCGCTCGCTGCTGTGCTGCCGGGCGCTGCCCTGGCCCAGGCGGGCGATGTGCCCGCCGAGGCGCCGCGCACGCTCGAATATGCGCTGCACGAGGACGGTCGCCTGGTCGGCGCGCCGACGATCCGGCTCGAGGTCGGGCGCACCGCCGCCCTCTCGGTGTCGGGCGATTATTCGCTGCGCGTGCGGATCGACCGCGCCGAGGGCGCGGGCGGCGCGCCGGCCTTTCTGGTCCGCTCGAGCCTCTATCGCCCGGCCGAGCCGCGCTGGGCCTTGGTCGCCCAGCCCTCGCTAACCGTGCGCGAAGGTGAGCCGACCGCGCTCGATTTCGCAACGGCCGACGGCAACCGCCTCTCGATCGGCGTGACGGTCCGCTAGCGCCTCAGGCGCCCTCGCCCGGCGGGCGGCGGTGCTCGCCCTTGACCCAGCGTACCGTGCCAGTCGAGGCGCGCATCACGACGCTTTCGGTGGTGACGCAATTCTTCCGGCGCTTCACGCCTTCGAGCAGAGTGCCGTCGGTGACGCCGGTGGCGGCGAAGATGACGTCGCCCTTGGCCAGCTCCTCGAGATGATAGATGCGGCTGAGATCCTCGACGCCCCATTTGGCGGCGCGCGCTTTCTCGGCGTCGTTGCGGAAGACGAGCCGGCCCTGGAACTGGCCGCCGACGCAGCGCAAGGCCGCCGCCGCCAGCACGCCCTCGGGGGCGCCGCCCTGTCCCATATAGACGTCGATCGTCGTGTCCGGATCGGTGACCGCGATCACGCCCGCGACGTCGCCGTCGGGGATGAGGTTGATGCCGCAGCCCAGCGATCTCAATTCGGCGATCAGCGCCGCGTGGCGCGGCCGATCGAGCACGCAGGCGATGATCTCGTCCGGCCCGACACCCGAGGCCGCGGCGATCGCGCGGATGTTCTCGGACGGGCTCTTTGCCAGATCGATCACGCCTTCCGGATAGCCGGGGCCGACGGCGAGCTTGTCCATATAGACGTCGGGGGCGTTCAACAGGCAGCCCTGCTCGGCGATGGCGAGCACGGCGAGCGCGTTCGGGCCGGCCTTGGCGGTAATCGTGGTGCCTTCGAGCGGATCGAGCGCGATGTCGATCTGCGGGCCGGAGCCCTGCGCGGCCCCGACCTTCTCGCCGATATAGAGCATCGGCGCCTCGTCGCGCTCGCCCTCGCCGATCACGACGGTGCCGTCCATCTCAAGCTCGTTGAGCGCGGCGCGCATCGCCTCGACCGCGGCATGATCAGCCGCTTTCTCGTCGCCGCGCCCGATCAGCTTGGAGGCCGCGACCGCCGCCGCCTCGGTCACCCGCACCATTTCGAGCACCAGCAGCCGGTCGAGAACGTGGCTTGCCTTGACCATCTTTCCTGTCATCCTTCGCGTTCAAACGGGGGCGTTTGCAGGGGCGGATAAGCGAGGCCCATGACAAAGTCGAGCGGGGCCCCCTTGTGGATACTCACCACATTCGGATTGCTGGCCTTGCCGGCTTCAGCCCTCGCGCAGAGCGCGCCTCCCGCTGATCCCGCCGCCCTCATCGAGGCGCAGCGGCGCGAGCTTCTGGCCACGATCCGGCCCGCCTGCCCCGCCGCCGGCCCGGATGCGGAGATCGTCGTCTGCGGCCGCCGCGACGAAGACCGCTATCGCGTTCCGGTGACGGTCGCCCCCGGCAGCGCGCCGGCGGCGGCGGGAGCGGGCGGCGAGCAGCGCGCCGCGCTCGCCATCGACACCAGCCGCTGCACGACCGTCGGCCGCGATGCCCAGTGCACCGGCGGCCTCGACGCGATCGGGATCGGGACGGCGCTGGTCCGCGCCGTGGGACAGGCGCTCGCCAACCGCGATTAGGAGCCGCAGCTCAATAAGTTAGAGGGGTTTTGCGGATTCTCCATCAGGAGTCATCCCGGCGGAAGCCGGGATCCCTGCCGTCATTCTCGAAACGCACGCCGACCTGCCCCTTCCAGCTCCATGATCCGTGCCGCATACCATGCCCGTTGCCCGACCAGATCGCGTCGATCCGGAAGCCCACCTCCCAGTCGAACGGCCTCACCTGATTGGCGAGTCGGATATTGCTCATTCCGTAGTCATAGCGGACCGCGACCGCCCGTCTCCGCCGACGCTGTGCACCGTGCCCGGAAATCAGAAATGGCCGCCATCCCACTACGCCAGGACGCGGTCACCCGAAGAAAATCCGCTCATCCTAATCTCGCTCTTACGAGTCAGACCGGCACGATGTGGCGGTGATGCCAGGCGAAGATCGCGGCGGCGCCGCGATGGGGGCGCCAGGGCTCGGCGAGCTCGCGCACCTTCTTCTCGGTCGGGCGGCCGTCGAGGCCGAGGATGCGGCCGACCTCGATCTGGACGGCGAGATCGCCCGCCGGCCAGACGTCGCCCCGCCCCTCGGCGAAGAGCAGATAGACCTCGGCGCTCCAGCGGCCGATGCCCTTCACCCGCACCATCGCCTCGATCGCCTCCTCATCGTCGGCCGGCAGGTTGGCGAAATCGAGCCGGCCGGACAGCACCTCCCCGGCGAGGCTCTTCACATAGGCGACCTTCTGCCCGGACAGGCCGGCAGCGCGGAGCGCCTCGTCGCTCGTCGCCGCGACCTTCGCCGGACTGTCGATGCCGCCTGCCGCTGCCTCCACCCGGGCGAGGATGGCGGCGGCGGCCTTGGTGCTGACCTGCTGGCCGACGATCGCGCGCAGCATCGTTTCGTAGCCGGGTTCGCGGATGCGGGGCTCGGGGTCGCCGATCCGCGCCCGGGCGGCGGCGAACGCCGGCTCGATCTCGCCCAGAGCGTCCAGCGACGCCTTCAACATCTCCGCCGTCAGTCCCATCCCCGCTCCTTGATCTCGCCGCGCCGCCTAGCATAGGAGACCGGCCCGACACTCTCTTTTCTTGCGTTCAAGGATTCCCGATGCCCAGCCTCACCATCGTCACCCGCGACGGCGCGGAGCGGACCGTCGAAGGCCGCGCGGGCTGGAGCGTGATGGAGAATATCCGCGACAACGGCTTCGACGAGCTGCTCGCGCTCTGCGGCGGCTGCTGCTCCTGCGCGACCTGCCACGTCCATGTCGATCCCGAGTGGATCGGCAAGGTCGGCGCGCCCAAGGGGGACGAGGACGATCTGCTCGACACTTCGGATCACAAGACCGAGGCGAGCCGCCTGTCCTGCCAGATCCTGTTCACCGCCGAGCTGGACGGCTTGAGGGTGCAGATCGCCCCTGAGGATTAGCCGGCGAAGCGCACCAGCGCCGACGGCGCCGGCCGCGGCTCGGGCGTCACCTCCCATATCAGGCTGCTGCGGCCGCCGGGCGCGGCACGGCGCTCGCTGTTGTGCTGCACGAGCTCGGCGTCGGTTGTCAGCGTGAAGGTCCCCTGGCGATGGCTGTTCGGTTCCGGGGCATTGGGATTGCGGCTGCTGCCGTTGCCGTCGCTATCGCCGAAGCCGTGCGCCGAGACCTGCGCCGTGCCGTCGCCGCGCACTTCGACGACCAGCCAGGGGATCAGGGCCAGCCCCTCCAGGTTGACCGGAAAGGCGAAGCTGCGGTCGAGCCGGCCGCTGATGCTGTAGTCGATCCTGAACTTGTTCTCTCCGACATATTCGACGGAGTGGAAGCCGACCTCCCGCGACAGCGCGGCGATGACCCGCTGACGGTCGGCTTCGGCCATTTCCTGTGGTTGGTCCGTCTTCAGCGCAGCTTCGCCGCTGCCTTCCGAGCTGACCCGGACCGCCGAGCTCGGGTCGATCACGACCGCTTCGCCGACATAGGTGAAGGTGAAGCTCCGGTCGCCGCCGATCTCGAGCGTCGCGGCGAAGCGGCCGGGGAGCAGGCAGGAGGCGAGCAGCATCGGCGCCGCCAGCACGAACAGGATGCGCGCGAACCGGATCGTCATCTTACTTCCCCTCTGTTTCGACTTTTGCCGCGTAGAGCGCAATGGCGGCGGCGTTGGAAACGTTGAGGCTCTCGATCCGGCAGCTGATCGGCAGCCTTGCCACCGCGTCGCAATGCGCTTCGATATTCTGGCGCATCCCCTCGCCCTCGGCGCCGAGCACGAGCGCGACGCGCGGCGGACCGAGCGCTTCGGCCAGATTCGTCTCCGCCTCGCCGGTCAGCCCGATCCGCCAGAAGCCGGCCTCGGCCATCTCGTCGAGCGCGCGGGCGAGGTTGACGACGCGGACCCACGGCATTGTCTCCAGCGCCCCCGACGCCGCCTTGGCGAGCGCCCCGGATTCCGGGGGCGCGTGGCGGTCCTGGGTGACGATGCCGAGCGCGTCGAAGGCGGCGGCGGAGCGCAGGATGGCGCCGACATTATGGGGGTCGGTGACCTGATCGAGGACGAGGAGGGGCCGGCCGTCCTCGGCCGCGTCGAGCAGATCGGCAAGCAGGATGTCGTCCAGCCGCTCGACCTCGATGACGATGCCCTGGTGCGGCGCCTCGCGCGGCACGAGCCGGCCGAGATCGGCGGCGTCGGCGTAGGTGACCGGAATGCCGCCGCCGATCTCGAACTGGGCGGCCGCCTCGCGCGTCGCCCAGACGCGCACGATATCGCGCTCCGGGTTGGCGAGCGCCGCCGCGACGGCGTGGCGTCCCCAGAAACGGGGCCGGTTCTCGGGCTTGCTCGCCTGCCGGGCCTTGCGTCGCATCAATCGTCCTCGGGATATTCGAACGGGTCGCTCGGTCGCGGCTGGTTCGGCAGCGGCATGCGCGGCAGCGGTTCGTCGCGGTTCGCGGCATTCCACAGGAAGCTCGCCATGATCACCGCCGCCTGGCGCATGTCCTCGGCTCTCAGATGATCGTAGGTGTCGATGCTCGTGTGGTGGAGCCGGCTGCCATAATCGAGTGGATCCTGAATGAACTGATAGCCCGGGATCCCGACGGACTGCATGTAGACGTGGTCGGTGCCGCCGGTGGAGCGGATCGCGACATTGGTCGCGCCCATTGACGCGAACGGGGCCAGCCAATCCTGGAAGATCGGCACCGCCGCGACATTGCCCTCGGCATGGATGCCGCGTATCCGACCCGCGCCGTTGTCCAGGTTGAAATAAGCGACGAGGTCGCGATGGCCGGGCAGCGGCGTGATCGGCCAGCGATAGCGCCAGGTCTGGTTCGGGCGCAGCCGCTGGCGCTCCGGGTTCGTTTCCGGCGGGCGGGTGGCGAGATGCCGCTCGACATAAGCGAGCGAGCCGAGGATGCCCTGCTCCTCGCCGCTCCACAGCGCGAAGCGGATCGTGCGGCGCGGGCGCACGCCGAGCCGGCTCAGGATGCGCGCCGCCTCCATCACCACGGCCGAGCCTGCGGCATTGTCGACCGCGCCGTCCGCCGCGACCCAGGAATCGAGATGGGCGCCGGCCATCACGTAGCCTGCGCGCGGATCGCTGCCAGGAATGTCGGCGAGGATGTTGTAGGCGTTCGTGTCTTCGTCGTGGAAGCGGACGTCGCTGGAGATCTCGAGCGTCGGCGAGGCGTCGGTCAGCGCCAGCCGGGCGAGGCGGCGATAGTCCTCGGCCGCCATCTCGACGCCCGGCAGTCGCGGCGTCCGGCCGGCCTGATATAAGTAGCCCGTGCCGTGAACGAGGCCGCCATCGCGGTAGGATATGCGGACCCATGCGAGCGCCCCCTCCTCAACGAGGAAGGCGTCGAGGCGCTCGGCGAAGTCGGCCCGTGCGAGATTGCGCTCGATCTCGAGCGGCGAATAGTTCGGCTGCTGGTAGGTATTGCGCTGCCGGAGGTCCTCGTCGGTCAGTCGGCGGAAGGCGGGATCGGTCGGCTCCGAGCCGGGCATCGGACGGCTGATCAGCACGATCCGGCCGCGCAATTGCCCGCGCCAGCGCGCGAAATCGTCGACCTCGGTCATCGGCGCGACGACGATCCCCGCGCTGATCGGGCCGTTGGTCGACGGCGTCCAGGCGATCGGGATCGAGCGCAGCACAAGGGGACGCGGCGCGGTCATCCGGCTCAGATGAGAATTGATCGACCATCCGCGCCCGAACTCAAAGCCCTCCGCCCGCACATTCGACAGGCCCCAGTCCCGAAACCGCTGCTGCGTCCAGAGCTCGGCCGCGCGCATCTGCGGCGAATTGGTGAGGCGGCCGCCGATCCGGTCGGTGAGGTAGGCGGCCGTCTCCATCACCTCGCTGCGGTTGAAGCCTTCGTCGATGATCCGGTTGATCGTCACCCGGTCGACCTGCTGCGCGGCAATTGGGGACGGCGTGGCGGCGAGGGCAAAGGCGAGCAAGGCGGTGGGAGCGAGACGCATCGAGACCTCCAAAAGATTTGCGCCGGGGCTTAAGGGGCGGCGCGGAGGCAGGCAAGCGATCCCCGGAGCGCTCCCGGCGCGGCGTTGACAGGCCCGCCCCCTTTCGCCAAGGGGTCCGCCTTCCTATCTGGAAACGCTCCCACGGACAGGTGGCCGAGTGGTTAAAGGCAGCAGACTGTAAATCTGCCGGGGTTGCCCCTACGCTGGTTCGAATCCAGCCCTGTCCACCAAGCGCTCTGCCGCCACAATCCGCATGATCCCAAAAAAGGCTAGATTTGCCATAGGGCACGCCGACCGCGTAGGCCCACCTAATGCCGTTGCCGGCCGCCTGAAACCGCGCTAATGTGTGGGAGTAATATGTGGGAGGGAACGCTTACTCCCACATATTCCCGTCGGCAACGCCGTCAG
>NZ_JBQTJC010000079.1:0-7881 GCF_052387495.1 Sphingosinicella sp. | reverse complement strand
TGACCGGGGTCGGCGCCGACCGGGCCGGGCCCGCCGTGATCCTCGCCTTCATGATCGCCGGCGCGGTCTGCGCCTGCGCCGCGCTCGCTTATGCCGAGCTCGCGACCCTCATCCCGACCTCGGGCAGCGCCTACACCTATACCTATTCCACCCTGGGCGAGACTTTGGCCTGGGTGGTCGGCTGGAGCCTGATCCTCGAATATTCGGTCGCCTGCAGCGCGGTCGCGGTCGGCTGGGCCGGCTATCTGGTCGGCTGGCTGCAATCGATCGGCATCGCCCTGCCCGCCGCGCTCCTCGCCGGGCCGTTCGCCGATCCGAATCCGGGCCTCATCAACCTTCCGGCCGTGCTCGTCTCGCTCGCCGTGGCGGGCATGCTGATCGCCGGCACACGCGAGAGCGCGACGCTCAACATCGTCCTCGTCATCATCAAGCTGACCGCCCTCGCCGCCTTCGTCGCGCTGGCGCTCCCCGCCTTCAACGGCGCCAATTTCACCCCGTTCATGCCCTACGGCTTCGGCAGCAGCGTCGATGCCGAAGGAACGACGCGCGGGGTGATGGCGGCGGCGGCGATCGTCTTCTTCGCCTTTTACGGCTTCGATGCGGTCGCCACCTCGGCCGAGGAGGCGAAGAATCCGGGACGCGATCTCAAGATCGGCATCATCGGCTCGATGCTGGTCTGCACCCTCATCTACATGCTGGTCGCCCTGGCGGCGGTCGGGGCGCTCGACTACCGGCAGCTCGGCGATTCGACCGAGCCGCTGGCGCTGGTGCTGCGCACCCTGGATTATCCCTTCGCCGCCTGGGCGGTGGCGATCGCCGCGCTCGTCGCTTTGCCCTCGGTGATTCTGGTGATGATGTACGGGCAGAGCCGGATCTTCTTCGTCATGGCGCGCGATGGCCTCCTCCCCAGCGCCTTCAGCCGCGTTTCGCCGCGCAGTGGCACGCCGGCGCTGATGACGGCGGTCACCGGCGCCGCGGTCGCCCTGGTCGCCGGTTTCTTCCCCCTCGCCCAGATCGCTGAGCTCGCCAATGCGGGCACGCTTGCCGCCTTCATCGCAGTCGGCGCCTGCATGATGGTGCTGCGCCGCACCCGGCCCGATCTGCCACGCGTGTTCCGCTGCCCGGCGCCTCATGTCGTCGGCACGCTGACCATCATCGGCTGCCTTTATCTGCTCGTCAGCCTGCCGGGCCTGACCCTCGTGCGCTTCCTGATCTGGAACGCGATCGGGCTCGCGGTCTATTTCGCCTACAGCCGGGCCCGCAGCCTGGCCGCCCAAAATCACCCCGTCACCGGAATTTGAGGACGAACATGCCCCAGCTTCGCGCCACCGCCTCCCTGCTCACCCTCCTCGCTCTGCTGCCGGCCGCGCCGGCATTGGCCCAGCAGCAGCCCGCGGCGACCTCGCCCGACAGCGCCGACCAGCGGCTGCGGCGCCTCTATGAGGCGGAATGGGCCTGGCGGCGCGAGCAGTTCGCGCGGACCGAAGGCCGCGGCCCCGGCGCCGCGGCGGACCATCTGCCCAGCGTCACGCCCGAGGCATGGGCCGCGCGCCAGGCCTATTGGGAGCGCGCGCTCGCCGAGCTCGACACGATCCCGCTCGATGAGCTCTCCGACGAGGAGCGGCTCAACGCCCAGGTCTTCCGGACCATGATCGAGGAGCAGATCAGCGACGTGCGCTGGCGGACCTACGAGGCGCCGTTCAATTCCGACAGCTTCTTCTGGACTGGCGTCGCGCCGCAATCCGGCTTCGCCAACGCGGAGGAATATCGCCGCTACATCGCGCGGCTGCGCGACGTGCCGCGCTACTTCGCCGAGAATATCGCCAATATGCGGACCGGCCTCGCGCGCGGCTACAGCGTGCCGCGCGTGACGCTTACCGGCCGCGACCGCACGATCGAGCCTTATGCCGCCGATGGCGAGGCGAACCCGCTCTACGCCCCGTTCCGCAACATGCCCGCGACCATCTCGGCCGAGGACCAGGCGCGGCTGCGCGCCGAGGGGCTGGCGGCGATGCGCGAGGCGGCGGTGCCCGCCTATCGTGACCTGCTCGCCTTCTTCCGCAACGACTATATGACGCGCGCGCGGACGACGCTCGGCGCCTCGGAGATGCCCGACGGCGAGGCTTATTACCGCGCCCAGATCCGCAAATTCTCGACCCTCGACCTCAGTCCGCGCGAGATCCACGACACCGGCCTGCGCGAAGTCGCCCGCATCCGCGCCGAGATGGAGCAGGTGATGCGCCGGGCGAATTTCACCGGCAGCTTCGCCGAGTTCATCCAGTTCCTGCGCACCGACCCGCAATTCTACGCCGAGACGCCCGAGCAATTGCTCGGCGTCGCCGCCTATGTCGTGATGCGCGCGCACGGCCAGCTCGGCGAGACGATAGGCACGCTGCCGCGCTTCCGCCACGGCATCGTGCCCGTCCCCGACGCGATCGCGCCGATCTACACCGGCGGCCGGGGCGGGCTCGAGAATTGCATGTTCAACACTTACAATTTGCCGGCGCGGCCGCTCTACAATATCCCGGCTCTGGCCCTCCACGAATGCACGCCTGGCCACAGCTTCCAGGCGGCGCTCGCGCTGGAGGGGCCGAATCGGCCGCAATTCCGCCAGCAGACCTATTTCTCCGGCTATGGCGAGGGCTGGGGCCTCTATGTCGAATGGCTGGGCACGATCATGGGCATCTACCGCACGCCCTATGAGGATTTCGGCCGGCTGACCTACGAGATGTGGCGCGCGACCCGGCTTGTCATCGACACCGGCATCCACGCCTATGGCTGGGACCGCGACCGCGCCCTCGCTTATTTGCGCGACAACACCGCCATGTCGGAGCTGGAGATCGTCAACGAGATCGACCGCTACATTTCCTGGCCCGGCCAGGCGGTCGCCTACAAGCTCGGCGAGCTCACCATCCGGCGCCTGCGCGCCGAAGCCGAACGGCGGCTGGGCGAGCGCTTCGACCAGCGCACCTTCCACGACGCGATCCTCGCTTTGGGCTCGGTCCCGCTCCCCGTGCTCGAGGAGCGCATCCAAGCCTATATCGCGGCGGCGGAGAGGCGCCCGCGCAGCGCGCCCTGAGGGGAACGGGGCGCTTCCTGGCAGGTTGTTCCATAGCGAAGGAGAAACGCCATGAGACCGGCGCTTTTGCTGCTGTTGCCGGTGATGCTTCTGGCGGCGCCCGCGGCCGCCCAGCCCGACGCGCGCGAGGCGGAGCTGGCGCGGCTCGTCGAGGGGCGGATCGCCGGCCCGCCCGAGCGCTGCCTCAACCTGCGCCGGGCGCGGCTCGTGCGCATCGTCAACCGGACGGCCTTCGTCTTCCGCGCGTCCGGCCGGCTTTACGTCAGCCGCCCCCTGAACCCGGAGGCGCTCGACCGGCGGGACACGTTGGTCAGCTGGCGCCTCTCGCCCTTCACATGCGCCGGCGACCTCGTCCGGATGACCGACCGTTATTCGGGAATCATCCGGCTGGTCCGGATGGGCCCGTTCGTGCCCTATCGCGAGCGGCGCTAGCGGCTGGAGCCGCCCGGGCAGGCGCGCTAGGGCGGGGCGATGACCGCGCCCGCCCTTCAGGAAATCGTCGCCGCGGAGCTGGCCGAGCCGGTCGACCCGCGCGTGACCGCGATGGCGGCGGCGCTCGCGGCCGAATATCCCGGTGCGGCGCGGGCTGTGCTCTTCTACGGCTCGTGTCTGAGGCAGCGCGAGCTCGACGGGCTCATGCTCGATTTCTACCTGATCGTCTCCGACTATCGCGACGCCTATAGCTCGCGATGGCTGCGCGCCGCCAATCGGCTCATCCCGCCGAACGTCTTTCCGTTCGAGCATGAGGGGCTGATCGCCAAATATGCCGTGCTGAGCGAGGAGGACTTCGCACGCGAGAGCGAGCTTGAGGCGGGGAGTGTCTCAGTCTGGGCGCGCTTCGCGCAGCCGTCGCGGCTGGTCTGGGCCAGGGACCAAGCGGCGCGCGATAAGGTCGCGGCGGTAGTCGCCCGCGCGGCACCGACAATGTTTCAACTCACGCTGCCAATGATGGACCAGACGGTCGACGCATCCGTACTCGACATCTGGAAGCGGGGCTTTTCGCTCACCTATGACGCGGAGCTCAGGGCTGAGCGAGAGGATCGTTCCTTCTCAATCGTCGATGTCGACCCAGAACGCTACGAGCACTTCGGCCTGGCGGTGCTGGCGGAAATCGCCCGGACCATGGGAGTTGGGCCGAATGGCAAGGTCTCCCTGATGGCCGCACCCGCGCAAATGAAGCGTCGCTGGCGATGGATGAGCCGCAAGGGAAAGGTGCTAAGCCTGCTCCGCCTCGCCAAGGCCACCACGACCTTCGCCGGGGGCGTCGATTATATCGCCTGGAAAATCAACCGGCACGCTGGCGCCGGAATCGTCGTCAAGCCGTGGCAGCGGCGCTGGCCGATCCTCGGCGCGCTCACTCTGCTGCCGCGTCTGTGGCGGCGCGGGGCGATCCGCTGATCTCGCCGGAGAGCGCCGCCTCCACCGCCTCCGCCAAAGCCGCCACCGTGAACGGCTTGCGCAGCAGCTCGCCGCCCGCCAGCCCCTCGGCATCGCCCGCCTCGCCGACATAGCCGGTGACGAACAGGATCGGCATGGCGAACCCGCGCCGGCGGATCGCGGCGGCCAGCTCGGTGCCGGTCATCTCGGGCATCATCACGTCGGTGACGACCAGCTCGATCGAGGGATTGCGGTCGATCAGGTCGAGCGCCTCCGCCCCGCTGGCGCAGGCGATGGCGCGATGGCCGAGTTCCTCGAGCGAGGCGACGGTGGCGCGGGCGACGCGCGGATCGTCCTCGACGGCGAGAATGGTGACGCGGCGCCGGGCCGGACGGAGTGGCGCCGGCTCGGCGGGCGACTGCGCCGGGGCGGCGGCCTGCCCCTCTCCGTCGCCGCGCCGGGGCAGGTAGATCGCCACGCTGGTGCCGCGGCCGACCTCGGATTCGATCGTGACGTCGCCCTCCGACGGGCGGGCAAAGGCGAAGATCTGCGAGAGGCCGAGGCCGGTGCCCTTGCCGAGCGGCTTGGTCGTGAAGAAGGGCTCGAACACGCGATGGAGATTCTCCGGCGGAATGCCCTTGCCGGTGTCGGTGACGCGGATGCGGACATAGTCGCCGGGCTCGAGGACGTCGGTCTCGGTGGCGCCCAGCGTGACATTGTCGACGGCGATATTGAGGTCGCCGCTGCCGTCCATCGCGTCGCGCGCGTTGACGGCGAGGTTGAGGATCGCATTCTCGAGCTGGGTACGGTCCGCCCAGACCTGCCAAGGCTCGTCCGCGAACTGTGTATGGACCGTGATCCGCTCGCCGATGGCGCGGTCGGCGAGCTCGAGCATCTCCTCGACCAAACGGGCGGGCGCGATCTCTTCGGGCAACAGCGGCTCGGCGCGGGCGAAGGCGAGCAGGCGGCGGGTGAGCGCCGCCGCGCGGGTCGCGCCCTCCATCGCATTGTCGAGGTGGAACTCGACCTCGCGGCGCGGGCCGTGCAGCTTGCGGCGGGCAAGATCGAGCCCGCCGACCACCACGGCGAGCATATTGTTGAAATCGTGCGCGATGCCGCCGGTGAGCTGGCCGACCGCCTCCATCTTCTGAACCTGGCGGAGCTGCGCCTCGGCGGCGGCGCGCTCGGCCATCTCCGCCTTCAGCCGCGCGTTCGCCTCGCTGAGCTCCGCTGTGCGCGCCTCGACCGCCTGCTCGAGACCGACCGCGCGATAGGCCTCGGCATCCGCCTCGCGGCGGGCGCGGACGCCCTCGAGGAAGGCGCGCCAGGCGAGGATGGCGAGGCCGACCGCGCCGAGGGCGATCAGGATGGCCAGCCAGCCGAGCCATTCGGTATAGGCATCCGCGCGCTGGACGAAGACCTGGGTCGCGGCCATCCGGCGGTTGAGATTGGTCCGCTCGACCTGCGCGATCTCCTGAAGCTGGGCGCGCAGGGCTGGGAGCGTCGGCGACGAGGCGGCCTGGTAAAGCAGGCCGAGCCCGCCCGTGCCCTCGCCGCGCTGGGCAGCCGCCGCGGCCGGGGCCAACTCCGCGCCGCGCCGCGCGAACAAGGCCTCGAGCGCGGCGAGACGCCGCTCCTGCTCGGGGTCCGGGCCGAGCAGGCGGCGCAGCTGCGTGATCTGATAGCCGGCGCCGCGCCATTGATTGTAATAATCGGTGCCCGTCTCGCGCCGCTCGTCGAGCACGTAGCGGCCGAGCGCCGCCTCGGCGCGGGCGATGCTGGCGTCGATCGTCCGGGTCAGCACGACCACCTCGTAGCTGCGCCGCTCATAGCCGATCGCCTGATCGCGTCCGCGGTTGGTCAGGGCGACCATGACGATCAGGAAGATGAGCGCGAGCGTCGCCGCGAGCGCGCCCGCGCTCACCCAAAGCGCGCTCCGCGAGGGCGGCGGGCCCTCGTCGGCGCGGTCGGCCGCCTCCTCCGCCATGATGTGCGAACCTAGGCGAAGCGCGCGCTCATGGAAAGGCGAACGGCTCCGTAACCAATTCACTCGTCGCCGCGAACGGCGCATTTGGTCGCAGTTAACCACCGCGCGCTCCGACGGTCAGATGACCCCTGTGGCTTTGCCCGCATTCTCGAACATCCCGAGGATTGCGCCCACCACGGCATCGCTATGCTCGGCGCAGAGCGAGCAGCGCAGCAGGGTCATGCCGGCGGGCGTGGCGGGAGGGCGGGCGAGGTTGACGTAGAGGCCCTCGCCCAGCAGCGCCTCCCACATCGCGGCGCCGCGCTCCAAATCGGGCATGATCACCGCGATGATCGCCGATTGCGGCTCCTCCGTGCCGAGCCGGAACCCGAGCGCCTTCAGGCCCGCATGCAACCGCTTCGAATTTTCCCAGAGGTGCGCCCGCTTGTTCGAGCCGTGCATCAGCTTGCGAATCGAGGTCGCGGCGGTCGCGACCACGCTCGGCGGCAGCGAGGCGGTGAAGACATAGGGGCGGCAGACCAGCCGCAGGATCTCGAACTTCGGGTGGTTCGAGACGCAGAAGCCGCCGACCGTGCCGACGCTCTTGGAGAAGGTGCCGATCACGAAATCGACATCGTCGAGCACGCCCTGCGCCTCGGCGACGCCACGACCATTCTCGCCGATGAAGCCCATCGAATGGGCCTCGTCGACCAGCACCATCGCGCCCGCGGCCTTCGAAACCGCGACCATCTCCTTCAGCGGCGCGACGTCGCCGAGCATCGAATAGACGCCTTCGAGCACGACCAGCTTGCCCGCGCCTTCGGGGATCCGACCGAGGCGCTTCTCGAGCGCCGAGACGTCGTTGTGGCGGAAGGGCACGATCTGCGCCTGGCCCATCGCGCAGCCGTCGTAGATCGAGGCGTGGCTGTCGATGTCGAGGACGATATAATCGTCCTTGCCGGCGATGGTGGAGATGATGCCGAGATTGGCCTGATAGCCGGTCGAAAAGACCATGGCATGGTCCATGGCGTAAAAGTCCTTGAGCGCCTCCTCGCACGCCTTGTGACCGACATAGGTGCCGTTGAGGACGCGGCTGCCGGTCGTGCCCGAGCCGAACTCGTCGAGCGCCTTGTGGCCGGCGGCGATGACATCGTCGTCGAACGTCATCCCCATATAATTGTAGGTGCCGAGAAGGATGGTCTCCCTGCCGTTGCAGATCGCGCGGGTCGGCGAGAGCACCTTCTCCATCACCAGCGCGAAGGGGTCCTTGACGCCGGTATCGAGCAGCGCCTGACGCTCCGCGATCAGCGGGTCGAACTTGGCGAAAAGGTCGCTCATAGGCGCGGCGACGCGTCGTTCCTGAGCGTCTCGATCGCGTCGACGAGCTGGCCGACCGTCTCGATCTCGGCCTGCATGTTCATCGTGATCAAGATGTCGAACTCGTCCTCGACATTGGCGA
>NZ_JBQTJC010000078.1:0-5872 GCF_052387495.1 Sphingosinicella sp. | reverse complement strand
TGGTCAACGGCGCCGGCGGCATCGCGGTCGGCATGGCGACCAACATCCCGCCGCACAATCTGGGCGAGGTGATCGCCGCCTGCAAAGCCTATATGGACGATCCCGCGATCACCGTCGAAGGTCTGATGGAGCATGTCCCGGCGCCCGATTTCCCGACCGGGCCGCTGATCCTCGGCCTCGCGGGCGCCCGATCCGCCTATCAGACCGGGCGCGGCTCGATCATCATGCGCGCCCGCCACGTGATCGAGGAGGGCCGCGGCGACCGGCAATCGATCGTGCTCACCGCGATTCCGTTCCAGGTCGGCAAGAACGGGCTGGTCGAGAAGATCGCCGAGGCCGCCAAGGACAAGCGCATCGAGGGCGTCGCCGACATCCGCGACGAATCGAACCGCGAGGGCGTCCGCGTCGTCATCGATCTGAAGCGCGACGCCACCCCCGACGTCGTGCTCAACCAGCTCTGGCGGCACACCCCGGCGCAATCCTCCTTCCCGGCCAACATGCTCGCGATCCGCGGCGGCCGGCCCGAGACGCTGAACCTGCGCGACATCATCGAGTCGTTCGTCAAGTTCCGCGAGGAGGTGATCACCCGGCGCGCCAAGTTCGAGCTCGCCAAGGCGCGCGACCGCGCCCACGTGCTGCTCGGCCTCGTCATCGCGGTCACCAATATGGACGAGGTGGTGCGGATCATCCGCGGCTCCGCCTCGCCGGCCGAGGCGCGCGCCGCCCTGATCGCGCGCGATTGGCCGATCGCCGAAATCGCACCCTACATCCGTCTCGTCGAGGCGATCGAGGCCGAGGTCGAGGGCGACAGCTATCGCCTCTCCGACACCCAGGTGCGGGCCATCCTCGATCTGCGCCTCCACCGCCTCACCGCGCTCGGCCGCGACGAGATCGCCGGCGAGCTTCGCGAGCTCGCCACCTCGATCGGCGCTCTGCTCGAAATCCTCGGCGACCGGATCAAGCTCTACGCGGTGATGCGCACGGAGCTGGACGAGATCGAAGCCGCTTATGCGACGCCCCGCCTCACCGAGATCGCGCCCGCCTGGGACGGGATCGAGGACGAGGATCTGATCGAGCGCGAGGACATGGTCGTGACCGTCACCCATGGCGGCTACATCAAGCGCACCCCGCTCGAGACCTTCCGCACCCAGGCGCGCGGCGGCAAGGGCCGCGCCGGCATGGCGACCAAGGACGAGGACGCGGTCATCAAGCTTTTCGTGACCTCGACCCACACGCCGGTCCTGTTCTTCTCGACCGCCGGCAAGGTCTATCGCCTGAAGGTCTGGCGGCTGCCCGAAGGCGCGCCGCAGGCGCGCGGCCGGCCGATGATCAATCTGCTGCCCTTGGCCGAGGGTGAGACGATCTCGACCGTCCTGCCCTTGCCCGAGGACGAGGCCGAATGGGGCAAGCTCCACGTCATGTTCGCGACCGCGAAGGGCACCGTCCGGCGCAACTCGATGGACGCCTTCACCAACGTCCCCTCGAACGGCAAGATCGCGATGCGCTTCGATGAAGGGTCGGACGACCGGCTGATCGGGGTCGAGCTGCTCACCGAGGACGACGACGTCCTGCTCGCCACCCGCCACGGCAAGGCGATCCGCTTCGCCGCGACCGACGTGCGCGAGTTTCAGAGCCGCACTGCCGCCGGCGTGCGCGGCGCCAGGCTGATCGGCGGCGACGAGGTCATCTCGCTCTCGATCCTCGGCGGCTTCGACGCCACCACCGAAGAGCGCGATGCCTATTTGCGCGCCGCGCCCTGGAAGGAAGGAGAGCGCGAGCCGGGCCTCACGCTCGAGCGCATGGCCGAGTTCGAGGCGGCCGAGGAGTTCATCCTCACCGTCTGCGCCAACGGCTACGGCAAGCGCAGCAGCGCCTATGAGTATCGCCGCACCAACCGCGGCGGCCAGGGCATCACCAATATCGACAATCTCGAGCGCAACGGCCCGGTCGTGGCGAGCTTCCCGGCCCACCATGGCGAGCAGCTGATGCTGGTGACGAACCAGGCGAAGATGATCCGGATGAGCGTCGGCGACACCCGCGTGATCGGCCGCAACAGCGCCGGCGTCCGCCTGTTCGACGTGGCCGAGAATGAGCACGTCGTCTCCGCCGCGCGGATCGAGGAGAGCGAGGAGGAAGCCGAGGCCGATCTGGGCGACGGCACCGCCGAGATCGCTCCGAGCGACGACGCCGTGATCGGCGAGGATTTGGCGGACGGCGGCGAAGGCACGCCTCAGGCGTAGAGGTCGACCGCCTTCCAATCGGCGATCACGCTCTCCCGCAGCGGGGTGCGGTGGCAGTGGGCCGGGTCGCGTTCGAAGCAGAGCAGGGCCGAGGGCGCCTCTTCCGCGAGCGCGATCATCCGCGCCGCTTCGACGCCGGCTTCTGGGGTTTCGAGCTGGGCGGCGTAAATCCGCTCCATCTCGGCGAACCGTCCCTTGCGCGCCGCCTCACGCCCGTCCGGGGGCGTGCCGAGCGCTTTCAGGTGGACATAGTCGATCCCCGCCTCCTTCAGCCCGGCGGCGAGCACGTTCTTCGAAAAGCCGGGCTTACGCGACAGCGGCACGGCGCGTACGTCGATCACCCGCGCGACGCCCGCTTGCTTGAGCGCCGCGATCAGCTCCGACTGAGTCGCGCCCTCATAGCCGATGGTGAAGATGCGCTTCGCGGTCATCCTCGACGCTCTTGTGGCACACCGCCTCGATGTTCAAGCCGTCGGGATCGAGGATGAAGGCGGCATAATAATTCGGTCCGTAATTCGGACGCAGCCCCGGCGCGCCATTGTCCCGCCCGCCGGCGGCGAGTGCGGCTTCGTAAAAGGCGTCGACCTGATCGCGCGTCTCGGCGCGGAAGGCGACGTGAGTCCCCTCGCCCACCCGCTCGTTGTCGCCGATCCAGAAGAAGGGGTCGCCCTCGGTGCCGAAGCCGTGCGCGGTGCCGCCGCTGCCATTCTCCTCGGCCGGCACGGTCATGACCAGGCCGAGGCCGAGCGGCTTCAGCGCCGCCTCGTAAAACGCCCGCGAACGCTCCGCATCCGCCACCGCGAAGCCAACATGGTCGAGCATGGCCTTCCTCCCTCGCGCTTCAGCGACTATCCAACCGCCCGATGACGAACAAGGTCCATATCATCGGCGGCGGCCTGGCGGGATCCGAGGCGGCATGGCAGCTCGCCGAGGCGGGCGTGCGGGTCCGCCTCTCCGAAATGCGCGGCGGCGGCGAGATGACGCCCGCGCACCACACCGACGGCCTCGCCGAGCTGGTCTGCTCGAACAGCTTCCGCTCCGACGATGCCGAGCACAATGCGGTGGGGCTGCTCCATGCGGAGATGCGCACCCTCGGCTCGCTGATCATGGCGGCGGCGGACGCGCACAAGGTGCCGGCGGGATCGGCGCTCGCCGTCGATCGCGACGGTTTCTCGGCGCGGGTGACCGAAACGCTCGCCGCCCACCCCAAGATCGAGATCGTCCGCGAACGCGTCGACGCGCTGCCCGCCGAGGGCCTCGCCATCGTCGCCACCGGCCCGCTCACCGCGGCGCGGCTCGCCGAATCGATCGGCGCCGCGACCGGCGCGGATGCGCTCGCCTTCTTCGACGCCATCGCTCCGATCGTCCACCGCGACTCGATCGACATGCATGTGTGCTGGATGGCCAGCCGCTGGGACAAGGGCGATACCAAGGACTACATCAACTGCCCGATGACGAAGGAGCAGTATCTCGCTTTCCGGCAGGGGCTGCTCGACGGCGAGAAGACCGAATTCAAGGAGTGGGAGAAGGACACGCCCTATTTCGAGGGCTGCATGCCGATCGAGGTCGCGGCCGAGCGCGGCGAGGACACGCTGCGCTACGGCCCTATGAAGCCGGTCGGGCTCGACGATCCCAGGACCGGGCGCTGGCCCTATGCCGTCGTCCAGCTCCGCCAGGACAATGCGCTCGGCACCTTGTGGAACATGGTCGGCTTCCAGACCAAGCTGAAGCATGGCGAGCAGGTTCGGCTGTTCCGCACGATTCCGGGGCTGGAGCAGGCGGAGTTCGCCCGGCTCGGCGGGCTTCATCGCAACACGTTCATCAATTCGCCGCAGCTGCTCGACGGCACGCTGCGGCTGAAAGCGCGGCCGAACGTCCGCTTCGCCGGGCAGATCACGGGCTGCGAGGGCTATGTGGAGAGTGCAGCGATCGGTCTCCTCGCCGGGCGCTTCGCCGCGGCGGAGCTGGGCGGAGAAACGCTCGCTTTGCCGCCGCCGACCACGGCGCTCGGTGCCCTGCTCGGTCACATCACCGGCGGCGCCGAGGCGGACGGCTACCAGCCGATGAACGTCAATTTCGGCCTCTTCCCGCCGATCGAAGGGCGCGCCAAGAAGGCCGACCGCAAGAAGCGCTACACCGACCGCGCCCGCGCCGACCTGGCCGCCTGGCTCGCCTAGCAGTTGCAGTTCGCCTTACGCGCGGGCGTCCGCCGCCTTGGCGCCGTGGTGGCATATTCCTCGCGGGTCAGCACCCGGTCGCGGTTGCGGTCGGCCTCGCCGAACTTGGTCGAGGTGCGCACCGCCCATTCCTCGAAGGAGAGGCGGCCGTCGCTATTGGTGTCGAGCCGCTGGAACGGGCGGCGGCGGGGATAATGGAGCTCTTCCAGCGTGATCCGGCCGTCATTGTCGCGGTCGGCGCGGTCGAAACGGCGCTGCTCCTTGGTGCGCTCGTCGGCGCTGGGCGGCCGCGGCGGCGCGCCGGACGCCTCGGCGACGGCTTCGCCCTCGGGCGCGTCGGGAATCGGATCGTCCTCGTCCTGCGCGATGCCCTGCCAGATGAAGAAGCCGGCCAGCACCAGCAGCAGCGCCGAGCCGACCCCCGCAAAGAATCGGAGCATACCCCCTCCCCTTCGACGGTTACGCTAGTCCAGGCGCATGAAATCGCCAAATCGGAGGAAAGTAAATCCGATTCGAGTCAACGCCCGGTGAGCCAGTGGCTGAGCATCCTCAGCATTCGGCCGGGCGCGCCTTGCGGCTCGAGACTAGCGTGCTTCAGGTCGCGGTCGGCCAACACCGCCAGCATCCCGAGTGGCCGCAGCCGCCTCGGCCAGCTTTTGGGTCCGTGGCGGCGGCGCGCCGAGTCCAGGGCGGCGGCGCGGTCCGCTGGGTCGGCGCTCCGGCGCGCCAGATCGGTGAGTGCCCAAAGCTCGCCCGCCGCGATGAGGTCGAAATCAACGCCACCCAACAACTGGTCGGACAGACGGAAAAGCGTGGCGCCCCGCGCCTCGGCATAGGTATCGAGCGCCTCGCGCGGCAGCCGACCCGGATCGGCGATCGCCTCCCAGCCGACGATCATCTCCGACAGCTCCGCGCCGATGATGCCGCGGGGCAGCAGGTGCCGCGCCGCGCCTTCGAGCGTCGGTTCGGGCGGAGGCGGCTCGCGATCGAGCCGCTCCAGCGCCTCGCGCCACCAGGCGAGCCGGATCCGGGTCACCATCGGCTCGCGGCCCGTGGCGAGCACCGCCCCCAAAGTGACGTCAAGACGCCACAAAGCCTCCAGCGCCGGGCGCGTCAGTGCCGGAACGTAGGCTAGAGCGAGGCGGCGGTCGGGATCCATCACGTCATCCCGGCGAAGGCCGGGATCTCAGGCCGAGAGGACACGGCGCGTCTCCCTGAGGCCCCGGCCTTCGCCGGGGCGACGATTACCGGTAGCAAACCTTCTTGGCGGCGGCGACGACGTCCTCGGCCCTGATCAAAGCGAGCTTCTCGAGGTTGGCGGCATAAGGCAACGGCACGTCCTCGTTCGCCACCCGCAGCACCGGGGCGTCGAGATCGTCGAAGCCCTCCTCCATCGCGATCGCCATCAGTTCGGATGCGATCGAGCAGCCCGGCCAGCCTTCCTCGACGCAGACC
>NZ_JBQTJC010000077.1:0-3190 GCF_052387495.1 Sphingosinicella sp. | reverse complement strand
CGCGGATCACCCAGGTGCCGGCGAGCAGGTCGCCCACTCTCAGGCGGTCTTTGTTGAACCAAGGGAAGAAGAGGAAGAGCGAGGCCCAGATCAGCCCGGCGAGCGCCGCCAGCCCGCTGCCGTCGCCTTCCGCGGCGTTGTAGATGAGGAAGGTGAGCGGGAGATAAATCTCTATTTCTCTCAACATGTTGCGCGCGATCACGCGGTCGGCGGTCAGCCGGTCGCCGCTGCGCGCGACGACGCGCAGGCCCGCTGCGCGCTTGCCGAAGGTCGCCGCGCGCGGACCCATTTCGAGGAGGATGAAGTAGAAATTGCGGAAGAGAAAAAGGCCGAGCAGCCAGATCGTCACCGCGATCTCGCCGCCGATCTGGGTGCCGAGGCTGGCGAAGATGATGCCGCAGGCCAGCATCAGGACGACCAGGCTGACCGAGATAATGATCCAGTCGAGCAGGAAGGCGCCGACCCGGGGGCCCATCTCCGACAGGGTCAGGCTGAGATCGACCCCTTCGGGCGTGACCAGGCTGCGGCGGCGGCCGGCCAGCGCCTCGCGGTTGACGGCGGCGAACTCAGCCATGGTGCTCGCTCCGCGGCAGATAGAAATAGGCGAGCCAGAGGAGGAGCGCGCTCAGCCCGATCGCGTAGCGGGCGAGATCGTCGGTGATGAGCTGCCGCCCGAAGCCTTCGAGCAGGCCCGCGGCGAGCAGCATCACGATCACGCCACCCATCACGAGCGCGGCGGTGCGCCCAGCCGCGACCGCCGCGATGAGGCGCGATTCCTCGCCCGGGAAGACCACTGCCCAGCCGATCTTGAGGCCCGCCGCGCCGGCGAGGATGATTGCGAAGAATTCGGTTGTGCCGTGAATCATCAGCCAGCCGCCCAGCTCGAACCCCAGCCCTTGCGAGGCGAAGAGCGCGAGGAAGGCGCCGAGCATCGCGCCGTTGTAGACGATCAGCATCGCGGTCGGGATGCCGAAGGCGAAGCCCAATGCGAAGGAGAACATGCAGACCTGGCTGTTGTGGGTGAACAAATAGGTCGCGAAGACGGTGAGGCCGCTCGCGCCCTCGTCATGGTAGAGCGTGCGCCGCAGCGACTCGGGCGAGGCCTCGAAGTCCCGCCCGCCGGCCAGCTCGGCGGGGACGAAGCTCTGGAACCAGCTCGGGTCGTTGCCGACCAGCAGATAGCCCGAGATCACCCCGATCAATGTGATCAGCGCCGCCGCCAGCGTCTCCTTCCACACCGCGCGGACCGCCGCCGGCCAGTCGTGAGCGAAGAAGGCGCGCAGCCGCTCGCCGGCGCGGGTCCGAACCCCGTAGACGAAGAAGTAAGCCCGGGCGCAAAGCCCCTCCAGATAGGTGACGAGCTCGAGATCCAGCGAGGTCTCGCGCGCCACCGAGAGCGAGGACAGGGCGCCGCGATAGAGGATCGGCAGAGCGAGCAGATCATCGTCGGAAAGCGACCGCATGGACGAGGATTCGGCGGTGACGAGGATTTCTTCGAGCCGTCGCCACTCGCCCTCGCGCTCGGCGCGGAACCGCCGCGTATCGCCCGGCCGGCTGCTCACAGCAAATTCCTCCGCTTGAGATCGAGATAGGCGTTGACCAGGGCCGGGCCCGCCTCGTCGGCCGCGGCCTCGACGACATGGACGCCAAGATGGCGCAGCCTGGTCAGCACCAGCCGCCGTTCGCGCAGCAGCGAGGCGGCGGTGACTGCCCGGCTGATGTCCTCCGGATCGTTCGGTTCGGCTCCGATGAAGCCTTCCAGCTCTTCGTCGCGCAGCACGACGAAGAGGACGAGGTGGCGCTGGAGCAGGGTGCCGACCGCGCTCAGCATCAGTTCGGCGCTGATCGTATCGGCGAACTCGGTGAAGACGACGATCAGCGAGCGGCGCTTCAGCGTCCCGGCGAGGGTCGCGAGCGCCAGCGTGTAATTGGTCTCATGGTCGGAATAGTCGATGCCCGCCGTCACCCGCTGCAGCATGGTGAAGGGGCGCTGGCCCGAAATCGGCGCGCTCGACGCGCGCGGCCGCGAATCGAACGCGAAGACGCCGACCCGGTCGCCGTCCTTCAGCGCGATGAAGGCGGTGAGCAGAGCCGCCGAGACCGCCCGGTCGACCCGCGGCACGTCCCCGAGCGGTTCGCACATCGCCCGCCCGGCATCGAGCGCCATGACGATATTGTTGTTGCGCTCGGTGCGATATTCCTTGGCGATGAGATGGGTGTGGCGGGCCGATTGCTTCCAGTCGATCGCGCGCCGGTCCAGCCCCTGGCGATAATCGGCGAGCGATTCGAACTCGGCGCCCTCGCCGATCTGCAGCTGCGCGACCATGCCGTGCATGGCGTCGCGATTGTGAAGCTGCATCGCCTTCTCGCGAACCTGGCGGATGTCGGGGGTGATCAGCACCGCCTGGTCGAGGCCGAGCTGGCGCTGCTTCCAGGCGAGGCCCATCAGGCCGGTCCAGCGAATCCAGATATTTTCGAGCCGCGCGGTGCCGCGCCGCTCCGCCTTGAGGATGATCGCCGCGGCGGCTCTGCCCGGCTCCATCTCCGCTTGCGCGCGATAGCCGAAGGGCGCGGCGACCGGCCCCGAGACGCCGAGCGCGAATTGCGCGGCGCGCGGCGCGCGGTGGAGAAAGCGGGCGCGCGCGGTGACCGCGAAGCTCTCGCCGACGCCGACGGCACGCGGGCCCTCGCAGGTCACCGCGACGTCGCCGAGGCTCACCGACGTGAGCGCGTCGACCATGAAGAGCGCGAGCAGCAGCACGAGCAAGGCCAGTCCCGCCGTCCAGAAGGCCGGCGCGAAAATGCCGACGATCAAGGCGATCGGAGCGACCGCCGCGCTGCACAGGACGGTAAGACGGGTCGGATAGATCAACGCGGCGCCTCCACCTCGTCGACGAGCCGCCCGACGACGTCCTCGATCGGCCGCCCCTCGATCTCGGCCGCCGCCGAGAGCAGCAGGCGATGGCGCAGCAGGGGCGGTGCCAGCGCCTTCACATCGTCGGGGATGACGTAATTGCGTCCGTCGAGCGCCGCCCGCGCCCGCGCCGCGCCGGCGAGCATCGCGGCGGCGCGGGGAGAGGCGCCGCCCTCCAGGTCGGGCGCCTCGCGCGTGGCGCGGACCAAAGCGACGACGTAATTGGTGACCTCGTCGACCATCGGGATCGTCGCGACCGCCGCGATCGCCTCCTGC
>NZ_JBQTJC010000076.1:0-2470 GCF_052387495.1 Sphingosinicella sp. | reverse complement strand
GCCGCGCCCGCTCGGCCGAGGCGGGGATCGACGAGCTGCAGCAGCATGTCGACACATTGATCGTCATTCCTAACCAGAATCTGTTCCGCATCGCCAATCCGAACACCACCTTCAAGGAGGCGTTCATGATGGCGGACGAGGTGCTGCAGCAGGGCGTGCGCGGGATCACCGACCTGATGGTCAGGCCCGGCCTGATCAACCTCGATTTCGCCGATGTCCGCTCGGTGATGAGCGAGATGGGCAAGGCGATGATGGGCACCGGCGAGGCCGGCGGCGACAATCGCGCGATCGAGGCGGCGGAGAAGGCGATCGCCAACCCGCTGCTCGACGGCGTCAGCATGAAGGGCGCCAAGGGCGTGATCATCTCGATCACCGGCGGCGAGGACATGCGCCTGATGGAGGTCGACGAGGCCGCCAATCACATCAAGGAGCTGGTCGATCCCGACGCCAACATCATCTGGGGCTCGGCCTTCAACAACGATCTCGACGGCAAGCTCCGCGTCTCGGTCGTCGCCACCGGCATCGACGTCGAGGAAGCGACTCAGGCGCCGCCGCTCCAGGCCAAGGTCTTCGCCTTCCCGGGCGCGCGCCAGCAGAGCGAGGCGGCGGCGGAGCCGGCTCCCGAGCCGGTCGCCGAGGCGCAAGCTCCGGCTTACGAGCCCGCGCCGGTCGCGATTCCCGAGCCGATCACGCTGACGCCGCCCGAGGGCTTTGAGGAAGCCGCCGAGGCCGCCGCCGAACTGACCCTCGACCAGCCGACCGAGGAGGAGGCTGACGAGCTGCTGCTCGACAGCGTCGATCTGGTCGACGACGATATTCCGCCGACGGCCACGGAGGATGAGGAAGCCCAGGCCGGCGGCCGCCGCACCTGGCTCGCGCGGGAGGAAGAGGAGGCACCGCCCCCCGAGCCCGCCGCCAAGCCGGCCGGCGGCACCCTGTTCGAGCGGATGTCCAACATCGCCCGCGGCGCCGCGAAGGCGCAGGTCGACGAAAAGGAGGAGACCGGCCCGCGCCTGCGCGGCGGCCGCGACCCGCTCGACATCCCCCGCTTCCTGAACCGCCAGAACAACCAATAGGCTATCTGCCCGGCCGGATGCGAGGCGGCGTTCGTCGCCGCCGCGCACCGATTGGCCGCAGAGTCCGCGCGTCGGTCATTGCCGGTACAGGCGGCGCCCTGTCTTAGGGATGGCATGACTTCATCATTGAGGCGGGGGGTGCGCCGCCAGTCATGGGTCTGGACCCTGTTGCTGCTGGCGTCCGGGACCATGATGGCGCTCCCTGCTTATGCGCAGGACGACGAGAGCGGGCGGCGGCGGGCGAACCTGCCGCCGGGCGCGGTCGTGCAGCCGCTCGACAACGGCGCGAGCGAGGAGCTCAGGCGCAATCTCAACCGGGTCGGCGAAAATCCGGGCAGCGCCTCCGTGCTGATCGATGCCGGGCGGGCCGCGCTCGCGATGGGCGACGCGCAGGCGGCGCTCACCTTCTTCTCGCGCGCCGAGGAGGCCTCGCCGCGCGACGCGCGGGTCCGTGCCGGCATGGCCGCGGCGATGGCGCAGCTCGGCCAGCCCGAGGCGGCACTCACCCTGTTCCAGGAGGCGCTGGGCTTCGGGGCGCCGGAAGTGGAGATCGCCGGCGACCGCGGCCTCGCCTACGACATGATGGGCGATCCGGCGCGGGCGCAGCGCGATTATGCGCTGGTGCTGCGGCGGCGCGACGAGCCCGAGGTCCGCCGCCGGATGGCGCTGTCACTCGCGATCAGCGGCCAGCGTGAGGCGGCGCTCCGCATGATCGAGGGCCAGCTCAGAAACAATGACCGCGCCGCCTGGCGCACCCAGGCTTTCGTCCTCGCCTTGACCGGCGACGCCGCCGGCGCGAACCGCACCGCACAGGGGGTGATGCCCCCCGGCGCCGCGCAGGCGATGGCGCCGTTCCTCGCCCGCCTCTCGGGCCTCAGCCCGGCGCAGAAGGCGCGCGCCGTCCATCTCGGCCATTTCCCCGCCGACGGCCGCGTCCAATATGCCGGCAATGCCGATACCAGCGCCGATCCCGGCGCGCTCGCGCTCGCGCAGGGCGGCCGTTCCGTGCCGACGCGCGAGAGGCAGGCGGAGCGCGATACGGACGCCGAGCGTCGTCGCCCCGGCGCCGTCTCGCCGCTCGATCGTGCCGCGGTCGGGCGCCGCCGCACTGTGCTCAACGACAGTTCCGAGCGTCCCCGCGTCATCCGGCCGGCGCCGCGCGTGCCGGGCCCCAGCGCGCCGCCGCCGCGCGAGCGGGTCGAGGTCGCCGAGGCGAGCCCGCCGCGCAACGTTCCGGTCTCCTCGCCGCCCGTCCAGCGTTTCCAGCCCGTGCCCGAGCCCCCGCCGCCGCGGCGTTTCGGGACCGAGCCCGCGCCGTCCTTCGCCGGCCCGGCGACCTCGCAATCGGATGCGCTGCCAGGCTTCTCGCTGACCCCGCAGGGCGTGCAGCCCGA
>NZ_JBQTJC010000075.1:0-19464 GCF_052387495.1 Sphingosinicella sp. | reverse complement strand
CGCTTTGGTCTGGGCGGCGCTCGCTTTCTTCGCCGATTTCATCCCGCGCATCGGCGGCTACATCATGGCCTTCCCGCCGGTCATCCTCGCGCTCGGCCAGGGGCCGATGGCGGCGCTCTGGATCGTCGTCTTCTACATCGTCTCGAACGAGATATTGGGCAGCATCGTCGCGCCCAAGATCCGCGGCGCGACGATGGCGATCCACCCGGTCGCGATCATCTTCTTCACGCTCGCCTTCGCGCTCGCCTTCGGCCTGCTCGGTGCCCTGGTGGCGACCCCGGCGGCGGCCTTCGCCTCGGCCTATTACAGCGAATTCTATTTGAAGCGCGCGCTCCGCCGGAGCGAGCATTGATCCGCGCCGCCGCCGCCTTGCTGTTGGTCCTCGCCACAGCCGCGGCGGCGCAGGTCCGGCCGTCGCAGCATCCGCCCTTGCTCCCGCCCGCGCAAGGCGAGGCGATCGGCGCCGAGGTCTCGGGCGGCGCGGCGCTGCGCACGGTGCGCGCGCTCTCGCTGCACCACCGGATGCGCGGCTCGGAGGGCTATCGCGCCGCCGCCGAGGCGATCCGGGACCGCCTCACCGACTACGGCCTCGAAGGCGTCGAGATCATCTCGCTGCCCGCCGACGGCCGCATCTTCTACGGCACCCAGCGCTCGCGCCCCGGCTGGAACGCCCGCTTCGCCGAGCTCTGGGAGGGCTCCGAGCGGATCGCCTCCTGGGCCGAGCAGCCGATCAGCCTCGCGCAGGACAGCGTCTCGGGCCGCGCCGAGGCCGCGCTGGTCGATATCGGCGCGGGCACGAGCGAGGGCGACTATGCGGGCCGGGAGATACGCGGCCGCCTCGTCCTCACTTCCTCGCAGCCCGAGGCGGTGGCGGACCTTGCCGTCGGCCGCTTCGGCGCGGCGGGAATCGTCTCCTGGGCGCAGAACCAGCGCACCGCCTGGTGGGGCGAGGATGAGAGCCTGGTCCGCTGGGGCCATCTCGACACGTTCGGCGATCATCCCACCTTCGCCTTCATGGTCTCGCCCGGCCGGGCGAGGAGCTGGCAAGCGCGGCTGGCTCGGGGCGAGACTGTGCGCCTCCGCGCCGAGGTCGACGCGGGCCGCTCCCCAAGCGCCTACCTCATCCCGACCGGGATCATCCCCGGGCGGCGGCGCGACCGGGAGATCGTCTATTCCTGCCACCTCGATCATCCCTCGCCCGGCGCCAACGACAACGCCTCGGGCTGCGCCGGCATCCTCGAAGTGGCGCGCAGCCTCAGCCGCCTGATCCGCGACGGCCGGCTGCCGCGCCCGGACCGGACGATCCGCTTCATCTGGCCGCCGGAGATCGAGGGCACAATCGCGCTCTTGAACGCCCGCCCCGAATTCGCGCGGCGGACGCTCGCCACCATCCATCTCGACATGATCGGCGGCGACACCGAGACCACCGGCTCGATCCTGCGCGTCCACGGCTCGCCGCCGAGCCTGCCGAGCTTCGTCTCCGACGTCGGCTTCGCCTTCGCCGATTATGTGAACGCGCAGTCGCTCGCCTATGCGAGCACCGGCGAGGCCTTCATGCCGCTCGTCGATCCCGACGGCGGCCGCCGCGCGCTGCAGGCGGAGGTCGGCGGCTTCTCGATGGGCAGCGACCACCAGGTCTGGGCGGAGGGCAGCTGGCGGATCCCGGTGATCTACATCGCCGACTGGCCCGACCGCTACATCCACACCCAGCGCGACGTGCCGGACAATCTCGATCCCACCAAGCTGCGCCGCGCCATCTTCATCGCGGCGGCTTCGGGCTATTTTCTGGCAAATCTGACCGACGCCGCACGCCGAGAACTCACCGAGGTGTTCGTCGTGGCTGCGACGCGACGGGGCGGCGAAACAATGCAGCGATTCCGTTCCTTGCCGGACGACGCGAGCGGGACCTCTCCGATCGGCAATGCGCTGCGACATCTTCGCGCGAGGAACGCGGAGATTATGCGCTCGGTCGCGCGGTTTGGGCTTTCGGAGGCCGGATCAAGCGCGGACGCCCCTTCAGAGAGGACTCCCGTAGGCCCCGTCTACCGCCGCATCCTCAACCAAGGCCCGATGAACGGCTTCGGCTATAGCTGGTTCGACGACCGGCTCGCCCGCGCGGGCCTGTCCCGGCCGCGGCTGCTGGCGCGCGAGGATTATGGCTGGGGGCCGAGCCTGCCCTACGAGGCGCTGAACCTGGTCGACGGGCGGCGCAGCGTCGGCGAGATTCGCGACGATCTCGCCGCCAGCGTCGGCGACGCGCCCATCGAGGAGGTCGCCGAATATCTCGACACGCTCGCCCGGTTGGGCGTGCTTGAAGCAGTGCCGCGCTGATGCAATAGCTGCCGCCCTGACCAGATCCGGGGAAGTTCACTTGTTCAAGCGCAGCCTGATCGCCCTTTGCGCCCTTGCCCTCGCCACCGGCCTCGCCGGGACCGTCGGCGCCCAGCCCGCCGCCGAGAAGTCCGAGCGCAAGGGCCCGCCCGCCGACCGCGCGCCCAACGTCTCGGTCACCCGCCATACCGGCACCTTCGGCGGCCAGCGGATCAGCTACACCGCGACCGCGCGCGAGACCTTCCTGCGCGCCGAGGACGGCACGGCGCGCGCCGCGATCTTCTCCGTCTCCTACGTCCGCGAGCCGCGCGATCCCAACCGCCCGGTCACCTTCCTGTTCAACGGCGGTCCCGGCTCGGGCTCGGTCTGGCTGCACATGGGCGCCTTCGGCCCGCGCCGCGTCGCCATCCCCTCCGACGGCACCGACGACGGCGCGCCGCCTTACCCGATCGTCGACAATCCCGATTCTTTGCTCGACGTCACCGATCTCGTCTTCATCGATCCGGTCGGCACCGGCTTTTCCCATGCGCTCGGCGAGACCAATCCGCGCGATTTCTGGGGCGTCACCCAGGATGCGCAGTCGATCGCCCAGTTCATCCGCCTCTGGCTCAACGAGAACGGCCGCTGGAACTCGCCCAAATATCTCGGCGGCGAGAGCTACGGCACGACCCGTTCGGCCGCCGTGCTCAACCAGCTCGAGGGCGCCTATAACGACGTCGCGCTGAACGGCGTCATCCTGATCTCGACCGTGCTCGATTTCGGCGCCGGGGCGGATACGCCGGGCAACGAGATGACCCATGTCCTCAATCTGCCCTCGATGGCGGCGACCGCGCTCTATCACGGCAAGGCGACGGCGCCGTCGGTCGAGGCCTTCGTCGAGGAGGCGCGCCGCTTCGCGATCGGGCCCTATGCCCATGCCCTGCTCCAGGGCCAGGCGCTCGGCGCGGAGGAGCGCGCCAACGTCCGCCGCGAGCTCGCCCGCTTCACCGGCCTTTCCGAGCAATATCTCGAGCAGGCGGACCTGCGCGTCACGCCGTCGCGCTTCTACAAGGAGCTGCTCCGCGATCGCGGCCTCACCATCGGCCGGCTCGATTCGCGCTATACCGGGCGCGACTATGACAATGCCGGCGAGGAGCCGGACAACGATCCGAGCTTCTTCGGCATCGACGCGGGCTACACCGCCGCGGTCAACCAGCACCTGCGCGACACTTTGGGCTTCCGCACCGACCGCTCCTATGTGACGATCGGCTCGGTCCAGCCCTGGGACTGGCGGCTGGGGCAAGGGCGCGACAGCGACGCCTATCTGAACGTCGCGCCCTATATCGGCCGCGCGCTCCGGGAGAATAGCGGCCTCCGCATCTTCGTCGGCCAGGGCTATTACGATTTCGCCACGCCCTTCTTCGCCGCCGAATATTCGCTTTCGCGCACCGGCATCCCGCAGGACCGCATCCACTATCGCTATTACGGCTCGGGCCACATGATGTACGTCCGCGACGACGACCGCGTCGCGCTGAGCCGCGACGTCCGCGAGTTCATCCGGGCGCGCTAGGAGAGTCGCTGATGCCGATCGACGCCACTCAACCTTATGACGAAAGCAATATCTTCGCCCGCATCCTGCGCGGCGAGCTGCCGAGCGAGACGGTCTATGAGGACGATTACGCGCTCGCCTTCAACGATATCCGCCCGGCGGCGCCGACCCATGTCTTGGTGATCCCGAGGGGACCCTACGTCTCGTGGGACGATTTCTCCGAACGCGCCTCGGACGCGGAGATCGCCGGCTTCGTCCGCGCGGTCGGCAAGGTGGCGCGGGACAAGGGGCTGGTCCCGCCCGGCTACCGCCTGCTCGCCAATGTCGGGGCGGATTCGGGCCAGGAAGTGCCGCATCTCCACGTCCATGTTTTCGGCGGCAAGCCGCTGGGGCCGATGCTGGCGCGATGACCTGTGCCGATAGAGGCTTGCCCCGAACGAATTAGCGGCTAGGCTCCGCGCCAAACAAAAAGGCAGCGGCGTCACGCCCGCAAGGTTCAGGGGAAAAAGACCATGATTTTCGGGCGCGTAAAGCCTCTCGACGCCATCCTCGCCAGCGCCGAAAAGAAGGGGCTCCACCGCTCGCTGGGCGCGCTTCAGCTGACCCTGTTCGGCGTCGGCTGCATCATCGGCACCGGCATTTTCGTGCTGACCTCGGTCGGCGCCCAAAAGGCGGGCCCCGCGCTGATGATCAGCTTCATCATCGCCGGCGCGGTCTGCGTCGTCGCCGCGCTCTGCTATGCGGAAGTCGCCTCGATGGTGCCGGTTTCCGGCTCGGCCTATACCTACAGCTACGCTGTGCAGGGCGAGCTCCTCGCCTGGACGGTCGGTTGGGCACTGCTCCTCGAATATGCTGTCGGCGCCTCGGCGGTGTCGGTCGGCTGGTCGAACTATTTTACGAACTCGGTGCTCGAGGCGTCGCTGGGCATAGACTTGCCGGCCTGGCTCAGGACCGGCCCTCTCATCTTCGGCGGCGCGCCGGGCGGACTCATCAACCTTCCCGCGGCGCTGATCGCCCTGCTCGTCACCGCCTTGCTCGTCATCGGCACCAACGAGAGCGCGCGGGTCAACGCGGTGCTGGTCGCGATCAAGGTGACCGCGCTCACCGTCTTCGTCGTGCTGACGATTCCGGCGATCGAGGGCGACAATTTCAGCCCGTTCATGCCCGGCGGCGTTTTTGGCGGCTTTGGCTCGGGCGTCGGCGTGCTCGGCGCGGCGGCGACGATGTTCTTCGCCTATATCGGCTTCGACGCGGTTTCGACCGCGGCCGAGGAAACCAAGAACCCGCAGCGCAACGTGCCGATCGGCCTGATCGGCAGTCTCGCCATCTGCACGATCTTCTACATGCTGGTCACGGCCGGCGCCATCGGCGCGATCGGCGGCGACCCGATCACGGGCTCCGGCGGCGCTCCGCTCGGCACCGGGTCGCCCGAGCTCGCCCGCCAATGCGCGCTGCCCGCGAATGCCGAGACCCTGGTCTGCTCGGGAGAGCCGCTGGCCCACGTCCTTCGCACGATCGGCTTCGGCACGATCGGCAACATGCTCGGCTATGCCGCTTTCATCGCGCTCCCATCTGTCATCCTGATCCTGATCTTCGGGCTGACTCGGATATGCTTCGTCATGGGGCGCGACGGCCTCCTCCCGGAGAGGCTCGCGACGGTTCACCCGAAGTGGAAGACGCCGCACATCGTCACCATGATCACCGGCTGCGTGATTGCCTTCCTCGCGGCGCTGTTCCCTGTCGGCCAGCTCGCCGACATCGCCAATGCGGGGACGCTGTACGCGTTCATGATGGTGGCGATCGCGGTTTGGATGCTGCGCCGCCGCGATCCCGGGCGGACGCGTCCGTTCCGCGTGCCGGCGCTGTGGCTGGTCGCGCCGCTGACCATCGTCGGCTGCGTATTCCTGTTCCTCAACCTACCGACGGAGGCGCTGATCGGGCTGCCGCTGTGGGGCGGGATCGGTCTCGTGATCTACTTCGCCTACGGCTACCGCAAGAGCCACCTCGGCCGTGGCCTGATCGAGGTGCACGAGCCGGAAATCCACGACATCGAGCCGTCGATCCCCGGCGTCGACGAGCGCGATCCGCTCGATCCGCCGCGCCGGCCGCCGGGGCTTTGAGACACGCACAAGACTAGCGGGAGCAGATCATGGCGGCAGCGCAAGCGGACCAGGCGGCGGCCGAACAGGCGCCCGGACTGATCGACCACATCACCAACGTCTCGGATTTCATCTGGGGCGGCACGTGGAACGGCGAGGAGGTGCTCCTGCTGCCGCCGATGGTCGTGATCCTGCTCGGCGCGGGCCTCTATTTCATGATCGGACTGCGCTTCTATCCGATCTGGAAACTTGGCAGCGCCTTCGCTAGCCTGTTCAAAAAATCGGGCGACAAGGGCGCCGGGGAAATCTCTCCGTTCGCCGCGCTTTCGACGGCTTTGTCAGGCCAGGTCGGCACCGGCAATCTGGCCGGCGTCGCCACCGCGATCACTCTGGGCGGACCCGGCGCGATCTTCTGGATGTGGATCACCGCCCTCTTCGGCATGGCGCTCGCCTTCGGCGAAGGCGCGCTCGCGATCCGCTATCGCGAGCGCACCAAGGAAGGCGTCTACCGTGGCGGACCGATGGCCTACATCACTTACGGGCTCGGCCCGAAATGGAAGTGGCTGGCGATCCTGTTTTGCCTCGGCACCCTGGTCTCGGCCTTGGTCACCGGCAACGGCATCCAGGCCAACAGCTTCGGCGATTCGGTCAACGAGCTGACCGGGCTCGACGAAATGTACGGAGGGCTCATCGCGGCCGTCGCCGTCTTCGTCGTCATCATCGGCGGCATCAAGTCGATCGGCGCGGTCGCCGAACGCATCGTGCCGGTCATGGCGATCGCCTATATCGTCATGGCGATCATCGCGCTCATCCTCAATTTCGGCGATCTGCCGGAGACGTTCGGCCGCATCTTCGGCGGCGCGTTCAACGCCCAGTCGGCGACCGGCGGCTTCCTCGGCGCGGCGATCATCATGGCGATCCGCGCCGGCGTCGCGCGCGGCCTGTTCTCGAACGAGGCGGGCCAGGGCTCCACCCCCATCGCCCATGCCGTCGCTCAGACCAACGATCCCGCCGCCCAGGGCCGCTTCGCGATGATGGGCACCTTCATCGATACGATCGTCATCTGCACGATGACGGCGCTCGTCATGCTCACCGTCACGGGCGACTTCACCGCCACCGTCGGCGGCGCGACTGTGGCCGTCGAGCACGCCTGGCAGTCGGACCTGAACGGCTTCGCGATGACCTCGGGAGCATTCGCCGCCGCCTTTCCGTTCCAGATCGCCGGCATTCCGCTCGGCACCCTGATCGCCTCGGTGGCGCTGCTGCTGTTCGTCTTCACCACCCTGCTTACCTGGAGCTATTATGGCGAGCGGGCGATCACCTATCTCTACGACCAGGTTCCCGGTGCGACCTTGGGCGGCGAGAAGGTGCTCCACATGATCTGGCGCGTCCTGTGGTGCGCGGTGATCTTCATCGGCTCATTCGCGCCGCTGGAGCTGATCTGGCGGCTGGGCGACATTTCCAACGCCGCCATGGCGCTGCCCAATATCATCGCGCTGATGGCGCTCTCGGGCGTGGTCTTCGCGCTTGCGCGCGGCCAGCGCTGCGCGGGCCCCGATCATGGCCGTGAGGCACCATCGGAACTCGTGGAGGAAGCGGCGCCCGGCGGAGCCCCGGCGGCGGACTGAAAGCGTCACGGCTGACGACCGGGGACGCGAAACCGGGCCGGGCGCGGCGCGTTTGACGCGCATGGCCACCGAACCCCCGCCCGAAACCCATCCGCCCGATCCGGCCCGGCCGCCCGAGCCCACGCAGCCGCCGCAGCCCAGCGAAGCGCCGCCCGAGATCAACCCGCCCCAGCCGGACGTGGACGTGCCCAATCCGGCGACGCCCCCGCCGCCCGACTAACCCGTCATCCCGGCGAAGGCCGGGATCTCGGGACGGAATATCGCATGAATCGCCCTGAGGCCCCGGCCTCCGCCGGGGCGACGCGTGTGCCCCTCAGCCCAGCCGTTCGGCCACCAGCGCCTTCAAATCCGCCTCGGGCCGAGCGCCGTAGTGGGAGATCACCTCGGCCGCGGCGATCGCGCCGATGCGTAGCGACTCCTCCAGACTCCGCCCCTGGGTCTGCCCGAACAGGAAGCCGGCGGCGAAGAGATCGCCGGCGCCTGTCGTGTCGATCACCTTGCCCACCGGCTCCGCCGCCACCTCCGCGCGCTCACCGCCTTGCTTCGCGATCGCGCCCTGCTCGCTGCGGGTCACGACGAGGGTCTCGACCTTGCCCCGCACCGCCTCGACCGCGAGGTCGAAGTTGAGCGCCCCGGTCAGCATCATGATCTCCGCCTCGTTGGCGAAGAGGATGTCGATGCGGCCGGTGTCGATCAGCTGGTTGAAGCCGTCGCGGTGGCGGTCGATGCAGAAGGTGTCGGAGAGAGTGAAGGCGATCTTGCGCCCGGCCGCGCGCGCCACCTCGATCGCCCGCACCATCGCGTAGCGCGGCGTCTCCGGGTCCCAGAGATAGCCCTCCAGATAGAGAACCGCGCTGTCGCGGATCTGTGCCTCGTCGAGCGCGGCGACGGGAAGGAGCTGGGCGGCGCCGAGGAAGGTGTTCATCGTCCGGTGCGCGTCGGGCGTCACCAGCACCATCGAGCGCGCCGTCGGCACGCCGAAATCCCGCGCGGGCGTGGTGAACTCGACCCCGGTCTAGGTGAGGTCGTGGCGGTAGAATTCGCCGAGCTGATCGGGCGCGACCTGACCGATGAAGCCCGCCTTGCCCCCCAAGGCCGCGATTCCCGCCGCCGTGTTGCCCGCCGAGCCGCCGCTCACCTCGCGCGCCGGGCCCATATGGTCGTAGAGCCGGGTCGCCTCGTCGGCGTCGATCAGCCGCATCATGCCCTTGCTGAGGCCCTCGCGCTCGAGGAAGGCGTCGTCGCAATCGGCGATGATGTCGACGATCGCATTGCCGATGCACAACACGTCGAGGCGGGGGTCGGTCATTCAAAGCGCTCCTGTCGGGAAAGCGTGGCCCCTAGCCGCCGCGCTGAAGCCCGGTCAACCGCGCCGCTTCGCTTGGCATGGGGTTCGCCGCTCCCCATAAGGCGCGCATGACCCCCGCGCCCGATCTCACCCTCGTCGTCGCCCGCGCCGACAATGGCGTGATCGGCAAAGACGGGCGGTTGCCCTGGCACCTCCCCGCCGATCTGAAGCATTTCAGGCGGGTCACGATGGGCGGCGCGATGATCATGGGCCGCAAGACCTTCGACAGCCTTCCCGGCCTGCTCCCCGGCCGCCGCCACGTCGTCCTCACCCGAGCTGCCCGGTGGCGGGCGGAAGGCGCCGAGGTGGCGCGTTCCGTCGAGGAGGCGCTTGGGCTGGCGGGCGAGGGGGCGTCGGTGATCGGCGGCGCCGAGATTTTTCGGCTGCTGGAGCCGCATGCCGACGCGGTCGAGCTGACCGAGATCCACGCCCCGTTCGAAGGCGACACGCTGCTCCCGCCATTCGATCCCTCAACCTGGCGCGAAGTCTCCCGCGAGGATCACCCCGCCGAGAATGGCCACCCCGCCTTCAGCTTCGTCCGCTTGGAGCGCGTCGGCGGCTAGGCACGGCCGCCGCCGCTTTCTATAGCATTGCCCCATGGAGCGCCTGGACGGGAGCTCGGCGGTTCCGGCACGCTATCGCGGCGGCATCGTCGCGCTCGGCAATTTCGACGGCTTTCACAAGGGCCACCAAGCCGTGGTGGGCCGCGCCGTGTCGCGCGCCCGCGCCGAAGAGCGCCCGGTGCTCGTCGCCACCTTCGATCCGCATCCGGTGCGCCATTTCAAGCCGGACCTGCCGCCCTTCCGTCTGACCACATTGGATCAGCGCGAGCGGCTCTTCGCCGCCGCCGGAGCGGACGCGATGCTGGTCTTCCGGTTCAACGCCGAGCTCGCCGCGGTCGACGCGCGCGATTTCGTCACCGATCATCTCGCCAGCCGGATCGGCGCCGCGGGCGTCGTCACGGGCGAGGATTTCACCTTCGGCAAGGGCCGGGGCGGCAACGTCCAGGTGCTCAAATTGCTCGGCCAGGCCAACCGGCTCTCGGTCGATGCGGTCGCGCCGGTCTATGAGGGCGACGAACCGGTCTCCTCCAGCGGTATCCGCGAGGCGCTCGGCGAGGGCGATTGCGAGACCGCCGCGCGCCTGCTCACCCGCCCCTTCGCGATCGAGGGCGTGGTCGAGCATGGCGACAAAAGGGGCCGCGAGCTCGGCTATCCGACCGCGAACCTGCCGCTCGGCAATTACCTGCGCCCGCGCTTCGGCGTCTATGCCGTGCGCGGGAGGCTGGAGGATGGCAGCGTGCTCGACGGCGTCGCCAATCTCGGCACCCGCCCGATGTTCGACGAAAAGGAGCTGCTCGAGCCCCATTTCTTCGATTTCGACGGCGATCTTTACGGCCGGACGATCGAAGTCTCGCTGATCCACTTCCTGCGCGACGAGCAGGTCTTCGACGGGCTGGACGCGCTTACTGCCCAGATCGGCCGCGACGCCGAAGCCGCCCGCGCCCGGCTTGCCGCCGTCCCACCCCTCGCCTAAGTCCCCCGCTCCATGTCCGATCGCCCAGACTACCGCTCCACCGTCTTCCTCCCCAAGACGGACTTCCCGATGAAGGCCGGCCTTCCCGCCAAGGAGCCGGGCATCCTCGCGCGCTGGGAGGAGATGGGCCTCTACCGCCGCCTGCGCGAGGCGCGCGCGGGCCGCGAGAAGTTCATCCTCCACGACGGCCCGCCCTACGCCAACGGCGACATCCATATCGGCCATGCGCTCAACAAGGTGCTGAAGGACATGGTCGTGCGCACCCAGACCCTGCTGGGCAAGGATGCGCCCTACGTGCCAGGCTGGGACTGCCACGGCCTGCCGATCGAGTGGAAGATCGAGGAGGAGTACCGCAAGCGCAAGAAGAGCAAGGACGAGGTTCCGCCCGCCGAGTTCCGCCGCGAATGCCGCGACTATGCGGCGAAATGGGTCGAGGTGCAGCGCGAGCAGTTCAAGCGTCTCGGCGTGATCGGCGATTGGGACAATCCCTATCTCACCATGGCGCCCGAGGCCGAGGCAGTGATCGTCGCCGAGCTGATCAGGTTCGCGGAGAGCGGCCAGCTCTATCGCGGCGCCAAGCCGGTGATGTGGTCCCCGGTCGAGAAGACCGCGCTCGCCGAGGCAGAGATCGAATATGAGGACATCACGTCCACCCAGATCGACGTCGGCTTCGAGATCGTGGAGGCGCCCAATTGCCCCGCCATTCAGCAGGCTGCCACAGAGCTTCGGCGCATCGCTGAGACGTTCAAGGCGGAGTATCCTGATCTCCCTGGACGCGATCCGTTCGTGGAAGTTGCTGTGTGGACCACCACGCCTTGGACGATTCCTGTCAATCAGGCGATCGCCTACAATCCCGAGGTCACCTATGCTTTGTCATGGGAAGGCGGCGTAGCTCGCGCCTATCTCGTGGCCGAAGCATTGCTCCCGGAGTTTGAACGACGCACCGGTATCGTCGCGGGCGATGCACCTACCTTGATCAGCGGTCATGAGTTGGCGGGGGCGGTCGCCCGCCATCCGATGCACCGTCTCGGCGGCTTCTACGCCGCGCCGCGGCCGTTCCTTCCCGGGGAGTTTGTCACCACCGATCAGGGCACGGGCCTCGTCCATATGGCGCCGGACCATGGCGAGGACGATTTCGAGCTGTGCAAGGCGCACGGTATCGGCCCGGTCTTCGCGGTCGAGGGCGACGGCCGCTATCGCGACGACTGGCTCTGGCTCGGCGGCGCCGACGAGCGCCGCATGTCGGTGATCAACCCCAAGTTCAACGCCCCGGATGGGCCGATCTGCTCGGATCTGCGGGATGCCAGCGCCCTGCTCGCGGCGAGCGCTGACTTCAAGCACTCCTACCCGCACTCATGGCGCTCCAAGGCCAAGGTGATCTTCCGCTGCACCCCGCAATGGTTCGTGCCGATGGACCGGGTGCTGACCCACCTGCCCGCGAAGACGCCGGCGGAGCGCCGCTGGGAGAATGAAGGCGGCGCGATGGATCCGGCCGACGAGGGCCGGTGCGCCTCGCCGACGCTGCGCGAGGCGGCGATGCAGGCCATCGCCGACACCCGCTTCGTGCCGGAGAAGGGCCGCAACCGGATCGGCTCGATGGTCGAAGGACGCCCCGATTGGGTGCTCTCCCGCCAGCGCGCCTGGGGGGTTCCGATCACGCTCTTCGTGAATCGTGAGACCGGCCAGTATCTGGTCGATCCCGAGGTCAACGCCCGCATCGTCGCTGCGGTCGGGGAGAAGGGCGTCGACGCCTGGACCGACGAAGCGGCGCAGGATTTCCTCGGGTCCGCCTATGCGTCAGAGGATTACGAGCGCGTCTCCGTCATTCTCTATGTCTGGTTCGATTCGGGCTGCACCCTCTTCTTCACGCTGGAGAGCGGGCGCTGGCCCGACCTTCAATGGCCCGCCAGCCTCTATCTGGAGGGCTCGGACCAGCATCGCGGCTGGTTCCAGTCGTCGCTGCTCGAAAGCTGCGGCACGCGCGGCCGGGCGCCCTATGACGCGGTGCTGACCCACGGCTTCACGATGGATGCCGCGGGCAAGAAGATGTCGAAATCGCTCGGCAACACGGTCGATCCGCTCAAGGTGATGGAGGAGTTCGGCGCCGACATCATCCGGCTCTGGGCGCTCTCGGTCGATTTCACCGAGGATCACCGCATCGGCCGCGAGATCCTGCAGGGCGTCGCCGATCAGTATCGCAAGCTGCGCAACACCTTCCGCTACCTGCTCGGCGCGCTCGACGGCTTCTCGGACGCGGAGCGGGTGACGGACGCGCGCGAGATGCCGGAGCTGGAGCGCTACGTGCTCCATTTGCTTGCCGAGATGGACGCGAAGCTCAAGCAGGCCGTCAACGGCTTCGATTTCAACGCCTATGTCCGGCTGATCACCGATTTCGCCAATGACGATCTCTCGGCCTTCTTCTTCGATATCCGCAAGGACAGCCTCTATTGCGACGCGTCGGCGAGCCCGAAGCGCCGCGCCTGCCGCACCGTGCTCGACCTCCTCTTCCACGCCATGGTCCGCTGGACCACGCCGGTGCTGGTGTTCACGACGGAGGAGGTCTGGGGTACCCGCTATCCGGACGCCGACACCGTCCACCTCCTCGAATGGCCCGAAATCGACGCGGGCTGGCGCGAGGACGAGCTCGCCAATCGCTGGGCGCTGATCCGCGCCACGCGCGAGCGCGTCACCGAGGCGATCGAGCCTTTGCGGCGTGAAAAGGCGATCGGCTCCAGCCTCGAGGCCAAGATCCTCTATCCCGATCTGGCACTCGACCTGACCGAGGAGAGCCTCGCCGAGCTTGCGGAAATCTACATCGTGTCCGAAATCGTGCCCGGGCAGGGCGAGGGGATCGAGGTGACGCGCACGGACAATCTCAAATGCGGTCGCTGCTGGCGGCATCTGCCGGAGGTCGCCGAAGATGGCGGCCTCTGCGCGCGCTGCGAGGGAGTGGTGAATGGCTGACGTGACCGCCGCGCCGGCAAGCCTGCGGCTGAAGAGCAACCGCTCCGCCGCCTTCGTCATCGCCTTCCTGATCTTCGTTTTCGATCAGGCGACGAAATGGGTGGTGACCTATCCGCTCCAGCTGCGCCAGGTCGACACGATCGAGATCCTGCCTTTCTTCGATCTGCGCTGGGTCGAGAATCGCGGCGTCTCGCTCGGCCTGCTCTCGGCTGGGAGCGAATTGGGCCGCTGGCTGCTGGTCGGGATGACCGCGGCGATCGCCACCTTCGTCGCCGTGTGGATGTGGAAGGAGAAGCGCCGCGACGATTCGGTGGCGCTCGCGCTCGTCCTCGGCGGCGCGCTCGGCAACATCCTCGATCGCGCGCGTTTGGGCTATGTCGTTGACTTCGCGGACCTGCATTTCGGCGAATGGCGGCCTTTTTTGGTCTTCAATGTCGGCGACGCGGCGATTACCATCGGGGTGCTGCTTTTGCTTGTCCGCGCGCTCCTGATGCGCGATGGCAAGGACAAGAAGAAGGAATCCTGAGTCATGCGTTTCACCCGTCTCGTCCTGGCCGCTTCGGCCGCCGCCCTGCTCGCCGGCTGCGTCGGAGGCGGGCCGTTCAACCGCGCCCGTCCCGACGAATTCATGGTCGCGCGCAACCCGCAGCTGATCGTGCCGCCCGATTATGCCTTGACCCCGCCGCGCGCGGGCGAGGCCGATCCGGGGACGGACAGCCGTGCCCAGGCCCTTCAGGCCCTGTTCGGCGGACCGCAGGCGCGCTCCACGGTCGAGCGTAACCTGCTCCAGGTCGCGGGCGCGAACGAAGCCGTGCTCGGCGCCCGCTCGGTCGCCGGCGACCCGCAGACCACGGTCGTCAACCGCGGCGCGCTCGTTCAGACCATCGTTCAGCTCCCTCAAGGCGACGGCCAGGAAGCCTCGGTTTCCACCCCGCAATAACCGTCATCCCGCTCTGACCCGTCATCCCGGCGAAGGCCGGGATCTCGGGACAAGATGTCGCGTGAAACTCCCTGAGACCCCGGCCTTCGCCGGGGTGACGGGTTTGCTCTAAAAGCCGATATTGACCGTCACGACCAGCCCGGCATCGCGCCCGGGCCCGCTCGGCAGGTCCGTATCCACATAGCGCAGGCCGATCTCGTTGACCGGCACGCCTTCGAGCTGAAGATGGTGGGTCACGCCCAGCGACCAGTTCCAATAATCGCCGAATGCGGTGGAATCCTGCCGTCCCAGCTCGGCGCTGAACGCCCAGGGGCGGAACGGCACGGTGACGTCGACCCGACTGTAGAGATAGAGCATGTCGCCGCCGCCCAGCGCGTCCTGATCGGGCGCATAATGGGCGCCGGCGGTGAACGTCGCCGGGCCGATCAGATAGGAGAGCGAGGCATAGGGCTCGACATAATCGTCGGCGCCCCGCCCGTCCCCGGCGAAGACGGAGTAGAGCAGGCCGCCGTCCATCGAGAAGCCGCCGCCGAGCTGGCGCGAATAGCCAAGGAAGAGGTCGGTCTGGAGGTCGCCCAGGTCGCGGCCGCGATAGGGGTCGATGCCGCGGAGGGTCGTGGCGCGAGTGCCGGCATAGAGTCCGCTCTCGTGATAGACGGTGAGGCCGACGCGCCCCGATGGATCCTCGTCCGAACGCGAGACGCCGCGAAAGCGGAAGTCGCTCATCAGATCGATGTTCAGCGAAGGATCGATGGCCCCCGGGCCTTCCCGCAGCGGCGCCTCCTCGACGGGAGCCTCCTCCTGCGCCAGCGCAGGCGCGGCGGTGAGGATGGCGAGGGCTAGGGTGGTCGCGCGGATCATCATGGTCTCCTAGCGCCGCCTGCCTGAATGCCGGGCGACAGGCAATCCGCGTTAGCGCTTCGTTAGGCGCCCCGGCCTAGTCTCGGCCCGTCATGACGCATCAGGCGACACCTTCCGCCGCATCGTCCGGCGCCGATCCGGGCCGCCAGGTCGCGCAGCTCCACGAATTGAAGCGGCTGGTCGAGCGGATCGCGCGCCGCGCGCCGGCGGCTCAGGACGCCGCGCTCGACGAGGCGGCGCGGACCAGCGAGGCATACGACCGCGCGCCGCCGATCGCCCAGCGCCGCTTCGACGCGCTCGCCGCGGAAAGCGCCGCCTGGGCCGCCGCCGGAGTCGAGGCACTGCTCGCCGCCGAGGGCAAGACGCCGCTCGCCGCCGCCGGACGGCTGGCCGACGCGCTCGATCGCACGCTCAGCGAGCTGGCGGCGCTGCTTCGTTAGACGGGGCCGCGGGCAGGCTCTTCACGTGAATGTCGCGCTGCGGGAAGGGGATCTCGATCCCGTTCTCCTTGAACAAATGCCAGAGCCGGGTGAGGATTTCCGACTGGACGTTGCCGACGCCGGCCTCGGGATCGCGGATCCAGACCAGGATCTCGTGATCGACCGAGCTGTCGCCATAGCCGCGCAGCCACACGGTCGGCTTCGGGCTGGGGAGGACCCGCTTCGAGGCGCCCGCCGCCTCCACCATCAGCTTCTGCGCCAGCACGATGTCGCATTCGTAGGAGATGCCGACCGGAATGTGCACGCGCACGTCGCGGCTCGAATAGGACCAGTTCTCGACCTCGCGGGTCATCAGATCCTCGTTCGGGATCAGGTGCTCCTTGCCGTCGCGGGTGATCACCGAGACCGCGCGCACGCCGATCTTGGTGACGTGGCCGAACGTCTCGCCGACGACGATCACGTCGCCCGGCTTGATCGAGCGGTCCATTAGCAGAATGATACCGGCGAAGAGATTGCCGACCGTCTTCTGCAGCCCGAAGCCGACCGCGAGCCCGAGGGCGCCCGAGAAGACGGCGAGCGCGGTGAGGTCGATCCCGGCCAGATCGATGCCGATAAAGAAAGCGATCGCGATGATCACAATCGCGGCGAGCTTCTGGGCGAGCAGCTGCTGGGTGGGGTCGAGCCCGCCCGCGCTCTTTAGCGTGTGACCGACGAGACGGTTGGCGAGCTTGACGCCCGCATAGAGGGCGAGCAGCGCGACCCCGATCTGGATCACCGAGAGCAGGCTGACGCGGCGGCTGCCGATCGCGAAGCCGGCGCTGTCAAGCAATCGGGTGACTTGGGTGAGACCGCCGATCGCGTCCGCCAGCACGGCGATAAAGACGACGAGCGCGAGCGAGAAGGCGATCCAGCGCGCCAGCTCCAGCCCGCGGACCACGTTCGCGATCAGCAGCGCCACCGAGGATGCGGCGATGAGGCCGAGCAGCAGCGCCGCGAGCGGCGGCCAGGGCCAGACGTTGAGCGCCAGGGTCAGCGCCAGCCAGGCGGTGAGATAGCGCACCAGCGCGCACATCCGCTGACCGATGCCCTCGGTACGCACCCCCGCCCGCCGCTCCCAGAAATCGGCGAGCAGCGGCCCGAGCCAGCGCCCGGCGACCCAAGCGACGAGGCCGGCGCCGACCGCGACCGCGCCGGCAATCCCCGCCATCGCCAGATCCGGCGCGGCGGGGAGATCGAGGCCGAGGTCGGTCGCGAGCCTGTTCATGCGTCCTTTCCGTAACGGGCGAGCCCGTTCGCGAGGTCCGCGATCAGATCGTCGGGATGCTCGAGGCCGATATGGAGGCGGACGAGCGAGCCGTCCCACTCGGGCCGCGTCGCCGTCCTGGGCGGATCGACCGGCACGGCGAGGCTCTCATAGCCGCCCCAGCTGTAGCCGATGCCGAACAGTTCCAGCGCGTCGATCAGCCGCGCCCGCTCCGCCTCGCCGCCGTCGTTTAGGACGAAGGAGAAGAGGCCCGACGACCCCTTGAAGTCGCGCCGCCAGAATTCGTGGCCGGGACAATCTGGCAGGGCGGGGTGGAGCACGCGCGCCACTTGCGGCTGGTCCTTAAGCCAGCGCGCGACCTTCAGCGCGCTCGCCTCGTGCTGCTTCAGCCGCGTCTCCATCGTCCGCAGCCCGCGCAGCGCCAGCCACGCGTCGTCAGGGCTGACTGTATGGCCGAGGTCCCAGCTGGCCCGCTCCAGCGCCGGATAATAGTCCGGCGTGGCGGTCGCAGTGCCGAGCAGGAGGTCGGCATGGCCGCCGACATATTTGGTCGCGGCGAGGACGGTGATGTCGATCCCGGTCGCCAGCGCTGGAAAGAAGAGTGGCGTCGCCCAGGTGTTGTCGAGCAGGGTCGCGACGCCCCGCGCCCGCGCCGCGGCGCAGATCGCCGGCACGTCCTGAATCTCCATGGTCAGCGAGCCGGGACTTTCGAGCAGGATCGCGCGGGTGCGCTCGCCGATCAGGTCGGCGATGCCCGCGCCGACCAGCGGATCGTAATAGCGCGTCGCGACGCCGTAGCGCGCCAGCAATCCGTCGCAGAAACGGCGGCTGGGGCCGTAGACATTGTCCGTCACCAGCAGCTCGTCGCCAACCGAAAGGACCGAGAGCAACGCGGCGGTGACCGCGGCGAGCCCGGAGGAATAGAGCATCGTCCCGCCCGCCCCCGGCTCGAGCTCTGTCATCGCCTCGGCCAGTGCCCAATGGTTCGGCGTGCCGTGCAGGCCGTAATAGGCCTGGCCGAAGCGGGGCTTGGCGGCGTTCAGCTCGGCGACGCTGTCGAACAGGATGGTCGAGCCGCGATGGACCGGCGTGTTGACCAGATTGCCGCGCCATGCCTTGCGCCGCCCGGCCTCGACCAACCGGGTCCCGGGCTTCAGATCCTTCACGCGCCCACCGCCTTGGGGAGGTCCGGATCGGCGCCCCATTCGCTCCAGCTCCCGTCGTAGAGCCGCACATCATGCTTGCGGAGCAGATACGCGGCGAAGAGCGGCACCGCCGCGGTCACACCCGAGCCGCAGCTCGTCACCATCGGTTTGCCGAAATCGACGCCCGCCCTCTCGAACAGCGCGCGCAGCTCCTCGCGGCTTTTCCATGTATTGTCGGCGTTGAAGAATTCGGTCTGCGGCAGGCTCTTCGCGCCGGGAATGTGGCCGGAGGCGAGCCCGGGCCGCGGCTCGCCTCCCTCGCCGGCGAAGCGCGACGCGGGGCGGGCATCGACAATCTCGTGCGTGCCCTGGCCGATCAGGCCGAGGACGAAGCCCTTGTCGGCGACCCCTTCACGATCGAGCGCCGCAGTGAAATGGCCGTGGCGGTGAAGGTCGCGGCCGATCTCGAATGGCCGCCCCTCCGCCATCCATTTCGGCATCCCGCCGTCCAGGATCGCGGCGAAATGCACGCCGAAAACCTTCAGCATCCACCACACCCTCGCCGAGGTGTGCAGCGGCGAATTGTCGTAGACGACGAAGCGGTTGCCGTCGCCCAGTCCCAGCGACTGCATCCTGCTCGCGAACTTGTGCGCGCCCGGCAGCATATGCGGCAGCGGGCTCTCCGTGTCGGCGATCTCCTCGATGTCGAACCGCACCGCGCCCGGGATGTGCGCCGCCTCATATTCGGCGCGGGCGTCGCGCGGGTCGCCGGGCAGGAAGGCGGTCGCGTCGATCACGCGCAGGTCCGGCGCGCCCAGCTCGGCTTCCAGCCATGCGGTCGAAACGAGCGGGTCCATCGGCGCTCCCGGGCTTGTCCGGAAGCGTCTTAGCCCGCGCTCAGCCGAAGGTGAAGGCGAAGGCCTGCGCGCCGGGATCGAGGAACTCGATCTCGAACCGGCGCTTGACCCGCTTTCCCGCCGCGCTACGAGTCGTGAGGCGATGACCGAGCAGCCGCCCGACAGCCTGATTCCCTATGACGAGATCGTCCAGGAGGCGCTGCGCGCGGTCGTCGGCCGGGTGCTTGGCGAGGTCGAGGCGAGCGGCGCGCTGCCCGGCGGCCACCATTTTTACATCACCTTCAAGACCGGGGCGGCGGGCGTCGATATCCCGAAGCATCTGTCGGAGCGCTTTCCGGACGAGATGACGATCGTCATCCAGAACCGCTTCTGGGACCTGAAGGTGCGCGAGGACGGGTTCGAGGTCGGCCTGAGCTTCAACCAGGCGCCGGCCAAGCTCACCATCCCCTTCTCCGCGATCACCGGCTTTCACGACCCGGAAGTCAATTTCCAGCTTCAGTTCCAGGCACAGGATGACGACGGC
>NZ_JBQTJC010000074.1:0-4971 GCF_052387495.1 Sphingosinicella sp. | reverse complement strand
TCGAACGGCAGCAGCTATTCGCAGATGAGCTCGACCGCATGCCCGGCCGCTTCGAAGCGCCTGCAGGCATGGTCCCGCACGGCGATGGAATCCTACATCAACGGCCTGCAGCCGACCGGCAACACCTATCACGACATCGGCATGATCTGGGGCGCGCGTCTGATCTCCAGCGCGGGCATCTTCGCCGACAGCGCCGACACCTATAACGGCATGCCGGTGGCCCGACACATCATCTTCATGACCGACGGCCAGCTCGAGCCGAGTTCGAGCGTCTATTCGAGCTACGGCGTCGAGACCAACGACAGACGGGTGACCGGCAGTAGCTCGGCCACCGGCCAGTATGAGAGCCACATGCAGCGCTTCCGCATGGCCTGCAACGCGGCCAAGAACATGAGCGCGTCGGTTTGGGTGATCGCGTTCGGCACGACCTTGAGCTCCGACATGCAGAATTGCGCGAGCAACGCCAACCAGGCCTCGACCTCGGCCAATCGCGACCAGCTCATCGAGCGTTTCCGCCAGATCGGCAGCAACATCGGCGCGCTGAGGCTGACCCAGTGACCCGGCCTCGCAGAGGGGAGAACGTGGCTAAGGCGCCGGTAACCATCCTGCTTGAACGGGATTTAGGATTAACGCGGCATATTCGGTTTCGCGAAGAGCCTCAAAAGGCCTTGGAGGAAACCGGATGCCCATCACGCCTGGCCGCGGCCGCGATACGCGCCGCGGCTTCCTTGCCAGTCTCACCCGCGACACGCGCGGCAACACGCTCGCGATCGTCGCCGCGGCGCTGTTGCCCCTGACCGCGATGGTCGGCTCCGGCGTCGATATGAGCCGCGCCTATATGGCGAAGACGCGTCTGCAGAGCGCCTGCGACGCCGCCGCACTCGCCGGCCGGCGAGTAATGCAGAATGATACGATGAATAGCACCGTAAGCGACGAGGCCCGGCGCTTCTTCGCGTTCAACTTCCCGCAGGGGCTCTACAACACGGCGAGCTTCACGCCCGACGTCTCCCGCCCTTCCTCTGGCACAGTGCGCGTCACCGCGAGCACTACGATCCCGACCACGATCATGCGGATGTTCGGGTTCAATACGTTGCCGCTCGACGCGACCTGCGATGCCGCGCTCAACTTCGTCAACACCGACATCATGTTGGTGCTCGACGTCACGGGCTCGATGGATCGGGATATCAACGGGAATTACACACCCGCAAACTCGCAGAAAAAGATTACTGCGCTGCGTGACGCGGTCATGGCGCTCTATGACGAGCTGCGACCGGTCCAGACCCAACTAGAGTCGAACGGCCTCCGGCTCCGCTACGGTGTCGTGCCCTATTCGACAACGGTCAACGTCGGCAACCTGATCCGCGACGTGAACCCGGACTATCTCGCGAGCAGCGTGAGCTATCAGACGCGGATCGCGAACTTCAACACCGAGATCAGCCCCGTGGCCAACTCGCCAACGGAGTCGACGGTGATCGAGGTCTTCAACAACGGTCAGGGGATCTCGCGGAACAATTGCGGCAGGTTTGGCAGAAACCAGAACTTCTCCGGGTTCAGCTCGAGTCCGACCAGCGGTGGTGGGCCTGCGCCCGCCGACACCTGGACGGCCAGCTTCAGCAACAACAATAGTGCGGGCGTCGATTGGGGATGGGCGGGCGCGCCCGACACATCGAGCAATACGCGTAGCTGTCGCCGCACGCGGACAGTCAACACGACCACCTATACCCGGCGGTGGACCTATACGGACGACAGGTTCGAACAGCGCACGTTTGACACCAGCCAGTACAGGCTCGGCAACGCTGTCCCCGTGGCGGTCGATGTGGACGCCAGCGACCGCGACGCCGAGGACTTCAACGGCAATGTCACGACGCAAGGATCGTATGATGTACGGCAATTGGCTTTGTCCGGCAGCGGCGTGGGGACCAGTTCCGCTATCTGGAACGGCTGCATCGAGGAGCGCGATACGGTCAACACGATCGATGGCAATTCCGGCTACTCGATTCCGGCCAACGCCTTCGATCTCAACATCAATCTGATTCCGCACAACGACGCGACGCGCTGGCGGCCGCAATGGCCCAGCGTCGTCTGGCGGCGATCCTCCTCCACCAGCGGTGCGCAATCGAGCGCGCCCTGTCCCGCGGAGGCCAGGCGTCTCCAGGCCTGGAACCGCGGTCAACTCGAATCCTACGTGCAGCACCTGGATCCGACCGGAAACACCTATCATGACATCGGGATGATCTGGGGTGCGCGGATGATTTCCAACGCGGGTATCTTCGCTGACAGCACCGACACGTTCGCCGGCATGCCCGTCTCGCGTCACATCATCTTCATGACCGACGGCCAGCTGGAGCCCAGTTCGACGGTCTATTCGGCTTATGGCATCGAGGTGAACGACCAGCGCATCACCGGCAGCTCGAGCGCCTCCGGCCAGCTTACGCGTCATATGCAGCGCTTCAAGATGGCCTGCAACGCAGCGCGCAGCCAAGGGGCCTCGATTTGGGTGATCGCCTTTGGCACGACGCTGAGCCAGGAGATGATTGAGTGCGCGAGCAATCCGAACCAGGCCTCCACCTCGGCAAACCGCGACGCGCTGATCGCGCGCTTCCGCGAGATCGGCAGCAACATCGGCGCGCTGAGGCTGACGCAGTGACCGTGCTCCGCCTCCGCCGACTCGGCCGCGACGAGAGCGGCGCGACGATCGTCGAGTTCGCGATGATCCTGCCCGCTTTGTGCGTGCTGCTGCTCGGCATTTTCGAGCTCGGCTACCGCGCCTATGCCGCCTCGGTGCTGCAGGGCGCGCTGCACGAGGCGGCGCGGATGGCGACGGTCGGCGGCGTGACGATGAACCAGATCGATGCGCGCGTGCGCACCCGGCTCAGCAACTTCGCCAATCACGGCACGGTCACGACGCGCACCACCAGCTATTACGATTTCTCCGGCGTCCGCCGCGCGGAGAAGCTGCTGATCGATACCGATCCCGTCGGCACCTACAATCAGGGCGATTGCTGGGAGGACACCAACGGCAACAACAGCTGGGACGCCGACCGCGGCAGCAGCGGCATGGGCGGCGCCGACGACATCGTCCGCTACGAGGTCAGCCTCGCCGTGCCCAATATCGTGCCGATCGACCGCTTTCTCGGCTGGGCGAACAGCAACACGATCTCCGGCGAGACGGTGCTGCGCAACCAGCCTTACGCGGGCCGGTCGGTGGTCGTGAACCGCCTGCAATGGCGGCAGAACGGCGCCGCCTGGGAGCTTGAGACATGCTGATCGCGACCCCGAGACTGTTCGCTCGCGTCCGGCGCCGGGCGACCGCGTTGCGCCGCTGCACCAGCGGCATCGCCCTCACCGAGTTCGCGATGTCGCTGCCGGTGCTGCTGACGCTCGGCCTGTTCGGGCTCGAAACCGCGAATTTCGCGATGGCGCATCTCAGGATCAGCAACATCGCGATGATCACCGCGGACAATGCCGCGCGCGTCCGCGACGCGATCGACGAGGCCGATGTCATCGACATCTTCACCGGCTCCAAGCTGACCGGCGAGGGCATCGACTTCCCCGACAACGGCCGCATCGTCCTGTCCAGCGTCGAGCCCAACGCGGCCGGCAACGGTCAATGGATCCGGTGGCAGCGTTGCGACGGCGCGCGCGTCTTCAACTCGGCCTATGGCGGAGAAGGGACGGGGCAGAATGACAGCAGCCTGCAATATGTCGGTCCGGCCTCGAGCCCGATCTCGGCCAGCGCGGGCACCGCGGTAATGGTGGTCGAGGTTTCCTACGTCTACCAGCCGATCATTCCGAACAGCTTCCTCTCGGGCCGCGAGATTCGCTATGTGAGCGCGTTCAACGTCCGGCAGCGCACCAACCAGACGCTGAGCAACAACGGCAACCTCAGCAGCGCGGAGCGGCGGACCTGCAACTTCTATCAGGCCTGAGGTCCCGCGGCCGGGGCTAGGAAAGGCTCCCGGTTTCCGCTACGCTGTATCGCATGAGTAATACACCAATTAAGGTCGATCTGCCGCACAGTCTCGGCCAGGCCGAGGCGCGGCGGCGGATCGAGAGTGGCGTCGGCAGCCTCAAGGACCATATCCCGGGCGCGGCCGAGGTCCGCTCGGCCTGGACCGGCGACCGGCTGGGTCTGCAGATCCTGGCGCTTGGCCAGGAAGTCAACGCGCAGCTCGACGTGCAGGAGCAGGTGGTGCGGGTCGAGATGCTGCTGCCGCCGGCCCTCTCCTTCTTCACCCAGCCGATCGAAGCGGCGTTGCGCCGGGGCGGGGCGGCGATGCTGGAGGACAAGTCGCGATCCAACGCGCCTTGAGCCGGGCTGCCGCCCCTTGCCTCCCGGGCGCGCGGCGCTAGCATCCGCGCCGCTGGGCAGGGCAGGGAGAAGGCATGCGCCACATCGCGGTGATCGGATCGGGCCCGGCCGGCTATTACAGCGCCGAGGCGCTTCAGAAGCAATATGGCGACGAGGTGCGGGTCGACATCATCGACCGCATGCCCGTCCCCTACGGCCTGATCCGCTTCGGCGTCGCCCCGGACCATCAGTCGATCAAGGGCGTCTACCGCCGCTATGAGAAGGTGGCGCTCAGCGACAATGTCCGCTTCGTCGGCAACGTGCTGGTCGGGCGCGACGTCTCGATTGACGAGCTGCGCGGCCTCTACGACGCGGTCATATTGGCGACCGGCGCGCCCAACGACCGGCCGCTCGACATTCCGGGCGCGGACCTGACCGGCGTGGTCGGCTCCGCCGCCTTCGTCGGCTGGTATAACGGCCACCCGGAGTTCGCCGCGCTCGCTCCGCCGCTCGACGCGACGGCGGCGGCGGTGATCGGCAACGGCAATGTCGCGCTCGACGTCGCCCGCATCCTCGCCAAGACGCCCGGCGAGTTCGTCGGCTCGGACATCGTCGCCCACGCCTTCGACGCGCTCGGCAATTCGGCGATCCGCACGATCCACGTCCTCGGCCGCCGCGGC
>NZ_JBQTJC010000073.1:0-26261 GCF_052387495.1 Sphingosinicella sp. | reverse complement strand
GGGCTGACCTGGGCCTTCTGGCAGCACACGCTCTCGGGCCTCCGCCATTTCGTGATGGACGTCGGCGCGGGCTACGAGCTTCGCACCAACAAATTCTGGGCGGTGATGACGATGCTCGGCGCGCTCGCGCTGACCGCGCTCACCTGGGCCTGGATCGTCGTGTGGAGGCTGGCATGAGGATGGAAACGCCGCTGGGCCGGGTGCGCGGCCTCGGCTCGGCCAGATCGGGCGCGCATCATTGGTGGCTGGAGCGGCTGACCAGCGTTTCGACGCTGATTCTCTTCCTGTGGTTCATCTTCAGCCGCGTCCGGCTGCCGAGCCTCGATCACCAGACCGTGACGCAATGGCTGTCGAGCCCGCTCGCCGCGGTGCCGATGCTGCTCCTCGTCGTCTCGCTCTTCTGGCACGCCAAGCTGGGGCTGATCGTCGTCGTCGAGGATTATGTCCACGAGGAAGGCGGGCGGCTGTTCTGGGGCGTCGTCATCAACTTCCTCGCCATCCTCGGCGCCGCCCTCGCCCTCTTCGCCATCCTCAAGATCGCCTTCACCGGGAGCGCCGAATAATGGCAGCCGCGTACCAGATCATCGATCACGATTATGACGTGGTGGTCGTCGGCGCGGGCGGCTCGGGCCTGCGCGCGACGATGGGGGCGGCGCAGGGCGGCTTGCGCACCGCCTGCGTGACCAAGGTCTTCCCGACCCGCTCGCACACGGTGGCGGCGCAGGGGGGGATTTCCGCCAGCCTCGGCAATATGGGCCCGGACCACTGGACCTGGCACATGTACGACACGGTCAAGGGCTCGGACTGGCTCGGCGATCAGGACGCGATCGAATATATGGTGCGCGAGGCGCCGGCGGCGGTCTACGAGCTCGAGCATGCCGGGGTGCCCTTCTCGCGCACCTCGGAAGGCAAGATCTACCAGCGCGCCTTCGGCGGGATGATGCAGAATATGGGCGAAGGGCCGCCGGCGCAGCGCACCTGCGCGGCCGCGGACCGGACCGGGCACGCGATGCTCCACGCGCTCTACCAGCAGTCGCTCCGCTACGACGCCGATTTCTTCATCGAATATTTCGCGCTCGATCTGATCATGGAGGACGGCCCGGAGGGCCGTGCGTGCCGGGGCGTGGTCGCGCTCTGTCTGGACGACGGCAGCATCCACCGCTTCCGCGCCCATTCGGTGGTGCTCGCGACCGGGGGCTATGGCCGCTGCTATTTCACCGCGACCAGCGCGCACACCTGCACCGGGGATGGCGGGGGGATGGTGCTGCGGGCAGGGCTGCCGCTGCAGGATTGCGAGTTCGTCCAGTTCCACCCCACGGGCATTTACGGCGCGGGCGTGCTGATCACCGAGGGCGCGCGGGGCGAGGGGGGGTATCTCACCAACTCCGAAGGCGAACGCTTCATGGAGCGCTACGCGCCCTCCGCCAAGGATCTGGCTTCACGTGATGTGGTGTCGCGCTCGATGGCGATGGAGATCCGCGAAGGCCGCGGCGTCGGAAAAGATAAAGATCACATATACTTACACTTGGATCATATATCCCCGGAGATATTGGCCGAAAGGCTCCCTGGGATCACGGAATCGGGGAAGGTGTTCGCCGGCGTCGACCTCACCCGCCAGCCGCTGCCAGTCACGCCGACGGTGCACTACAATATGGGCGGCATCCCGACCAATTTTCACGGCGAAGTCGTGACCTTGAAGGACGGCGATCCGGACAGCGTGGTTGCGGGACTCTATGCGGTCGGCGAGGCGGCTTGCGTCTCGGTTCATGGTGCCAACCGATTGGGCTCCAACAGCCTGATCGACCTCGTCGTCTTCGGCCGCGCGACCGGCTTGCGGCTCAACGAGATGCTCAAGGCCAACGCCGCCCACAAGCCGCTGCCCAAGGACAGCTCGGACCTCGCGCTCGCCCGGCTCGACAGGTTCCGCTTCGCCAAGGGCGGCTCGCCCACGGCCGAGGTCCGCGTCGAGATGCAGCGCACGATGCAGGCCCATTGCGCCGTCTTCCGCACCGAGGAGGTGCTCACCGAGGGCATCGACAAGCTCGCGAAGACCTATGCGCGGATGGCCGACATCGACGTCACCGACCGCGGCCTGATCTGGAACACCGACCTGGTCGAGACGCTCGAGCTCGACAACCTGATCGCCCAGGCGAGCGTGACCATCGCCGGCGCGGCCAACCGCAAGGAAAGCCGCGGCGCGCACGCCCGCGAGGACCATGCCGCGCGCGACGACGCGAACTGGATGAAGCACACGATCGCCTGGTTCGACGGCTGGGGCGGCGCGGGCGGCGGCGTGCGGATCGATTACCGCCCGGTCCACGAATATACGCTCACCGACGAGGTCGCGTACATCAAGCCCAAGGCGCGGGTGTACTGAGCGTGGCGACGGCGCGATCGTCGCCATGCCGGTTTCTTCTGTTCCTGAGCGCGTTTGTGGCGCTCCTGTGGACCGCGAGCCTGCGCGCCGACCAGTGGATGCCGCCGAAGGTCGAAACCTACGTCTCGACGGATGGCCGTGCCCGCCTGACGGTCACTCCGCGGCGGATTTCGGACTCGCTCGAATATTTCGAGGACAAGGTTGCGGGGCGCGAGCCTGCGGGTCGGCCTGCGGGCAACAATCAGACCAGCGCCAGTGGCCAGCTCGAGGTGCTCGGCGATGGCCAGTGGCGGACGGTCTGGAACGGACCTCTCCTGAACGACGTCGCGCCTGCGGAGGTTCTGGTCGCCAATGGCGGCCAGCGGGTCGTGACCTTCGACAATTGGCACAGCGTCGGCCATGGCGAGAATGTCATAGTCATCTACAACGGAACGGGCCGCCCGATCCGCTCGCTCCGGCTAACCGACGTCCTTCCCGATTATTATCTGGATGCCCTGCCGCATACCGCCAGCTCGCTTTTGTGGGGCGGCGAGCATCGCATCGACGAGGCGAACGGCCGCCTCATACTCAGTATCGCCGTGCCGACCCGCGACCGGCCGCGCGCCAATCCGACCTATCTCGATCTGCCGGTCAGCCTGGCCACGGGTGAGCCCGAGGCGGCGACCGGGCCGGATTGGGAGGCTGCGCGCGCGGCCGCGTGCCGGAACCTGGTCGAAATGCGGCAGTATCGCCTGCAGCGGCAAGCCTATTTGCGGGCGCCACTCGTGGGGCCGGAGGGGTCGGTCGAGCCGGACTGGCACGAGTATCTGCGGGAGGCGGTTGCCCGTATCGAGACGCCGCCGGCGCGGGCGGAGAGTGAGACGGACGAGTTGTTTGCGGACCTGCTCAGCGACATCGTTTCGACCTCAACGACGGTGCTGCGCGATCCGGCCGAAGCTGACTATGCCCAGTCCGTCCCCTGGGTACTGGAGGCGCTGACGGAGGAGCCGTGGGGCGAGGGCGATATCCGCTCGATCGCATCCCCGGCGCAGGCGAATCTGGTCGAGGTGCTGGCTTCCGCGGCCGGACGGATCCGGCGCGGCTCGCTGCAAGGCGTGCGCGTCTATGTGGCGGTGGCGGACGAGCATTGGCCGTTGGTCGTCCAAGCTCTCGCAGTGAGCGGCGCAGACCTGCGCCAGCTTGATCCGGCCGACCCGATACCGCAGCGGCCAGATCGCTTGGCGGCCGAGGAGGCCGTGCCGGACCTCTCCCCGCCCTGCGCTGCGACTTGACACGCTGGAGGCCCGCGCAGGACAAAATGCAGCGAGAGGGTCCGACGCGATGCTGCAGAAGCTGAAGTTTCTAATCGCGCTGGCGCTGGTGCTGCCGGCCACAGCGTCGACCCAGCGCTATGTCGCGCCGGTCCATTCGCAGCCGTCGCAATTGCTGCTCGGGGTGCCGCCGCGCGAGGTGGCGGCGCGGGCGGATGCGGGGATGCAGATGGAGCGGGGGCGCTCGGCGCTCGGCGAGCTCGAGGAGCTGCGGCGGCTCGAACGGGCGCTCGCCGCGCTCCAGCCGCAACGGCCGGGGACGGTCGACGCCTATGTCGTTTCGATCGCGCTCGACAGCGATCCGGTGTTCGGGCGCGAGGCGCGGGTGGCGGGCGAGGTGCTTCAGCGCCGCTACGACGCGCGCGGGCGGACGATCGTGCTCGCCGGGACGGACGGCTCGGGGCCGAGCGCGCTGCCGCGCGGCTCGCCCAATTCGCTCGCCATCGTGCTCGCCCGGATCGCGGAGCTGATCGACGCGCGCGAGGACGCCCTCATCCTCTACACGACCAGCCACGGCGCGCCGTTCGGGCTTTATTATCATGACGGCGACCAGGGCTATGGCGCGATCTCGCCGGTGCGGCTCGCGGCCCTGCTCGACGAGGTCCGCATCGCCAACCGGCTGCTGATCCTCTCCGCCTGCTATTCGGGCATCTTCGTGCCCCGGCTGCGCTCCGCGACGACCGCGATCGTCACCGCGGCGGCGGCAGACCGCACCTCGTTCGGCTGCCTCGCCGAGAATGACTGGACCTTCTTCGGCGACGCGATGATCAACCGCGCGCTCCGCAAGCCGCAGCCGCTTGGCGCCGCGGTCGCCGAGGCGCAGGCGCTCGTCGCCGACTGGGAGCGGCAGATCAGGGAGCGCCCGTCGCAGCCGCAGGTCTATCTTGGCGCGGGCACGGCGCGCTGGCTCGGCCCGCTCGAGCGCCGCATGCCGCAGACCGCGACCCAGCCGACGGGACGGCCGGCGCTGGAAACGAGCCGCGCCGCCGCCCGCTAGTCGAACCAGGCCCGCGCTTCGCCGAAATCATCCGCCCGCGCCGGAGGAAGCCGCCTAGCTTCCCTCCCGCGGCGGACGATCAGATCGGGGGAGTCCGCCATGCGCACGTCCATTGTCTTTCTCGCCGCCTTGCTCGGCGCCGCGTGCGCGGGGGCGCAGCCGCCGGCGACGGCGGGCTATCATGTCGTGCCGGGCTCGTTCCTGCCCAATCGCGGGCCGGACGGGAACAGCGTCTTCCTCGACGCGCCGGACGGGCTGATCCTGGTCGACACCGGCCGCCATCCCGAGCATCGCGACCGGCTGCTCGGCTATGCCCGCGCGCGCGGCCGGCCGATCGCGGCGGTGATCAACACGCACTGGCATCTCGATCACAGCACCGGAAACGCGGAAATCCGCGCCGCCTACCCTCGGGCCGAGCTTCACGCGAGCAACGCGATCGAAGGCGCGCTGACCGGCTTCCTCGCCCGCAGCCGCGCCGGCGTCGAGCGCCAGCTCGCGGAAGGTCGGATCCCGGAGGCGAATTTGCCCGAGGTCCGCCGCGGGCTCGCGGCGATGGACAATCCCGGCGCGCTGCGGCCGACGCGGCCGGTGACCGCTTCCGGGCCGGTGACGATCGCCGGGCGGCGGCTGCGGATGAACCTCGCGCCTTTCGCCGCGACCGAGGGCGACGTCTGGCTTTTCGACGAGGCGGCACGGCTCGCGATCGTCGGCGATCTCGTAGTCGCCGAGGTGCCGTTCATGGACACGGCCTGCCCGGAAGGCTGGCGAACCGCTCTCGACGCGATCGCGGCGACACCGTTCGAGACCCTGATCCCCGGCCATGGCGAGCTGATGACGCGCGCCGACTTCCTCGCCTGGCGCACCGCCTTCAACAACTTCCTCGATTGCGGCGCCTCGGAACGGCCGCGCGCCGATTGCATCGCCGGCTGGCGGCGCGACGCGGCCCGGTTCATCGGCGCGGGCCGCGAAGCGATGATCGACGGATATGCCGGCTATTATCTCGACAGCCGGCTGCGCGCCACGCCCGAGGAGCGCACGCGCTACTGCCGCTGATGAAAGCGCCACCCGAGCGCTTTTCAGCAAAAGCTCAGACGCTGCTCATGGCGCTCACCCCGGTTCGCGCCAAGAGAGAAGGCGCGTCGGCAAGCTCGGTTCGTCGCGGCCATGTTGACGATGAACCGTGCATAAATTACGACGAGTCGAATTAGCCGCTACAGGAGTCACCTCGCATGCTCTCTCAGGAACGTTCGCCCGGCGCCAAGCTCGCCCTCGCCCTCCTCGTCGGTTTCCTGCTCTCCTTCCCGCTCTTCACGGTCTGGCTGCTCGTCTACGACCGCCAGCAGCAATCGGAGTTCGCGCGGGCGGGAATCGCGGAAGGCTGGGGCGGCCCGCAGATCATGGCCGGGCCCCTGCTCGTCATCCCCTATCGGGCGACGATCACCGAGACGGTCACCGAGAACAATCGCGAGGTCAGCCGCTCGCGGCAGATCTGGCGTGAGCTGACCCTCGCGCCCGAGCTGGCGCGGCTCGACACCGATGTGGATTCCCAGCCGCTGCGGCGCTCGATCTACGAAGCGGTCGTCTATCAGAGCCGGGTCAGCGGCCGGGCGCGCTTCGCCATGCCGGGCGATCTCGCCCGTTTGGGCATCGCACCCGCCGAGCTCGATCTCGCGCGCGCCGAGCTGCGCTTCGGGCTCAGCGATCCGCGCGGGCTCGGCGCCAATCCCCGGGTCAGCATCGGCGGGCGGCAATTGCCGCTCCAGCCCGGCGGCGCCGGCGCGGCGGGCGGACGGGGCTTCTTCGCGCCGATCAACGCGGGCGTGGGGGCCGGCCAGCCGCGGGGGGTCGAGGTCGCCTATGTATTTCGCGGCCACGGGATGCGGAGCCGCGCGCCCCATGCCGGCGACACGCTCTGGCGGGTGCGCGCCAACTGGCCGCACCCGAGCTTCCAGGGCGGCTTCCTTCCCGCCGCGCGCTCGGTCCGCGCCGACGGCTTCACCGCCGAATATCGCGTGGGCAATCTCGCGCTCGGCCGCTCGCTGGTCTCGGCCGGCGCGCCGGGCGAGTCGGTGCCTGCGGTCGAAGCCGAAACGCCGGACACGTACGACTCCCGAGGCGCCGCCCCGGGCGGCGGCGGGCAGATCGCCCGGATCAGCCTGATCCAGCCGGTCGATCTCTATTCGCGGGTCAACCGCGCGACCAAATACGGCTTCCTCTTCATCGGCTTCACCTTCCTCGCCTTCCTGATGTTCGACGTGATCGGCGGGGTGCGGGTCTCGGCGGTCGAATATCTGCTGGTCGGGGCCGGGCTGGTGCTGTTCTTCGTGCTGCTGCTCGCCTTCGCCGAGGTGATCGGCTTCGCGGCGGCCTATCTGGTCGCGGCGGCGGCGATCGCCGGGCTCAACACGGCCTATTCCGCGGCGGTGCTGAAGAGCTGGCGGCGGGCCGGGTTCATCGGCGCGCTGCTCACCGGCCTCTATGCGGTGCTCTACGTGCTGCTCAGCCTCGAAGCCTATTCGCTGCTGATCGGCGCGCTGATGCTCTTCGTCGCCCTGGCGGTCGTGATGTACGTCACCCGCAACCTCAACTGGGGGGCACGGGGGGAAAGCGAGGAAGCAGGAGGAACCTCGCCGGCCGCTTGACGCTGTTCCCCGGCGAAGGCCGGGGTCCAGTCCCGGACCAGGAACGGCGCGATAGCGCCGCCTGGGCCCCGGCCTTCGCCGGGGAACGGGCTCTCAGCGCCAGCGCAAATGGTCGCGGGTAAGCTGGTCGAGCCTGGTCACGCCCATCAGCTTCATCCCGCGCTCGATCTCGGCGCGGAGCAAAGCGAGGGCGCGGGCGACGCCGGCCTCGCCGCCCGCGGCCAGCGCGTAGAGATAGAGCCGGCCGCCCGAGCAGGCGGTGGCGCCGGCGGCGAGCGCCTTGAGGACATGGCTGCCGCGGCGGACGCCGCCGTCGCAGATGATCTCGATCTCGCCCCCGACCGCGTCGGCGATTTCGGCGAGCTGGTCGAACGGCGCGCGGCCGCCGTCGAGCTGGCGGCCGCCATGGTTGGAGACGTAGATGGCGGTGGCGCCGATCCCGACGGCGCGCTTCGCGTCAGCGACCGACATGATCCCCTTGAGCGCGAACGGCCCGCCCCAGTCGGCGCGGATCCGCTCGGCCGCCTTCCAGTCCATCGCGGGATCGAACATCGTGTCGATATAGTCCTTGACGCTCATCGCCACCGAGCTGCCGTGGCTGACATAGTCCTTGAGATTGGCGAGCGCGAAAGGCGCGCGCGCGAGATAGTCGAGCGTCCAGCGCGGATGCGCGGCGAAGCTCAGCAGCGAGCGCGGCGTCCATCGCGGCGGGGTGGTGAAGCCGCTGCGTAGATCGCGCTCGCGATTGCCGCCGACGATCGTGTCGACGGTGAGCGCGATCGCGTCGAACCCCGCTTCCTTGCAGCGCTCGATCAGGGCGCGGTTGAGGCCGTGATCGCGGTGGACGTAGAGCTGGAACAGCTTGGGCGTCGAGACCGTCCGGCCGATCTCTTCGATGCTGACCGTGCCGATCGTCGAAATGCCGAAATAGGTGCCGAACGGCGCCACCGCGCGGCCGACGGCGTGCTCGCCCCCCCACTGGAACAGCCGCTGCATCGCGGTTGGTGAGAGCATCAAGGGTAGCGCGATCCGGCGCCCCAGCACCTCGACCGACATGTCGATCTCGGCGACGCCGGCGAGGACATTGGGGACGAGGTCGCAATCCTCGAACGCGGAGACATTCCGCCGCAGCGTCGTCTCGTCGTCGGCGCCGCCGTCGATATAGTCGAACACCGGCCCGGGCAGGCGCCGCTTCGCCAGCCGCCGGAAATCCTCGACATTATGGCAGTCGCCGAGACGCAAGGCCTACCTCCCGGCGCGGAACCTTATCGGCTGGCCGCCATTTCTCAACGCCCGTGCTTTCCCGGTCTTGCCGCCGTTACGGAAGCGGACTAACTCGCGCGCAATCTCAACCGGCGCGGTCGTGAAGGGGAAGACGGCCGCCCCAGCCCGGAAAGGCGCCTGTGTGATTGCCCCTCTGACTCCCCGCTCCATTCCCGACGAGGCGAAAAGCCGCCTCAAGATCCTGTTCCTCGCCAAGCATGCCCGCTGGCCCGGCGGCCACCATCCCGAGGACGGCAATCACGCGCTCTACCATGTCGAGGTGCGCGAGACGCTCGAGCAGCTGGGGCTGAACCTGGTGCTGGCCGACAGCTACGAGGCGCTGCTGGAGCAGCCCGACGTCGACTTCGTCTTCAGCCTGTTCAATCGCGGCGGCTTTCTGAACAGCGAGATGCTGGCGCCCCTGCTCGCCACCAAGGCGGGCCTGCTTTTTCTTGGCGCCTCGGCGATCCTGCGCGGCCTCGGCGACGACAAGCACCTCGCCAAGCTCGCCGCCGCCGCGCGCGGCATCCCGACCGCGCCCTGGGCCATCTATCGCAACGGCGCGCCGGTCGAGCGGGCGCGCTGCCCCGAGGGCGCCCCCTCCCCTAATAGGCCACGCCTGGTGATCAAGCCCAACGCCTCCTCGGCCAGCTGGGGCGTGCGCGACGCTTATGACTGGGCCGGGGTCGAGGCGGCGATCGCCGCGATCCACGAAGAGGGCCATGACGCGATCGTCGAGCCGTTCATGAACGGCAGCGATGTAGAGGTGCCGGTGATAACCATCGACGGCCGGCCGGAAATCCTGCCGATGATGCTGTTCGAGCAGGCCGATCCGACCCATTTGCGGACCTATTACGAGAAACGCGACCTGGTCGCGCGCGGCGGCAAGTACCGGCTCGTCGATTTCGACGATGCCGAATGGGTGCCGAAAATCGCGGCGCTGACCCGCCAACTCGCCGAGGATTACCGGCCGTTCGATTATGGGCGCTTCGAGTTCCGGCTCGACCGCGCGACCGGAACGCTCAACTTCCTCGAGGTCAATCTCCAGGCCAACCTCTGGTCGGAGAAGGTGTTCGGGCGGGCGGCGTTCCGCGCCGGCTGGAGCCAGGAGCAACTGATCGAGACGATCCTTTACGAAGGGCTTCGCCGACACGGACTGCTTGAGGCGGCGGCAAGGCGGCACGCTCTTGCCGGCTGAGCGCGGCTTCACGGTCGTCGTCCTCGCCGCGCAGCGCGACGGGCGGCTCGATCCGCTCGCCGCCGAGGCGGGGGTCAGCCACAAATGCCTGGTGCCGATCAGCGGCCGGCCCTTGCTTGCCCATGTCCTCGCCGCGATCGCCGAGGTGGGCGGCGTCGGCGAGATCCGCATCTCGGTCGAGGCGGGGGCCGAGGGCGCGCTCCGGGCCGTTCCGGGGGCGAAGGGGGAGCTCGGTGTTCCGGTCCGCTTCGTCGCGGCCGAGGCAACGATCCCCGACAGCCTCTACGCCGCGGCGGAAGGGGCGGATGCGCCGTTCGTAATCACCACCGCCGACAATGTCCTGCTCACCGCCGACGCGATGGGCCGGGTCGCCGCGAAGCTGGGCGCTGGCGACGACGTCGTGGTGGCGCTGAGCCGGCGCGAGGCGGTGCTCTCCGCCCACCCGCAGGGGCAGCGGCGCTTCTATCGCTTCACCGACGGCCATTTCTCCAACTGCAACCTCTACGGGCTGTCGGCGGCGGGCCTGAAGCTCGCCGAAACCTTCCGCGAGGGCGGCCAGTTCGCCAAGAACCCGGCCCGGATCGCGCGCGCCGTCGGCCTCTTCAACCTGCTCCTGCTTCGCTACGGCCTGCTCTCGCTCGACGGTGCGCTGGCGCGGCTCTCGCGGCGTTTCGGGGTCAGGGCCTCTGCCGTGGTGCTCGAGGACGGCGCCCACGCGATCGACGTCGACAACCAGCGCACCTATGCGATCGCGGCCCAGCTTCTCGACAGGCGCGCGGCCTGACGCTATCCCCGCCGGCACGGGGAGACAGTGATGGCCGAATTCACGCTGCCGAAGAACAGCAAGATCAGGAAGGGCAGGGCGCATCCCGCCCCGGCCGGTGCCGCGCGAACGAAGAAATTCAAAATCTACCGCTACGATCCCGAGGCGGGCGAGAACCCCCGCTACGACACCTTTGAAGTCGATCTGGACAGTTGCGGGCCGATGGTCCTCGACGCGCTGATCAAGATCAAGTCGGAGCAGGACCCCACCCTGACCTTCCGCCGTTCCTGCCGCGAGGGGATTTGCGGCTCCTGCTCTATGAACATGGCCGGCCGGAACGGCCTCGCCTGCACCACCGCGATCGAAGATTTGAAGGGCGAGGTCCGGATCACGCCGCTGCCGCACATGGATGTGATCAAGGACCTCGTCCCCGATTTCACCCATTTCTACGCCCAATATGCCTCGATCGAGCCCTGGCTGAAGACCAAGACGCCGACGCCCTCCGGCAAGGAGCGGCTGCAATCGCCCGACGACCGGGCGAAGCTCGACGGGCTCTACGAGTGCATCCTGTGCGCCTGCTGCTCGACGAGCTGCCCGAGCTACTGGTGGAACAGCGACCGCTTCCTCGGCCCCGCCATCCTGCTCCAGGCCTATCGCTGGCTCGCCGACAGCCGCGACGAATATGCCGGCGAGCGGCTCGACGAGCTCGAGGACCCTTTCCGCCTATACCGCTGCCACACCATCATGAACTGCGCCAACGCCTGCCCCAAGGGCCTCAACCCCGCCAAGGCGATCGCCGAGACCAAGAAAATGCTGCTGGAGCGGGCTGGCTGACGCGTCGGCTGCGGCGTGAGGAATCTGACCCTGCGACGGATTACCGCAGCTGTGTCCGTAGCCCTCCTCTTCGGTTGTGGAGAGGAAGGCAATATGTTCCAAAGCGAGGAGGCGTACTCCCCGACGCCGCACCTGTTTGTGACCGAGGCACACAACGGAACAATCGTGGCATTGAGACCAAGCGAGGCATTTGAAGTGCGCCTCCCGGGAAACAGCACTATCTCTCCGCCCGTACAGTGGACGGTGGCTGCAACTCCGCAATATTTGCGATTGAGCCACCGCGACATCGTTTCGGACGCGCCGGGAGCCGCCGGTGCCGGAGCCACCTGGATATTCCGCTTTACCGCGGTCGCGGAAGGTCGAGATCGGCGGCTTGTCTTCGATGGTGGGGATCCTCAACGAAGGCTGAGCTATGAAGTCGAAGCCGCCCACGACTTGGTGATCGACTAAGCTGGCGTCTCGTCCCTCCAGAGCATCTTCGCTTGCGTGACAGCGACCCTGAGGTAACTGAGCAGCTATGGACGTCCACCCTCTCATCCGTCACGCGCCCGATCCCGAGCATCCGGGGTGGTGGTCGTGGGAGCTGGCGGCGGAGGATCGGTTCAATGCGGTGATCGGCAAGCTGCTGGTCCGCGCCGACGGGCCGGGGCGGGCGGTGTGCCGGATGTTTCCGGAGGTTCGCCATTCGAACCTGGGCGACATGGTTCATGGCGGGGCGCTGCTGACCTTCGTCGACATGGCTTTGTTCGCGGGCGGGCGGCTGGCGGGCGCGGATGTGGTCCGGGCCGTGACGCTCGATCTTTCGACGCGCTTCCTCGCGCCGGGCCGGATCGGGGTGCCACTCGACGCCGAGGTCGAGCTGCTGCGCGAGACGAAGCGGCTGGCGTTCTTCGCGGGGCGGGTGGTGCAGGAGGGCGAGCTGATCGCGCATTTTTCGGGCGCGCTGCGCAAGATGTCCAAAGAGGTCAGGTGAGCGCAGTCGCCGACCGCTCCGGGGCGCTGGTCGCCGCCGGCGAGCTTCGCCCGGACGCCGACCAGGAACGCGCGGTGGCCTTACTCGACGTGCTCGCCGAGCGCCTCTCCCAATCCGCCGCCAAGGGCAGCCTGATCTGGCGCCTCGCCGGCCGCAAGGAGCCGCCGCCGCCCGGTGTCTACATGTGGGGCGGGGTCGGGCGGGGCAAATCGATGCTGATGGACCTCGCCTTCGAGACGATCGACCATCGTCCGAAGCGCCGCGTCCATTTCCACGAATTCATGCTGGAGGTGCACGAAAGGCTGCGCGCCGAGCGGGCGAAAGAGGCGGGCGATCCGATCCCGCCGGTCGCGCGCGCGGTAGCGGCGCAGGCGAAGCTGCTCTGCTTCGACGAAATGGTGATCAACAACAGCGCCGACGCGATGATCCTCTCGCGGCTCTTCGCGCAGCTGCTCGACGCGGGCGTGACGGTGATCACCACCTCGAACCGGCCGCCGCACGATCTCTACAAGGGCGGGCTCAACCGCGAGCTCTTCCTCCCCTTCATCGCGCTGATCGAGCGCGAGCTGGAGGTGGTGCCGCTGAACGGCCCGACCGACTATCGGCTGGAGCGGCTGGGCGGGATGCCGACCTGGTACGTGCCCAATGGGCCCGAGGCGACGGCGGCGCTGCGCGAAGCCTTCTTCCGCCTCACCGATTATCCGCCCGAGGACAGCGCGCACGTGCCGACCGAGGAGCTGGCGATCCCGGGCGGCCGCACCCTTCACGTGCCGAAGAGCCTCAAGGGCGTCGCCGTCTTCTCGTTCAAGCGGCTCTGCGGCGCGGCGCGGGGCGCGAGCGACCATCTCGCCATCGCCCGCCATTTCCACACCATCCTCCTGGTCGGCATTCCGCGCATGGGGCCGGAGAACCGCAACGAGGCGGCGCGCTTCGTCACCCTGATCGACGCGCTCTACGAGCATAAGGTGAAATTGTTCGCCGCGGCCGATGCCGAGCCGCAGAACCTCTATGTGGCCGGCGACGGCGCCTTCGAGTTCGAGCGCACCGCCTCGCGCCTGATCGAGATGCAGAGCGAGGCCTATTTGGCGCTCGGCCATGGCGAGGCTTGAGCAAACAAAAGCTGGACTCCCGCTTTCGCGGGAGTGACGTTGATGGAAATTGAAGGAGCTTCATTCATGCGCCTAGCCCTGCTCGCCGCCGCCTTGCTCTCGACCGCCGCCGTCGCCGCGGCGCAGACGCCGCCGCAAGTGGCGATGGAGCCGGCCAATCGCTGGCACGAGAAGGCGCGGGAAATTTACGCGCGCACCATCGCCTTCGAGACCGTGCAGGGGCGCAACCAGAGCCCCCAGATGGCGGAATATCTGATGGCCGAGTTCCGCGCGGCGGGCTTCACCGACGTCGTCGTCCAGCGCCACGACGAGACCGGGGCGCTGATCCTGCGCTGGCCCGCGGCGCGGCCGTCGGGCCGCCGTCCGATCCTGCTGATGGGCCATATGGACGTGGTCGAGGCGCGGCGCGAGGATTGGTCGCGCGCGCCGTTCGAGCTTCAGGAGGCGGACGGCTATTTCTACGGGCGCGGCGTGCTCGACAACAAGCAGGGCGTGGTCGGAGTCACCGCCGCCTTGCTGCGCCTGCGTGCCGAGGGCTTCCAGCCGGACCGGGAGATCATCGTCCTGTTCACCGGCGACGAGGAGACGAGCGGCAACGGCGCCGACCTCGCGGCGGGCACGTGGCTGCGCGACGCGAACATCGAATATGCGCTCAATTCGGACGCGGGCGGCGGCGCCTATCTCGCCGACGGCACGGCGCTCGGCTTCGGCATCCAGACCGCGGAGAAAATCTACCAGAGCTTCACCTTCACCGCGACCAATCCGGGCGGGCACAGCTCGCGCCCCCGGCCGGACAATGCGATCTACGACCTTTCCCGCACGCTGCAGCGGCTCGAGGCGCACCGTTTCGAGCCGCGCATGAACGACACCACCCGCGCGATGCTGACCCACCGCCTCGAGACCGCCGAGCCGCCGCTCGCCGCCGCGATCCGGCGCTGGCTCGCCGATCCCGAGGACGGCGAGGCGGCGGACATCATCGAGGCGACGCCGACCGAGGTCGGCCTCACCCGCACCCGCTGCGTCGCCACCATGCTCGCCGGCGGCCATGCCGAGAATGCGCTGCCGCAAATGGCGCGGGCGACCGTAAACTGCCGCATCTTCCCCGGCGTCGACCCGGCGAGCGTGCTGTCGACGCTCCGCGAGCTCGCCCGGCCGGATAATGTCACGGTGGAGCCGGTCGACATCGCCCGGCCGAGCGACGCCTCGCCGCTGCGCGAGGACGTGCTCGCGGCCTATACGGACTCGATCCGCGCCCGCCATCCCGACGTCGCGATCGTCCCCGATATGAGCACTGGCGCCACTGACGGCCTCTATTTCCGGACGCGCGGCGTCCCGGTCTACGGCGTCGGCGGGGTGTGGATCGTCGTCCCCGCCGACGAACGCGCCCACGGCCGCGACGAGCGGCTGCCGACGCGCGCCTTTTACGAGAATGTCGATCACTGGACCGACATGATCCGGCGGCTTGCCGGTCCGGCGGGCTGAGCCGCGGAACCCTTCGCCCGCCCCCTCATTGTCGGGGTGGAGAGGAGATTCCCCATGCTCGGAACCCGCAACGCGGTCGCGAACCTCGCGGTCAGCGACCTGGATCGCGCGCGCGATTTCTACACCCGCACCCTCGGCCTGGAGGAGGTCGACCATGAAGGTGACGAGCTCTTCGTGCTGAAGAGCGGCGACACGACCATCAACGTCTATCGCTCCGAATATGCCGGCACCAACGAGGCGACCGCGGTCACTTGGGAGGTCGACGACATCGACGGCGAGGTCGCCACGCTGAAGGACAAGGGCATCAGCTTCGAGCATTACGACATGCCCGACCTCGAGCAGGAGGGCGACCTCCACATCGCCGACGATTTCAAAATCGCCTGGTTCAAGGATCCCGACGGCAACATCCTCAACATCGTCGGCAAGCTCCGCGAGCCTGCTTAGCGCATCGCCTCCGCAAGCCGCTGGCCGCGGGCGGTGAGGCTGTAGATTGCCGCCGGCGGAAATTCGTCCGCGAGCCGACGGTCGATCAGGCCGAGCGCCAGCAATTGCTTCAGCGCCAGCGACAGCGCGCGCGGCGAGACCGGAGTCAGTTCGGCCTCGAGTGTCGAGAAGCGCCGCTCGCCGCTCGCAAGCGCGAACAGGATCGGCAGCGCCCAGCGGCCGAGCGACGCAGCCCCCAGCCCCAGCTGCTCGCGTGCCGCGGTCACGCGCGCGCACCAGCGGCCGAGCTTCGCGCCTTCATCGGTCAGCAGATATTCGGGCCGGAGCGGATGACCGTGCCCCGGATTGGGCCGGACCAGCTCTTGTTCGATCAGGAGCCGCAGGCTCCGTTTCAGCATCGAGCGCGACGGGCCGAGCCCGAGCAGCTCGGCGAAGCGCGCGCCCTGGCGGCGTTCCAGCAAAGCAAGGATGGGGATGAGCCACCGGCCCGCCGAAAGGTCCTGAACGTCGTGAAGCCCGACCACGACGTCGAGCATAGTTGACTGAAAGGCAACTTACTATACAAATAGTCACAAGCGACTCGGGAACGTGTCTGTGGCGATGTGGGGGTTGGGGACAAAGGCTGGCGATGTGCAGAGCCCGGGACGAGAAGCTGGCGATCAGGAGGAAGATATGGCGATCGATTATGACGGCGGGCTGACCTGTGCGATTTCGGTGACGAGCCTCGATCGCTCCATTCCCTGGTATACGGACGTGCTCGGGATGAAGCTGATCTACCGGCTGGACGACCTCGCCTGGTGCGAGCTTTCGACCGGGGTCGAGCGCGTCAATGTCGGCCTCTCTGAGGTCGAGGGAGCGGGCGGCAAGGGCGGCGCGACCCTGACCTTCGGCGTCGCCGACATCGAGGCGGCGAAGGCGGAACTGGACCGGAACGGCGTCCGCCAGGACGGACCGATCCGCGACATTCCGGACATGGTCCGGCTGCTCACCTTCTACGATCCCGACGACAATGCCTTGATGTTTTACGAGGATTTGAGCCAGGCCCATGGTTAGGGCGATGCTCTCCGCGCTGGCGCTCGTCGGTGCCGCACCTGCGGCGGCGCAGGACGTCGCGGCGCTCGGCTGGCTGAGCGGGAGCTGGCAGGGGAGCGGCACGATGTTCGGCCAGCCGAGCGAGGCCCGGCTCGAGGCGCGGCCTGCCCTCGGCGGCCGCTTCGTCGAGCTGAGCTACCGCGCCGGTGGCTTCGAAGGGCGCGCCTTCTACCGGCCGGCGGAGGATGGAAGCTGGCGGGCGACCTGGTTCGACAATCGCGGGATGAGCTTTCCGATCGCGGCCGAGCTGGCCGGACGGACGCTGACCGCGGACTGGGGCTCGGCCGAGACCGAGCGCGGCCGCACCATCTACCGGCTGACGGAGGACGGCCGCCTTCACGTTTCGGATTCCGTCCTGCGCCCGGATGGCTCGCACCGCGAATTCGCCGCGCATATCCTCGCCCGCGCCGACTGACCCTCAAAAAGCCCGCAAGTCCGGTTGCTCCCCGCGCGCGAGGGGGCTAAGCGAACGCCGTCTCACGCCGCGCCCGCGCGGCGCCTTCGCTTTTGCACAAGGGTGGGAGGGCTTCATGGCTCGCAACAAGATCGCGCTTATCGGTGCCGGCAATATCGGCGGGACGCTCGCCCATCTCGCCGCGCAGAAGGAGCTGGGCGACGTCGTCCTGTTCGACGTCGTCGAGGGCGTGCCGCAGGGCAAGGCGCTCGATCTCGCCCAGTGCGGCCCGGTCGAGGGCTATGACGTCGCGCTCAAGGGCTCGAACGATTATGCCGACATCGCCGGTGCCGACGTGATCATCGTCACCGCCGGCGTCGCCCGCAAGCCGGGGATGAGCCGCGACGATTTGCTCGGCATCAATCTGAAGGTGATGAAGGCGGTCGGCGAGGGGATCAAGGCCAACGCCCCCGATGCGTTCGTGATCTGCATCACCAACCCGCTCGACGCGATGGTCTGGGCCTTGCGCGAATTTTCCGGCCTGCCGCACAACATGGTGGTTGGCATGGCGGGCGTGCTCGACAGCGCGCGTTTCCGCACCTTCCTCGCGATGGAGTTCGGCGTCTCGGTGCAGGACGTCACCGCCTTCGTGCTCGGCGGCCATGGCGACACGATGGTGCCGATCGTCGAATATTCGACCGTCGCCGGCATTCCGATCCCGGACCTCGTCAAGATGGGCTGGTCGACCCAGGAGAAGATCGACGCGATCGTCAAGCGCACCCGCGGCGGCGGCGGCGAGATCGTCGCCCTGCTCGGCACCGGCTCCGCCTTCTACGCTCCCGCCGCGAGCGGGATCGAGATGGCCGAGGCCTATTTGAAGGACAAGAAGCGCCTGCTCCCCTGCGCGGTGCATCTGAGCGGCCAGTATGGCATCGACGGCCTCTATGTCGGCGTCCCCTGCATCATCGGCGCCGGTGGCGTCGAGCGCATAGTCGAGATCGAGCTCAACGACGAGGCCAGGGCCAATTTCCAAGTCTCGGTCGACGCGGTGAAGGAATTGCTCGAGGCCTGCAAGGGGATCGACGGTTCGCTGAACTAAGCTGTTCCCCGGCGAAGGCCGGGGCCCAGGCGGCGCTCCCGCGCCGTTCTTTGTTGGGACTGGACCCCGGCCTCCGCCGGGGAACATGAAGGATAAGAATGAGCATCCTCGTCAACGCGTCCACCAAGGTCATCACGCAGGGGATGACCGGCGACACCGGCACGTTTCACACCCAGCAGGCGCTCGATTACGGGACGAAGATGGTCGCGGGCGTGACGCCGGGCAAAGGCGGGACGACCCATATCGGGCTGCCGGTCTACGATACCGTCGCCGAAGCTGTCACGGCGACCGGGGCGGACGCTTCGGTGATCTATGTGCCACCGCCCTTCGCCGCGGATTCGATCCTCGAGGCGATCGACGCCGAAGTGCCGCTCATCGTCGCGATCACCGAGGGCATTCCGGTGCTCGACATGGTCAAGGTCAAGCGCGCGCTCTCCGGCTCGAAATCGCGGCTGATCGGGCCGAATTGCCCGGGCGTGCTGACGCCCGAAGAGTGCAAGATCGGGATCATGCCGGGCTCGATCTTCAGGAAGGGCAGCGTCGGCATCGTCAGCCGCTCGGGCACGCTCACCTACGAGGCGGTGTTCCAGACCACCAATGCCGGGCTCGGCCAGACCACAGCGGTTGGGATCGGCGGCGATCCGGTCAACGGCACCAATTTCATCGACGTGCTCGAGCTGTTCCTCGCCGACGACGAGACCCAGTCGATCATCATGATCGGCGAGATCGGCGGCTCGGCCGAGGAGGAGGCCGCCCAGTTCCTCGCCGACGAGGCGAAAAAGGGGCGCGCCAAGCCGGTGGTCGGTTTCATCGCCGGCCGCACCGCCCCGCCGGGGCGCCGGATGGGTCATGCCGGCGCGATCGTGTCGGGCGGCCAGGGCGGCGCCGAGGACAAGATCGCGGCGATGGAGGCGGCTGGAATAACCGTCTCCCCAAGCCCATCTGAGCTCGGCGAGACGCTCGCGGCGCTTTTGAAGGGTTAGTTCCCCGGCGAAGGCCGGGGTCCAGGAGCCCCGGCGCAGCCGGGGCTTGAACGGAGGTAGGATGAACGCCGGCTTCGTCTACATCATGGCGAACCGGAAGAACGGAACGATCTACGTCGGGGTGACCAACGACCTGGTGAAGCGGGTGTTCGAGCATCGGGAAGGGTTGGCCGACGGTTTCACGAAACGATACGGATGCAAGCTGCTGGTCTGGTTCGAAGCGTTTGACGATCTGCAGGAGGCGCGGCGGCGCGAGCTGCAGATGAAGGAATGGAAGCGGGCTTGGAAAGTCAGGCTGATCGAGGAAGCGAATCTTGAGTGGGACGATCTATATCCGACGCTTTTCTGAGCCCGGCTCGCGCCGGGCCTGGACCCCGGCCTTCGCCGGGGAACTTGGGTGCGATGACTGACCGAGTGATCAGGCACGGCGAGCGCGAGCAAGGCCCCAGCTGGGCGCGCGACAATTGGCCGCTGATCGAGCTCGACGATCTCAACGTCGGCCTCGATCCGACGCGGCTGTCGATCGAGAAGGTCGCGGAGAAGGCGCGCGAGGCCGCCCAGGCGACCGGCGCCTCGGCGGCCGAGATCGAGCGCGCCGCCAACGATTCGATCTGCGCGATGATGATGATCCGCACCTATCGGGTGCGCGGCCATCTCGCCGCCGATCTCGATCCGCTCGGCCTCGTCCAGCGCGAGCTGCCCGAGGACATGACGCCCGAATTTCACGGCTTCACGGGCGAGGGCGCGCTCGATCGGCCCGTCTGGATCGGCGGCGCGCTCGGGCTCGAGCAGGCGACGGTGCGCGAGATCGTCGAGATCCTGCGCCGCAATTACTGCGGCCGGATCGGCCTCGAATATATGCACATCAACGACCTCGCGGAGCGCCGCTTCCTCCAGGAGCGGATGGAGGGGCGCGAGGCGGAGATCCGCTTCACCCCGGAAGGCAAGCGCTCGATCCTGACCAAAGTCGTCCAGGCCGAGCAGTGGGAGAAGTTTCTCGCCAAAAAGTATGTCGGTACCAAGCGCTTCGGCCTCGACGGCGGCGAATCGATGGTCCCGGCGCTCGAGGCGGTGATCAAATATGGCGGCCAATATGGCGTCCGCTCGATGGTCATCGGCATGGCGCACCGCGGGCGCCTCAACGTCCTCGCCAACGTCATGGCCAAGCCCTATCGCGCGATCTTCTCGGAATTCGCCGGCGGCTCGGCCAATCCCGAGGATGTCGGCGGCTCGGGCGACGTCAAATATCATCTCGGCACCTCGTCCGACCGCGAGTTCGACGGAATCAAGGTGCATCTGAGCCTCGTCCCCAATCCCAGCCATCTCGAGGCGGTCGATCCGGTCGTGCTCGGCAAGGCCCGCGCCCAGCAGATCAACCGCGGCGACAGCGAGGGCGACAGCGTGCTCCCCATCCTGCTTCACGGCGACGCCGCCTTCGCCGGGCAGGGGATTGTCGCCGAATGCTTCGGCTTTTCCGGCATCCCCGGCTACAATACCGGCGGCTGCCTCCATTTCGTGATCAACAACCAGGTCGGCTTCACCACCTCGCCCCAGTTCGGCCGCTCCTCGCCTTACCCGTCGGACGTCGCGAAAATCGTCCAGGCGCCGATCCTCCACGTCAACGGCGACGATCCCGAGGCGGTGACCTTCGCCTGCAAGCTCGCCATCGAATATCGCCAGCGCTTCAACCGCGACATCGTCATCGACATGTGGTGCTACCGCCGCTTCGGCCACAATGAGGGCGACGAGCCGAGCTTCACCCAGCCGTTGATTTACGCGAAGATCCGCCAGCATCCGCCGGTCTCCGCGCTCTACGCGGCGCGGCTGGAGAAGGAGGGCGAGATCGAGCCCGGCTGGGTCGACGGCGAGGTCGCCGCCTTCACCACCCTGCTAGAAGGCGAGTTCGAGGCGGCGAAGTCCTATCTCCCCAACAAGGCCGACTGGTTCGAGGGCGCCTGGGCGGGGCTGGGCAAGCCGCGGCAGGCGATCACCGAGCGGCGCAACGTCGCCACCGGCTGCTCGGAAGAGACGACCCGCGACATCGGCCGCATCCTGACGACGATCCCCGACACGCTCGCCCCTCACAAGACGCTGACCCGGATCGTCGACGCCCGCCGCGCGATGTTCGAAAGCGGCGAGGGCTTCGACTGGGCGACCGCCGAGGCGCTCGCCTTCGGCACCCTGTTGCGCGAGAACCACCCGGTCCGTCTGTCGGGCCAGGATTCGGGGCGCGGCACCTTCAGCCAGCGCCATTCCGTCTGGGTCGATCAGACCAACGGCGCCAAATATATCCCGCTTTGCGAGGTCGGGCCGGCGCGGTTCGAGGTGCGCGACAGCCCGCTCTCCGAATTCGGCGTGCTCGGCTTCGAATATGGCTGGTCGCTCGCCGACCCGCAGACGCTCGTTCTGTGGGAGGCGCAATTCGGCGACTTCGTCAACGGCGCGCAGGTGATGATCGACCAGTTCATCGCCGCCGGCGAGGCGAAGTGGCTGCGCGCCTCCGGCCTCGTGATGCTGCTCCCCCACGGCTATGAAGGGCAGGGGCCGGAACACAGCTCGGCACGGCCCGAGCGTTTCCTGCAGCTCTGCGCCGAGGACAATCTCCAGGTCGTGAACTGCACGACGCCGGCCAATTATTTCCATGTGCTGCGCCGGCAGATGCACCGCGACTTCCGCAAGCCGCTGATCGTGCTGACCCCCAAGTCGCTGCTCCGGCACAAGGGCGCCGTCTCCAGTCTCGCCGACTTCACCGGCGACAGCCATTTCATGCGCATCCTCTCGGACCCCAGCCCGCCGAAGGACGAGGCGGTGCGCCGGCTGGTCCTTTGCGCCGGCAAGCTCGCCTACGAGCTGATCGAGGCGCGCGACAAGGCGGGCGACGACGACGTCTCGATCGTCCGCATCGAACAGCTCTATCCCTTCCCCGGCGAGGCGTTGCTCGCGCGGCTCAAGCGCATGACCCATTTGGAAGAGCTGGTCTGGGCGCAGGAAGAGCCGCAGAACCAGGGCTATTGGAGCTTCGTCGAGCCGCGCCTCGAACGGCGGCTCGGCGAGGCGGGCCTGAAGCCCAAGCGCCCGGCCGAAGGCGGGCGCGCGCCGGCCGCCTAGCCCGCCACCGGCCTTGCCAAGCGGCACGCCGCCGAGCAGGCCGCTTTGATCGCCGTGGCGCTCGGCCACGGTCGCCCCGAGGCGCAGAGAAAAGCCAACTAGAAGGATCGTCGATGTCGAGTGAAGTCAAAGTCCCGACGCTGGGCGAATCGATCACCGAGGCGACGCTCGGCCAGTGGCTGAAGCAGCCGGGCGACGCGGTGGCGCAGGACGAGCCGATCGCCAGCCTCGAGACCGACAAAGTCGCGGTTGAAGTCAATGCGCCCACCGCCGGCATCATGGGCGAGCAACTCGTCAAGGAAGGCGACAATGTCGAGGTCGGCGCGGTGATCGCGCGGATTGAGGCGGGCGGCGGCGCTGAAGCAGCTACCGCGCCGGAGCCCGAGGCGCGCGAGGTCAATCCGCCGGGCGCGGGCGAGAATATCGAGGTCAAGGCGAGCGAGGCGGCGCCCGCAGGCGACGACGACGAGCCGCATCTCACGCTCTCGCCCGCCGTCCGCCGCACCGTGCTCGAACATCATCTCGATCCGAGCAGGATCAAGGGCACCGGCAAGGACGGCCGCCTCACCAAGGATGATGTCCTCGCCGCCGCCAAGCTGCAGAAGGCGGAGGGCCAGGCGGCTCCTGCTCCGGCGCCCGCGCCCGCGCAGAAAGCCGCACCTGCCAAAGCGGGCGAGCGCCGCGAGGAACGGGTGCGGATGACCCGGCTCCGCCAGACCATCGCCCGCCGGCTCAAGGAGGCGCAGAACACCGCCGCTTTGCTCACCACCTTCAACGACGTCGACATGTCCGAGATCATGGCGGCGCGAGCGAAGTACAAAGACCTGTTCGAGAAGAAGCACGGCATCCGCCTCGGCTTCATGGGCTTCTTCGTGAAGGCGGTCGCGCTCGCCGCGCATGACGTGCCCGCGGTCAACGCCCGGATCGAGGGCGACGAGATCGTCTATCACGACTATCTCGACGTCTCCGTCGCGGTCTCGGCGCCGCAGGGCCTCGTCGTTCCGGTGATCCGCGACGCGCAGGCGATGAGCTTCGCCGGGATCGAAAAGACGATCGCCGATTTCGGCCGCCGCGCGAAGGACGGCACCTTGAAGATCGAGGAGATGGAGGGCGGCACCTTCACCATCTCCAACGGCGGCGTCTTCGGTTCCTTGCTCTCGACCCCGATCATCAACCCGCCGCAGAGCGCGGTGCTCGGCATGCACCGGATCGAGGAGCGCCCGGTGGTGCGAGACGGCCAGGTCGTCGCGCGGCCGATGATGTATCTCGCGCTCAGCTACGACCACCGCCTGATCGACGGCCGCGAGGCGGTCACCTTCCTCGTCCGGATGAAGGAAGCGCTGGAAGACCCGACGCGGCTGCTGATCGATTTGTGATGATAGTTCCCCGGCGCAGGCCGGGGCCCAGGCGGCGCTTCCGCGCCGTTCTTGTTCAGGACTGGACCCCGGCCTTCGCCGGGGAACGAGGTAGAGCATGGCAGAAACTGAATTCGACGTGATCGTGATTGGCGCCGGGCCGGGCGGCTATGTGGCCGCGATTCGTGCCGCCCAGCTCGGGCTGAAGACCGCCTGCGTCGAAAGCCGCGAGACGCTGGGCGGGACCTGTCTCAACGTCGGCTGCATCCCTTCGAAGGCCCTGCTCCACGCCTCCGAGTTGTTCGAGGAGGCCAATCATGGCACGCTCGCCAAATGGGGCGTCAAGACCAGCGGTGTCGAGCTCGATCTCGACGCGATGCAGGGCGGCCGCAAGGAAGCGGTCAAGGGCCTCACCGGCGGCATCGAATTCCTGTTCAAGAAGAACAAGGTGATCTGGCTCAAGGGCCACGCCAAGTTCACCGCCAAGGATGCGATCGACGTCGCCGGCACCGCCTACAAGGCGAAGCATTTCGTTATCGCCACCGGCTCCAGCGTGACGCCGCTGCCCGGCGTCGAGGTCGACCAGAAGGCCATCGTGGATTCCACCGGCGCGCTCGAATTGGTCAAGGTACCCGGCCATCTCGTCGTGATCGGCGGCGGTGTGATCGGGCTCGAGCTGGGCAGCGTCTGGCGGCGGCTGGGCGCCAGGGTCACCGTCGTCGAATTTCTCGACCAACTTCTCCCCGGCATGGACGGTGAGGTCCGCAAGGAGGCGGCGAAGATCTTCAAGAAGCAGGGCTTCGAGATCCGCTTGGGCACCAAGGTCACCAGGGCGGAGAAGAAGGGCAAGGGCGTCACCCTGACCGTCGAGCCCGCCAAGGGCGGCGACGCCGAGACGATCGAGTGCGACACCGTGCTCGTCTCGATCGGGCGGCGGCCGAACACCGAGGGGCTCGATCTCGACAAGGCCGGCATCCAGCTCAACAAATACGGCCAGATCGAGGTCGACCACGAGTTCCGCACCAAGGTCGTCGGCATCCACGCGATCGGCGATGTGACGCCGGGGCCGATGCTCGCCCACAAGGCGGAGGATGAGGGGATCGCGGTCGCCGAAATCCTCGCCGGGCAGATCGGCATCGTCAATCACGAGGTGATCCCGAGCGTGGTCTACACCATGCCCGAAATCGCCGGCGTCGGCCTCACCGAGGAGGATGCCAAAGCGGCGGGCCACGAGGTCAGGACCGGCAAGTTCCCGATGATGGCCAACAGCCGCGCCAAGACCAACCGAGAGCCGGACGGCTTCGTCAAGGTGATCGCCGACGCGAAATCGGATCGTGTCCTCGGCGTCTGGATGATCGCCTCGGTCGCCGGCACGATGATCGCCCAGGCCGCCCAGGCGATGGAGTTCGGCGCCACGAGCGAGGACATCGCCTACACCTGCCACGCCCACCCGACCCACAGCGAGGCGCTCAAGGAAGCGGCGATGGCCGTGACCGGCAAGCCGATCCATGTCTGAGATCGCCACGTGGCTCAGAAGCGGAGCCGCGCTCGCCGCGTTGCTGACGCTCGTTGCGGCGTCGCCCGCCGCCGCCCAGCAGCAGCCGAATCCCTCCCGCCCGGACGTGATGGATGTGCACGAGAGCGATCCGGCAATGGCAGCCGCCGTCGCCCGGGCGCGTGCGGAATTGCCTCAATTCTACCGCCGGCTCGGAAGCCCTGCCCCCGACGAGCATCGCTTCGCGGTCAAGTTCAACCTTGCCGGATCGGGCGAGATGATCTGGGCCGGCGAGCTGAGGCGCGAGAACGGACGACTTTCCGGCGCGCTCAGCAACGCGCCGATCCACGCCGACTACCGCCAGGGCCAGCGCGTCGATATTGCGGAGAGCGCGATCATCGATTGGGGCTATGTTCGCGGCGCGCGCATGGAAGGCAACCACACGACCCGCGTCATCATCGACCGCATGCCGCCCGAGCAGGCGGCCGAGTATCGCGCCGCGCTGGGCTGGTAAGCCCATGCCCGCCACACCCCTCGCCGTGGCGCTGGGTCCCCTGCTCGAGGCCCTCAATCTTGCCGGCATCGCCGTGTTCGCGCTTTCCGGGGCGTTGCTCGCGGCGGAGAAGAAGCAGACGCTCGTCACCTTCTTCTTCTTCGCGGTGGTCACCGGGGTCGGCGGCGGGACGGTGCGCGATCTGCTGATCGGCGCGCCGGTTTTCTGGGTGCACGAGAATCTCACTTTGCTGATCTGCTTCGGCGCCGCGCTCGCCGCCTGGCTGCTTCCGGAGGGCGTGTGGAAGGGAAAGGCCTTGCTCTGGGCCGACGCGCTCGGGCTTGCCGCCTTCTCGGCCGTGGGCGCAGCCAAGGGGCTGGCTTACGGCCTTGCGCCGCTTCCCGCTTTCGGCATGGGCGTGGTCACCGGCTGCCTCGGCGGCATCATCCGCGACGTGCTGGCCGGCGAGCCCTCGATCCTCATGCGCCGCGAGCTTTACGTCACCGCCGCCGCGCTCTCCGCCGCGTCCCTGGTCGGGCTGATGCTGGCCGGGATGCCGGGCGGCGTCGCGGGCCTGATCGCCGCCTCGCTCGGCTTCGCCCTGCGCGGCGGTGCGCTCTGGCGCGGCTGGTCGCTCCCGGGCTACCGCCGCCCACCCTGAAATATTGTGCGGCGGGGCGGGTTGCGCCTCGCCCGGCCCCTCGCTACATCGCCCCGGCGTGGGCGTGTAGCTCAGTGGTAGAGCACTGTGTTGACATCGCAGGGGTCGCAAGTTCAATCCTTGCCACGCCCACCATTTTTCCCTTCAGCTCAAGCGATTAACCCAGCCGCTCCGCGTGCCAGGCGAGGT
>NZ_JBQTJC010000072.1:0-5361 GCF_052387495.1 Sphingosinicella sp. | reverse complement strand
GAGTCGGCCTGATCAACCGGCCAAAGCGGGGAAGCGGCGCCGGGTTCGCCCGGAGCCGGCGGTCGGCGCGAAGCAATCATCCGGGAACGAATGAACGCGCGCGTCAACACCGAAGAGCCGGATTCATTAGCAGGCCCTTCCGGCAGACGCCTCGGCGTCGGCCGGCGGCATCCGAACCGTAAGGAGAGGGCGCCGCGCCACAGCCTTCCGCGAGGACGGAAGGACGGGGCCCGTACGGTTCTTCAAAGATGAAGTCTGGACGCTTTCGAATACCGAAAGCACAAAAGTCGTCCAGCCCCGGGTGCCGGTGGCAGGACGCGCCGGCCGCTCGCCTTCCTTCTCTCCCGAAGGGCGCTTTCGCGCGCCCGCGTCCGGGCTGAATTCCGATTCGCCCTAGTCCGTCGCGCGGCCGCGCCAGAAGCGCGGGCTGAAGAAAGATTCGCTCGACTGCGACTTGAGCACGGTGCGGCGGAAGAGGCGCGCCGAGATGCGAATGATCAGCACGATCCAGAGCAGGTGCCATGCGAGCGCGACGAGGTGCGGCCACAGCGCTTCCGATTCCGAGGCCATCGCGATCATCGCCATCGGCGAGCTGAACGGGAAGACATAAGCGAACCACATGAGCGCGCCTTCCGTGCGACCGACGACGGTCATCGCGAGCAGGAACACGCCGGCCTGCAGCATCGTCACCGGCATGGTCAGCGTCTGGATCTCCCGGATGTTGCTCGCCTGGCCGCCGATGCCGAGAAACAGCGCGCCGAGCAGCATGTAATTGACGCCGTAATAGAGCAGGACGAGCAGGATCAGGACCGGCCAGCCGACCGCCGGGCCGGCCTGGGGCAAGGTGATGAAATCCTGCACGACCTGCACGAAGAGATAGGCGAGGCCGGCGATGCCGCCCCACAAAGCGAGGCCGACGAACGAGATGCCGAGCATCGCGATCAGCTTGCCGAGGAATACCGCGTCGAGCGGCACCGCGGCGGCGAGCACCTCGATCACCTTGTTGGTCTTTTCCTCGGCGAGGTTCGACAGCAGCAAGGTGGCGAGAAGCACGGTGATGAAGAAGATGATGCCCATCACGGTGCGGGCGATGTCGCGGCGGATCGACTGGAGATTGCCCGCCGCCTGGGCGGTGACCACGCGTTCGACCGGCGCCCCGGCGCTCGACCGGCCCGCCGCCTCCAGCGCCGCGACCCGCCGCGCATCCTCGACGATCAGGCCGATCCGCTGGGCGAGCATTTCGTCGATCCGGCTCGGGCCGGTCAGGACCGGCCGCTCGATCGTGCCGCTCAGCACGGCCGAATATCCGCTCTCCTCGTCGGCGAGCAGATGTTGCGCCTGAACGGGGACATTCTCGGCGGGCGCCACCGTCTCGAGGACCGGGAAGCTGCGGTTGGGCCGCCCTTCGCGCCGCTCGCTGACAGGCGTCATCGCGTCGGCGAGCCGCTGCCGCGCCGCCGCGAACGCCTGGGCGGTGGCGGTATCGGCGACGACCGCGACGCGCGGCTGCGACGAGCTGGCGTCCGCGTCGTCGATCCAGATGCTGACGCCGATCATCACACCGAACAGGAGCAGCGGGACGACCAGGAAGAGGACGAAGCTGCGCGAGAAGACGGTCGCCATGAAATCGCGCCGCGCGATCACCCAGGCAGCCTCGAACACGCTCATCATGCGGCCACTTCCAGCTCGGCCGCTTCACTCAGCTCCATCTCGCGCGCGGCGGCCTCGCCGGCGATGGCGACGAAGGCGTCGTGAAGGCCGCGCCGCTCGATCGACAATTCCTCGATTCCCGCATTCCCTTCGAGCAGCGCCTTGAGCAGGGGCTCGACGCCTCCTTTCGGAAGCTCGAAATCCCAATGGCCGTCGGTCAGCACCGCGTCGGCCGGGAGCGCCATGCGCCACGGGCCGTCCTCGGCGCGGGTCTTCAAGCGCACTGTCGGCTGGAGCCGATCGCGCGCCTCGGCAACGAGCCCCTCGAAGCGGATCTGGCCGGCGGCGATGATCGCGATCCGCTCGCACAGCCGCTCGGCGTGGTGGATGACATGGGTCGAGAAAATCACCGTCGCCCCTGCCGCCGCCTCCTCGCGGATCATATGTTCGAGTCGGCCCTGGTTGATCGCGTCGAGGCCGGAAAAGGGCTCGTCGAGCACCACCAGCTTCGGCTTGTGGACGATCGTGCCGAACAGCTGGATGGTCTGGGCCATGCCTTTGGAAAGGCTCTTGATCGGCTTGTCGACATAGTCGCCGAGGCCGTTCTCCCTGAGCAGGCTCTCGGCCCGCTTGCGCCCGACCTCGAGCGGCAGGCCGCGCAGGGCGCCCATGAAGGCGATCGATTCGCGCGTCGTCATCGCCGGATAGAGGCCGCGCTCCTCGGGCAGATAACCGACGATCTTCGCCGCTTCGAGCGGGCGCTCGTGGCCGAGCAGGGTGCGCCGCCCCTCGTCCGGCTCGATGATCCCGAGCAGCATGCGAAGCGTGGTGGTTTTCCCGGCGCCGTTGGGGCCCAATATGCCGTAGATGCTGCCCTGCGGCACGGCGATATCGATGCCGCGCACGGCGGGCTTGCCGTCGAACGATTTGAAAAGGCCCTTGGCCTCGATGGCTAATTCGGCGCTCATTGCGAGCTTGTCTTCCCCCACGGACAAGTAAACTGGTAGGCAGAGAAAGTGTTGGAAGGCAAACACAAATTGCGCGCCGCGCTGGCGGAAAAAGCGCGCGAGCTGGGCTTTTTGGCGATCGGAGTCGCGCGCGCCGACGCCGCGCCGAAAGCGGCCGAGCGGCTGCGCGCCTGGCTCGCCGCGGGGGCTCATGGCGAGATGCTTTGGATGGAGGAGACCGCGGCGCGGCGCGGCTCGCCGGCGGGGCTGTGGCCGGAGGTCCGGAGCGTGATCGCGCTCGGCATGAGCTATGCGCCGGCGGGCGATCCGCTCGCGCTCGCCGGCAGCCCGGAGCGGGGGCGGATCTCGGTCTATGCGCAGGGCGGCGATTATCACGACCTGATCAAGAAGGCGCTGAAGGCGCTGGCCCGCTGGCTGATCGAGGAAGCGCCGTGCGAATTGAAGGTGTTCGTCGATACCGCGCCGGTGATGGAGAAGCCGCTGGCCGAGGCAGCGGGCCTCGGCTGGCAGGGCAAGCACACCAACCTCGTCAGCCGCGCGGACGGGAGCTGGCTGTTCCTGGGCGCGATCTACACGACCTTGAAGCTCGAGCCGGACGCGCCGCACGCCGAGCGCTGCGGCAGCTGCACCCGCTGCCTCGCCGCCTGCCCGACCGACGCCTTCCCGGCGCCGTTCCAATTGGATGCGCGGCGCTGCATCTCCTACCTCACGATCGAACATAAGGGGCCGATCCCGGAGGAATATCGCGAAGCGATCGGCAACCGCATCTACGGCTGCGACGATTGCCTCGCGGTCTGCCCGTGGAACCGCTTCGCCGACGCGGCGCGGGCGAACAAGGCCTTCCTCCCCCGTGCCGAGCTTGCCGCGCCCGCGCTCGCCGATCTGCTCGCGCTCGACGATGCCGGCTTCCGGCGGGTCTTCGCCGGCTCGCCGATCAAGCGGATCGGCCGCAATCGCATGGTCCGCAACGCGGCGATCGCGGCGGGCAATAGCGGCCGTGCGGAGTTGGTCGCGCCGCTACGTGCACTGGTTCAGGATGAGGACACGGTGGTCGCGGAGGCCGCGCGCTGGGCGCTCGACCGGCTCAGCGCGCCTCCCGCCGCCGGCTGAGCGCGGCGACGCAGGAGGAACGGTCCATCTCGCGCCCGTCGGGGAGGCGCGCGTCGATATGGGTGACGATCGGCTCGCCCCGGCCGCCGCGCGGCGGATAGAGATAGGCGTCGAGCACACAGGCGGGGCCGAGGAACTGAAGCTTGCGCGCGGGCCCCTCGCGCAGGTCGAGATCGGGCGGGCCGAACTGGGCGACGAGCGAGGCCGCGGTCGCGCCAAGCACGGCCTCCAGCCCGACCGGCGTGTAGGAGGTGGGCGGCGGCAAGGCGGTCGCGGGCGGCGCGGCGGCGGGCGGCGGCACGCACCCGGCGAGGCCGAGCCCGGCGAGCAGCAGCACCGCAGATTCCTTGCGCATTTTCCCCTCCCCTTCGGAGCGGCGAAGGAATCACGTTATGCCCGCCGCTTCAAGCCGAAGCGACCCATCGCGGCCACGGACCGCCGCACGCAAGCCCTCCCGATGCGCGGCGAAGCGGGCTAAGGAGCGCGCATGACCGACCTTCCGCCCTTCCACCTCGCCTTTCCGGTCCACGATCTCGACGCCGCGCGCGCCTTTTACAGCGGCACGCTCGGCTGCCCCGAAGGGCGGAGTGCGGCGGAATGGATCGACTTCGATTTCTTCGGCCATCAGATCGTCGCCCATCTCGCGCCGGACGCGGTCGCCGCCCGCGCGAGCAACCCGGTCGACGGCCATGACGTCCCCGTCCCGCATTTCGGCGCGGTGCTGGGCATGGCGGAATGGCAGGCGCTGGCCGAGCGGCTGCGCGGCGCGGACGTGGCGTTCGTGATCGAGCCGACGATCCGCTTTCGGGGCGAGCCGGGCGAGCAGGCGACGATGTTCTTTCGCGATCCCTCCGGCAACGCGCTGGAGATCAAGGCGATGCGCGATCCCGCCGGGCTGTTCGCCAAATAAGCCTCAGTCGCCGCAGCCGCCGTAGCGACCGTCCAGGTAGACGAGCGGGTCGATCTCGTCCCGCGACGTCACCTCCTCGACCAGGCCGATGAAGATCGAATGGGTGCCGAAGCGGTGATGATCGATCCGCCGGCAGAGGATCGTCGCCTGGGCGTCCCTGAGGCGCGGCGGGCGGACGCAATCATTCTCCCAGCCTGAGAGGAAGCGCTGCGCCTCCAGCCGCCGGTCGGCGAACATGGTCGCGACCTCGGCCTGATCGCGATGCAGGACGTTGACGCCGAAATGGACGACATTCTCGATCCGGGGATGGACCGCCGCGGCCTGGTTGACGCAGACGAGCAGGCTCGGCGGGTTCATCGACACGACCGAGACCGCGGTCGCGGTGATTCCCATCGGCTGGCCGTCGACGCAGATCGAGATCACGTTCACCGTCGCGGCGACGCGCCGCATCGCTTGCTTGAAAGCCTCGGCCAGCCGGGGATCGGTCGCGGTCATGGCGTGCGCCCAGCATAGCCGGCGAGGATCTCGCAGACCCAGCGGCCGGCGGTGAGCGCGCTGATGTCGGAGACGTCGAGGCTCGGGTCGAACTCGGTCAAGTCGACCAGGCGGACGCGGGGCTCGGCGGCGAGGCGGCGCGCGGCGCGGAAGAAATCGGCGGCGGGGAGCCCGCCCGGCCGGGCGCCCGGCGCGCCGGGACGCGGGGAACGGTCCATCACGGCGATG
>NZ_JBQTJC010000071.1:0-4435 GCF_052387495.1 Sphingosinicella sp. | reverse complement strand
CCTTTCCGCCAATGCCGCAGTGGCCGTCACCTTCGAGGAGGAAGCCTCCTAGCGCCGCCCGGCACCCGCACCGGCAACGGCCGGTGCGCGCGGCTGGTCCGGCGCGAAGGTGTCGGCGAAGAAGCTGCCCCGGCGCCAGCGCGGGCGCGCGCGGTCGTTGGCGACGGCGCGGGCGATCGCGGCGTTGATCCGCGCCAGCCTTGCCGCCGAGGGCCAGTGGAAGGGCCGCGACAGGTCGTCCGAGACTTCGTGATAATGGGCGTCGAAGGCGTCGATCGCCGCCCGGCTTTCCGCCGTGCTCGCCGCGCTGGCGACATAGATGGAGGGGATGCCGGCGCGGACCAGAGGATAATGGTCCGAGCGGGTGAAGCTGCGCTGCTCGGGCGTGGGATCGGGCACGAGCCGCACACCCTCGGCGCGCATCGCCGCCTCGGCGACCGGGCCGAGCGTCGAATGCTCCGCGCCGAAGCCGACCGCTGCGGCGACGTCGTAGGTCAGGATCGGCATGTCCATGTTGACCGCCGCGACGATCCACTCACGCGGCAGCGGCGGGTGGGCCGCGAAATATTCCGCGCCGAGCAGGCCGCGCTCCTCCGCCGTGGTGGCGAGGACCATCACCGAGCGGCGAGGCCGCCGCCCCTCCGCCAGCGCGCGCGCCGCCTCGAGCATGATCGCGATGCCGGAGGCATTATCCATCGCGCCGTTGTAGATCCGGTCCTCGCCCTCGGCGGCGAGGCCGAGATGGTCGAGGTGGCCCATCAGCACGACGACCTCGTCGCGCAGCCTTGGGTCCGCGCCGGGCAGGATGCCGGCCACGTTCGGGCTGTCGAAGCGCTCGAAGCGCGAGCTGCGGCGGATCGTCACGCGCCCGGGCAGCGCAAAACCGCGCATCGTCCGCCCGGCCTCGGCCTGCGCCTGGAGCGCCTGGAAATCCTGCGGCGCGCCCGAGAAAAGCGCGCGGGCGGCCTCGGGGCCGGCGGTGATCGAGACGCGGATTGCGGGCGCTTCCTCGAACGGCCGTCCGTCCGGCGTCAGCCAGGTGACTCGGGGCCGGGCGGGATTGGCGACGGCGCGGTCCCAGCTACGCACCCGTTCGTCGGTCGGGCGGCGCACCGTGATCAGTCCGATCGCGCCCGCCGCCTCCGCCATCCGCGCCTTCTCGCCGCTCAGATGCGCGGCGACGTCGCCCGGCCAGCCGGCAGGCGTGCCGGTGAAGACGACGACGATTCGGCCGCGCACGTCGAGCCCGGCATAATCGTCGTGGCCGAGCGACGGCGCGGTCAAACCGTAGCCGGCGAAGACGAGCGGCGCCTCGAACCGGTCCGAAGTCCGGGCGAGCGACGGCGACATCAAGATCTCGGTGCCGTGCGTGAATGTCCGGCTCGCGCCCGGCAGGGCGAGCACCAGCCGGCCGTCTCCGGGCGCGAGCGTGCGGCGCTGAAAGCCGATCGGCTGGAAGAAGCTCCCGTCCGCCGCCACGCCCTCGAAGCCCAAAGCGGCGAGCTGCTGCGCGACATAATTGGCGGCGATCTCGTGCCCGCGCGTCCCCGCCTCGCGGCCCTCGAGCAGATCGTCGGCGAGGAAGGCGACATGGGCGCGGATCCGCCGTTCGGCCGGACCCGGCGCCGGCTGGGCGAGCGCGGCGGCGGAGAGGGCGAGAGCGGCGGCGACGGAGACGAGGCGTGCAAGCAAGGCGCGTTCCTGAAGGCTCGAGGAAAAGAAAAAGAGGGGCCGGATCGCCCGGCCCCTCTCATATCGCCTGCCTACCAGATGCGCACCCGCTGCTCCGGCGGCAGATGGAGCCGATCGCCCGGCTGGACGTTGAACGCGCGGTACCAGGCGTCGATGTTCCTGACGACGCCGTTCACCCGATATTCGTAGGGGCTGTGCGGATCGGTCAGCACGCGCTCGCGCAGGGCATCCTCGCGATGCTGGCCGCGCCAGACCTGCGCCCAGGCAAGGAAGAAGCGCTGGTCGCCGGTCAGGCCGTCGAACACCGGCGGCTCGCCATGCTGGGCGACGTGGCGGCGATAGGCGGCATAAGCCATTTCGAGCCCGCCGAGATCGCCGATATTCTCGCCCATGGTGAGCTGGCCGTTGACGTTGAGGCCCGGCAATGGCTCGTAAGCGCCATATTGCGCGCCGAGCCGCGTCGTCCGCTCGGTGAAGCGGCGGTCGGTCTCCGGCGTCCACCAGTCGCGGATCCGGCCCTGCGGATCGAAGCGGCGGCCCAGATCGTCGAAGCCGTGGCCGATCTCGTGGCCGATCACCGCGCCGATCGCGCCGTAATTGACCGCCGGATCGGCATTGGGATCGAAGAAAGGCGGCTGCAATATGCCGGCCGGGAAGGTGATCTGGTTCATCAGCGGGTTGTAGGAAGCGTTGATGATCTGCGGGTTCATTCCCCACAAGCCGCGATCGACCGGATTGGGCAGACGCGAGAGTTGCAGATTCCAGCGGAAGTCGCCGGCGCGCTGGACATTGCCGAGCACGTCGCCCGGATCGACCCGGATCGCCGAATAATCGATGAACCGCTCCGGGTGGCCGATGCGCGGCTCGAAGGTGTCGAGCTTCGCCAGCGCCTGGGCGCGGGTCGCGTCGTCCATCCAGTCGAGCCGCTCGAGCCGCTCGCGAAAGGCGGCGCGGAGATTGCCGATCAATTCGCTCATCTGCCGCCGGCTTTCCGCCGGGAAGTGGCGCGCCACGTAGATCCGGCCGACCGACTCGCCCATCGCGCCGTTTAGGAGGTCGAGGCCGCGTTTCCAGCGGTCGCGCTGCTCGGGGACGCCGCGCAGGGTGCGCGAGTAGAAGTTGAAATTGGCCTCGTCGAAAGCGCGCGGCAGATATTGCGCGTTGGCGCTGAGGAACTGGAAGGTCAGCCAGTCCTTCCAGGTGTCGATCGGCACCGTGTCGAGCATCTGGCCGAGCGCGGTGATCGCTGTGGTCTCGGCCGCGACGACGGTCGGGACGTTGCCGAGGCCGCGATGCTGAAGCATGGTCGGCCAGTCGAACTGGGGCGCGAGGGCATTGAGCTGCTCGCGGTTCATCGGATTGTAGATCTGGCGGATGTCGCGGCGCCGCTCGGGCGCCCAATGCGCTTCCGCCATCCGCCGCTCGAGCGCGATCACGCCGTCGGCGCGGCTCTCCGGATCGGCGACGCCCGCGAGCCGGAACAGGCTGACGACATAGGCGCGGTATGCCGTCCGGTAGCGATCATATTGCGCGCCCTCACGCAGGTAGTAATCCCGGTTCGGCATGCCGAGCCCGCTCTGGCCCGCGCCGGCCACGTAGCGGGTCGTGTCGGCGGGGTCGGGGAAGATGCCGACGCCGACCGGCGAGGCGTAGCCCGGGGTCATGAACAGGCGCAGCAAGGCGGCACGGTCGTTCACCGCGGCGATGCGGTCGAGATAGGGCCGCGCCGGCGCGAGGCCGCGCCGCTCGATCCCCGCCTCGTCCATCCAGCTCGCGTAGAAATCGCGGATCTGGCGCGCGGCGGGGTCGTCCCCGGGATTTTCGGCGATCGCGCGCAGCTGCGCCTCGATATCCTCGCCGAGCACCGTCCACAGGCTCCAATTGGTGCGATCGGCGGGGATCGGATTGTTCTGAAGCCAGGTCGCGTTGGCGTAGCGGAAGAAATCGTCGCCGGCCTTCACGTTGGTGTCGCGGGCGGCGAGATCGATGCCGAACGACCCGTAATGCGCCTTGCCCGCGGGCGTCGCGGCGGGCTGGGCCAAAATCGGCGCGGCGCCGGCCAGAAGCAGCGCCGAAACCAGCGCCAGACGAGATTTGAGCATGTGAAAACCTCCCAAGCACAGGCGCTTGGCGCCCGCGCTCCCAGTGATGCGTCCCCGCGCGCTTTCCTTTCGACCTGGCCCGAGTCGCGCAACCCCTTTTAGACGAAGCGCTTGATCAGTCTTGCGAATTGACCAGGCGCGGGGCGCCGTCGCGGACCTCGTTGATGCGGTCGCCGGCGACGATCCACTGGCGCGCCGGATCGCCGGCGGTGAAGGCCAGAGCCCGCCCGGCCATCTGCGAGAGCAGGACATGGACCTCGGTCGGCAGCGGATCGCTCGCCGCGATCTGCAGGGGCGGCGGCGTCTGTCCCTCCGCGACCGCCGGAATGGCGAGGTCGGCGCAGGCGGCCGCGAAGGCGTGGGTCGCGGTCACCCGCCCGCCGGTCACCGTGATCCGGTAATGGCCGCTGGCGGGAAGCCGGTCCCGCGCGGTTTGCGCGCTGATCTCGTAAACCTCGATCGGGCCGTCGCCCGAGGCGGGCGGCACGACCAGAAAGTTCGTGCCCTGCGGCGAGCAGGCGCGGTTGTCCTGAGCGCGGGCGGCGTCGCGCGCGGCGAGATCGATGCCGAACGACCCGTAATGGGCCTTGCCGGCGGGCGTGCCGCCGGGCTGGGCGAGGGTCGGCGCAGTGCCGGCCAGA
>NZ_JBQTJC010000070.1:0-7234 GCF_052387495.1 Sphingosinicella sp. | reverse complement strand
CGCTGCACCCGGCTGCGCCGCGCCGCCGCCGGTCAGGGCGCGGGCCATGACGGGGAAGCCCACTAGGCACATCGCGCGCCCCGGTGTGACCGATTTGCCGCACCGGCGCCGCCGTTCGGCGCCAGGCCGTTGACTCGCCGCTGGAATCTTGCGCCTTGGCGCTTATGTGAGCTGCGCCCGGACGGGGTCGGGCGGGAGCGGGAATCGGGAATTTGATCGGAGCGAACAAGCGAAGGCTGTGGATCGGCGGCGCGGGGCTGTGCCTCCTCGGCGCGGCGGCGGCGCATGCTCAGGAGGCCGGCAGCAATGCGATCGGCCCGGCGCAGCTGCGCGATTTCTCGCTGACCCCGAAACAGACCATCGTCCGGCAGCCGCCGCCCGAGGCGCGGCCCGCGCCGCGCGTCGCGCCGCCCTCGCCCGCGACGGTGCCGCCCGCTTCCCCCACGGCGCCGGAGCGTCCCGCGCAGCCTTCAGCTCAATCGCAGCGGCCGCCCGCCGCGACTCAGCCGCCGTCGGCGCCGAGCGAACAGCCGGCCGCGGAAAGCCAGAGCTTCGTGCCGGCGCCGGTGCCGGACACCAATTCGGCGCCGCCTGCTCCGATCCCGGCGCCCTCCGAAGCCGCCCCGGCGCCCGACGCCGACCCGGGCGTTTTCGGGTACTGGGCCTACGGCCGCGCCGCCGCCGGCCGCGCCCCGCTTGGCCGGGGGCTGATCCGCCGCCGTCGCCGCCGCGAGGAGCTGGCCTATGCCGCCGCGATCGAGCCGATCGCGGCGCCCGCGCCCGTCCCCGCCCCGCCGCCGGTGCCCCGGCCCGATCCGGTGCCGCGCCCCTGGCTGGAGCTCGAGCTCAAGACCATCCGCGCCTCCTTCTCGGCGGTCGAGGCCATGGTCGAGTTCGAGCTCTCGATCAGCAACACCGGCGGCAGCCCGGCGCGCAATCTCAAGATCGACGTCAAGATGTTCAACGCCGGCCGCGAGCAGGACCAGGAGATCGGCGCCTTTTTCCGCACCGCCGGGCGCGAGAGCACCAAGCTCAACCTGCCCGGCATCCACCATGGCGCGACCGGGGTGATCCAGGGCGAGGTGGCGATGCCGCTCGAGGAGATGAAGGCGATGAAGCTCGACGGGCGGATGCTGTTCGTCCCCGTCGTTGCTGTCAACGCCCTCTACGAGTGGGGCGAGGGGCGCAGCGGCCAGAGCTCCAAATCCTATGTCGTCGGCCGCGAGCTGGAGACGCCGAGCGAGAAGATGGGCGCGTTCCGCGTCGACCAGGGGCCGCGCATCTGGCGCACGGTCGGCCAGCGCCAGCACAAGCTGGCGCGGCGGGTCTGATCAGGCGGCGCGGATCAGCGGCCGAACAGCAGCCACACGATCAGCAATATAAGGAGCAGGCCGCCCAGGCTGATTCCCATCCGCATCGTCTTTTCTCCATATCGGGGTCGTATCGGCTCCCCAACCAACGCCCGGCCCGCGGGTTCCTCAGTGGGCGAAACCTTCAGCGTCGAGCGAATAGAGAATGTCCGCCGGGGCGTTGGCGGCCGCGGCGAGACCGAGCGCTTCGGGCACGATCTGGTCGAGGTAGAAGCGTCCCGCCGCCCGCTTCATCGCCGCGAAGGCCGGATCGCCGTCATGACCGTCGAGCGCCGTGAGCTGGCGCTTCAGCAGCCAGCCGCAGGTCGCAACCGAGAGCATCGTCAGGAACGGGTAGGAAGCCGCCATGCGGTCGTCGGGGCCGGCGCCGAGCAGACGGCCCGCAATCGTCTCGCAGGCACCGGCCAGCTCGAGCAAGCCGGCTTCGTCGACGGCATCCGCGCGGATGTCGTCGAGCAGGCGTTGGAGCACACCGCCGCCTTCCATCCCCAGCTTGCGCCCGACCAGATCGGCCGCCTGGATTCCGTTCGTGCCTTCGTAGATCGGCGAGATTCGGGCGTCGCGATAATGCTGGGCGGCGCCGGTTTCCTCGACATAGCCCATGCCGCCATGGACCTGGACGGCGAGGCTGGTCACCTCGACGCCGACATCGGTGCCATAGGCCTTGACCAGAGGCGTGAGCAGGTCCGCCCGCGCGCGCGCCGCCTCGTCGCCGAGGCTCGCCCGGTCGGTCTGCCCCGCGCAATAATAAGCGAGCGCGCGCGCGGCCTGGGTCAGCGCCTTCATCCGCAAAAGCATGCGGCGGACGTCGGGAAATTCGACGATTCTAGCGGGCCGCCCCTCGCGGCTGCCCTGGACGCGCTCGAGCGCATAGGCGACCGCCTGCTGGGTCGCCCGTTCGGCGATCGAGACGCCCTGCAGGCCGACGTTCAAACGGGCGTTGTTCATCATCGTGAACATCGCCGCCATGCCCTTATTCTCCTCGCCGATCAGCCAACCGGTGGCGCCGCCTTCGTCGCCATAGGCCATGACGCAGGTCGGCGAGGCGTGGATGCCGAGCTTGTGCTCGATCGAGACGCATCTGAGGTCGTTCCTGGTCCCGTCGGGCAGGATCTTGGGGACGAGGAAGAGCGAGATGCCCCGCGTCCCCTGCGGCGCGTCGGGCAGGCGAGCGAGGACGAGGTGGACGATATTGTCGGCCAGGTCGTGCTCGCCGAAGGTGATGAAGATCTTGGTGCCGGTGATCCTGTAGCTGCCGTCGCCGTTCGGTTCGGCCCGGGTCTTGAGCGCGCCGACGTCGGAGCCCGCCTGCGGCTCGGTGAGGTTCATCGTGCCGGTCCATTCGCCGGTGACGAGCTTGGGGAGCCAGGCCTGCTGCAATGCCGGCGTGCCGTGATGCTTCAGCGCCTCGACCGCGCCCGGGGTGAGCATCATCACCAGCGAGAAGCCCATGTTCGCCGAGCCGAGATCCTCCATGACCACGCTCGCCAAGGTGAGCGGCAGGCCTTGCCCGCCATGCTCCGCAGGGCCGGCGAGCGTGCCCCAGCCGCCCTCGACATAGGCGCGATAGGCCTCCCTGAAGCCGGGAGGCAGGGTGACGCCCTCCGGCGACCATTTCGCGCCGATCTCATCCCCCGCGCGGTTGAGCGGCGCGAACTCGCCGGCGGCGAAATCGCCCGCGCCCTGGACGATCGCCTCGACCAGATCGGGCGTGGCTTCGGCGAAGGCGTTGTGGCCGGCGAGCTCGTCCATGCCGACGATGTGCCTGAGCAGGAAAAGCTGCTCAGCGACTGGCGGCGTGTAAGTCATGCGAGCCCCCGACATTGCGCTGGACGAGCGCCGGCTATAGCGCGCGCGCATGACCGCGCAAAACACCCGCGTGATGCCGTGTGGCCCGGAGGCGATCGCCGAGGCGGCGCGGCTGATCCGCGCCGGCGAGCCGGTGGCGATGCCGACCGAGACGGTTTACGGGCTGGCGGCGGACGCGACGAGCGGTGAAGCAGTCGCGCGCATCTATGCGGCGAAGGGGCGGCCGGGCTTCAATCCACTGATCGTCCATGTCCGAGGTCTTGAAGAAGCGGCTGAGATCGCCGTGCTGGACGAAAAGGCCGAGGAACTCGCGCGCGCGCACTGGCCGGGGCCGCTGACGCTCGTCCTGCCGCTCCGGAAGGGCGCGCCGATCGCCTCGCTGGTGACGGCCGGCCTTTCCACGGTGGCGGTGCGCGCGCCGGCCCATAAGGCGATGCGCGAGCTGCTGGCCGCGGTCGGCCGGCCGCTCGCCGCGCCTTCCGCCAATGCGAGCGGGCGGATCAGCCCGACGCGGGTTGAGCATGTGGTTGCGCATTTGAAGGGACGAATCCCGCTGATCGTCGACGCCGGCCCGACCGCGCACGGGCTGGAAAGCACGATCGTCGCGCTGACCGGCGGCCCGCCCCGTCTGCTTCGCCCCGGCCCGATCGATCTCGGACTGATCGCCGACGGGGATGGGCCGGTGGAGGCGCCGGGCCAGCTCGCCAGCCATTATGCGCCGGCCAAGCCACTTCGGCTCGGCGCCGAGCGGGCTGAACCGGGTGAATGGCTGATCGGGTTCGGCGCGGTGGCGGGGGACGCCAATCTCAGCCCGGCGGGCGACGTGATCGAAGCGGCGGCCCGCCTGTTCGATCTGCTGCACGAAGCCGAAGGCCAGGCATCTCCGAAGATTGCCGTGGCGCCGATCCCGGAGACCGGCCTTGGCGCGGCGATCAACGACCGCCTGTGCCGCGCCGCCGCGCCGCGCGCCTAGGCGGCGGCTTCGCTCTTCAGCCGTGCGGCGAAGCTCTTGCGGAGCTTCTGGAGCTTGGGGGGGATGACGGCGAGGCAATAGGGATTGCGCCGGCCTTCGCCCTCCCAATAATCCTGGTGGTAATCCTCGGCCGGATACCATTCGGCCAGCGGCTCGATCGCGGTCACGATCGGCGCGGGCCAGTCGGCCTGGGCGCGCTCGATGGCGCGCCGCGCGGCCTCCTCCTGCTCGGGCGAATGGGGGAAGATGGCGGAGCGATATTGGGTGCCGACGTCATTGCCCTGGCGGTTCAGCTGGGTCGGATCGTGCGTGGCGAAGAACATGTCCAGCAGGTCGTCGAAGCTCACCAGGGAGTCGTCGAACGTCACCCGGATCGCCTCGGCGTGGCCGGTGTCGCCGCCGCAGACCTCTTTGTAGGTCGGATTGGCGACATGGCCGCCGGTATAGCCGCTTTCGACCGACGAGACGCCGATCAGATCCTTGAACACCGCCTCGGTGCACCAGAAGCACCCGCCGGCAAGGGTGGCGACCTGCTCAGCCATGCGCCTTCGCCTGCGCGGCGTCGCCGGCGGGCTTCATTCCCGCCTCGAGCGCGAGCGACAGCGCCTCGGCGAGATTGCCGACCTGGAGCCGCTCCATCATGTTGCCGCGGTGCATCTCGACGGTGCGCAGGCTGATGCCGAGCCGCGCGGCGAGCTGCTTGTTCGATTCGCCGGCGAGCAGCCCCTCCAGCACCTCGCTCTCGCGGGCGGTAAGCTGGTCGACACGCTCGCGCGCCACCCGGCGGCGCTGGCCGCTGGTCTCGCGCTCCTCCAGCACGTCAAACGCCTGGGTGAAGCTGGCGAGCAAGGCCTCCTCCGAGAACGGCTTCTCGATGAAGTCGACCGCGCCCTGCTTCATCGCGCGCACCGCGGTCGGCACCTCGCCATGTCCGGTCATCACGATGACGGGCCAGTCGACGCTCCTTTTCTGGAGCTCCGCCATGACCTGGAAGCCGTCCATTTGCGGCATTCGGATGTCGAGCAGCACGCAGCCGGGCTCGAGATCGGGCAGCGCCTCGAGAAAGTCTCCACCGGAACCGAAGGGATAAGAGCGGATCTTGGAGGCGCCCAGCATGAAGCTCAGGGAACGGCGCACGTCGCGGTCGTCGTCGACCACGTAGACATAAGGCGAATTCAGGGCGATTTCCTTCAACACGGGGCCGTGTCCCCCTCTTCCGGCCACATGGCGCGTCGGGCGCGAAAGCGCAAGGCGGGCTGGTCCAAATCAGCCGCTCAGCGCCTTGGAATACCGTGATTTCCCGGTATCGCTGGGTCAGGGCACGGGGTCGCGCAAGAAATGCTTGAACGGCTTCGAAGGACTTGGTTCCGCCATGTCGGGGAGACTCCCGGCCTTCGTCGCCGTTCCCGCACGGTTCGCCGGAATGTCCAAAATCCTGTTAACCGTTTCAGCGGATGATGCGGTGAAACGCGGCTGGTTCGCGATGAACGACTCGGCGGGCGTAGTTCACCTCATTGAGAGGCAAGGGAAAAAATCCTACCTCTCTTATCCACCGGGAGGGCAGGAATGTCATTTACACGTCGGCAGATCATCGAGGCGGGAGCCGCCACGGGCGCGCTCGGCCTGATGGCCAGCTCGCCGTTGCTCGCCGCCGTCATCGATTCACCCGAGCTTCGTCGCCGTCCCGACATGGCCGCGGCCGAGGCGGCCGCGCGGCCGCGCGTGATGGTCGATCCGACCGTCGACCCGCGCATCGTCGCCCGCGCCAGGGCTTCGTTCGACCGCCACCGCGCGCAAATCCGGCACGCCGAGACGGTGGGCATCGTCGACTTCTCGAAAGTGTCGAGCGAGCCGCGTTTCTACCTGCTCGACACCAATACCGGCCGGGTCACCCGCCATTTCGTCTCGCACGGCCGCGGCTCCGATCCCGGGCATACCGGCTTCCTTCAGCAATTCTCGAACCGGATCGGCTCCGAGGCGACCTCCGAGGGCGGCTATCTGATCGGCAGCTATTATGACGGCCGCTACGGCCGCTCGATGCGCGTCAACGGCCTCGACCATTCCAACAGCAACGCCGAGGCGCGGGCGATCGTCGTCCACACCGCCTGGTATGCCGAGCCCGACGTGATCGCGCAGCAGGGCCGGCTGGGCCGCAGCGAAGGCTGCTTCGCCTTGCCGCAGCGGAGCCATCAGGAAGTCCTGGCCCGGCTCGGCCCCGGCCATTTCCTTTACGCCAACCGCGCCGCCTGAGGGCGCTTCCACACTCTATTCCGTAAGCTCGGCCGGTTCCTCCGCTTTCACTGCCGCCAGTGCCTTCACCGCCGGGCCGTGGATGACTTCGCCATCCAAGGCGAAGCGCGAGCCGTGGCAGGGGCAGTCCCAGGTGCGGTCGTTCTCGTTCCAGCCGACCAGGCAGCCCATATGGGTGCAGGCCGCCGAGACCGCGTGGACCCGGCCCTGCTCGTCGCGGAAGGCGGCGACGTTGCGGCCGTCGAGCTTGAGGATGCCGCCTTCGCCCGGCTTGAGCGCGTCGAACGCATGCGGCTTGGCGCGCAGATAGCCGCCGATCAGATCCGCGGCGACCTCGGCATTGCCCTTGATGAACTGGGCGGCGCCGGCGACCGGCTTGATCCGGGTCGCGTCGTAGAGATCGAGCCAGGGATTCTCCTTCCCCTCGACCAGGTCGGCGATCAACATCGCGGCCGCGGCGCCGTTGGTGATCCCCCAGGCATTGAAGCCGGTCGCGACCAGATAGGCGTCGGCGCGCGACGACGACCAGCCGGCGCACGGGGCATGGTCCATCGGCGTGTAATCCATATTGGTCCAGCGCCAGGACGGGGCGACCGCGAAGTGGCGCATGGCGAATTCTTCGAGCTCGGCGAAGGCGGCGCGCTCGCCCTCGACATCGCCGCCCTTGAAGGACGGGCCGGTGAAGATCAGCCAGTCGCGCCCGTCTTCGTCACGGTGGCCGCGCAGCGAGCGGTGGGGCGTCTCAGCGCTGATATACATGCCGTCCGGCACGCGGCTCGGCTCCGCCTCGCCCATGATCACCGGGTGCATGTGCGGGTGGGTCTCGGCGTAG
>NZ_JBQTJC010000069.1:0-44038 GCF_052387495.1 Sphingosinicella sp. | reverse complement strand
GGCATCAGACGGCATCGCCATGGCCGGATCCTCGTCGGGATCAAATCCCATGTCGCGGACAACTTCTCGGACCCGGCCGGCCAAATGCCTGGGGGTCGAGCGAGTGAAGTGGGTGCGAAGAAGCTGGGTCGCGACAAGATCCGCAAGGGCCAGGCGGTCGTCTGACCGCAGCCATGTTATCGAGCGGCGCTCGACGATCTCGCCGATCAGCCGAGCCGAGCGCGCGTCGACCTCTGCGAACAGATGCTCGAAGTTCCACTCGCCACCGTCGAAGAGCACGGTGTTGAAATCCTTCTCCGAGCCGGCATTCAGAATAGATGGGCGAAAGGATTCACCCGATCGCTTGTCGAACACCCAGATCGAGCGACGCTCTACGTCCGCGGCGAAATGGCGGAGCTGTGCCTGCGTGACGAAGTGATGTTTTTTCGGAGGGCGGTTCATATCGCCTAGATAGGAAATGCCGCCGCCGCTTGGAGGGGCAAGGACAACGGGTGCCGCACAGCTCGACGGACCAAGCGGTCGCGCCAATCTGCGCGAGACAATCCAGCTCGCGGCCATATCGGCTGTCTCTCAAAAAAAGATGTGCAGACAATCACTTGTCGAGCATCGCGAGACAGTGCCTTTATCTTGCATTCCCCTTCCCCCTCCATCCACCTGTCCACCTTCATCCGTAGACCAACCCAAGCGAGTCAAAAAAAAGCGGAAGCGACGCGCCTGGCGCCGCTCCCGCACGATCCTTCGACATTCGCTCAGCGCGCTCTTTGGAAGCCCATTTCGGCTTCGGCGCGCTCCTCGAAATTCTGACGCCACAGCATGTCGACTGGAGCCCCTTCGCCATCGACCAGGCACACGCCAACGTGCCAGCGCCCGCCAAGTTTGCTCAGCACCGCGACCCTGGACAGCTCCATATCCTCGCCGTCCGGCGGAAAGCAGACATCGAAATGCTGCCCGAGATAGCGCTCCTTGAGGCGCGCTTCCCAGAGGAAATCCACCGCCTCGGACTCAATCATCCGGCTCGCCAGGATCGCCCCGAACTCCGCCTCGAGCGCCGAAATCCGAGCTTCGAACGCGCCGTTTCCAATCGCAGAAATCATCGTCATCGCACCGTCTCCTTCATCGTCTTCAGGATCGAAGACGGCGCTTCAGACGCGGGCGGCGGCGCGGCTGTCAGGGACGCGACAAGCGCCGCGAAGCGGGGCGTGGGGGAGCCGATTTGCGAAGCAAATTGGGGGAACCGCGCATCCTTGATCAGCCGCGCCGCCGCCCGCCACACTGGGCCGACAACGAGACAAGACCCTCCCCCCGCCGCTCGATCGCTGTTACGCGGCGGAGGTCATGACCGCCTTTGCCTATATCGGAGCGGCGCTCGCCGAGATCGCGGGATGCTTCGCATTCTGGGCCTGGTTGCGGCTGGACAAATCGCCGTGGTGGCTGGTGCCCGGCATCGCCGCCCTCGCGCTGTTCGCCTACCTCCTGACCCTGGTCGAGGTCGAGCATGCGGGGCGGGCTTATGCTGCTTATGGCGGCGTCTACATCACCGCCTCGATCTTGTGGCTATGGGTGATCGAAGGGGCGAAGCCGGACCGGTGGGATGTCATCGGCGCGCTTGTATGCCTGGGCGGCGCGGCCATTATCCTGTTCGGTCCCCGCGCCCCCTAGCGGGTCAATTCACGCCATATACGCGAGAAATGGCCCGGCGACCGAAGCCGCCGGGCCTACAGGGGCCTCAGAAGGGCACATCCTCGTCGAGCTCGCCCTGCTCTTCCGGGGCGGCGTTCTGCCGCGGCCGGCTCAGGAACTGGACGTCGTCGGCAATGATCTCGCAGCCGTAGCGCTCGATGCCCTCGCGGTCGGTCCACTTGCTGTAGTGGATGCGGCCCTTGACCGAGACCTGCATGCCCTTGACGGCGTGCTGCGCGATCACCCGGCCGAGGCCGTTGAAGCACGTGATCCGATGCCATTCGGTGTCCTTGGCGGTGAAGCCGCTGGCATCCTTGTAGGTCTTGCCCTCGCCGTCGCGCTTGGGCCGGCTGGTGCCGAGATTGAAGATGGCGATGTCGGTGCCGCCATTGGTCGAGCGAAGCTCCGGGTCGGCGCCCAGATTGCCGACGAGAAGGACGATGTTGGTCATGTTGCGTCTCCTGAATTCGTCGCCGGGACCACCCCGATCGACAGCCCCAGGAAGGCGAGGCGAAGCGGCGGCGCGCACCGCAGGCGAAGCCGCAGGGGAACCTAAGGACCAAGGCTGGCGCGGGCAGCCCGAAGGGCAACACGGGCCGCAGGGCCGCGGGTTGCGGGCCGAAGCTGCCGAGACAAAAAGGGGCTGGAAGACGGAATCGGGGAGGTCTGGCGTCCAAGGCAAGGACGCTCGCAGACCCTGACCATCGATCGGAGACGCGCTGGCGCGCCGACCAGCTCAGGTCGCTTTGGCGGCCCCAGCCGCGATCCGCAGCTCCTCCAGGCGCTCAATCGAGACCGCCTCGACAAGATCGCGGAGGCGGCGAACGCAGCTGCTCAGAACATCGAGATCCTCGCGGCTGATCTCGTAATTGGCGGAATAGCGCGCCTCGACATAGGCCCGCTTCAGCAGCTCGAAACGGCGCCGATCGAGCTTGGTGGCGCGCGGCCAGGCGTCGATCAGACGCGGCTCATTGTCCTCGGCCAGCGAGCGCAGAAACTTGATGTTGTGAGAGCGCGGAAAGTAGTGCGTCCGCACGAGCAGATAGCAGTCGTAGGCCCGTTCCGTGGCCTGGTGGAGCAAAAAGGCGGCGTCCTTGAGCACTCCCTCGGACTGCGCGAACGATGCAAGCTTGATCGCACTATCGACCTTTCCGAGCCAATCCTCGAGATACGCGGCCGCCATAGTGTAGGCGTCGGCGGGCGTCAGCGGCATGGGCGTCGCCAGCTCATGCTGCGGCAACTCGTAGAGCGCGATGCCGTCGCGAACGATGTCGACCCAGAAATATTCCCCGCGCTTGAGCGCCTGATTCACCTCGTCGATCGAGTGGACGATGATGTTGACGAGCCGGCCGATCGCCGGATCGCGCAGGATATTGTCCTCGGCGACATACCAATAATCGGCGATTTCGGTGAGATCCCGGTGGCTGACGACGATCAACAAATCGAAGTCGGATTGGTAGCCATTGTCCGGCTCGTCGACCCAATCTTCGCGGGCATAGCTGCCGAACAGGATGATCTTGTAGATTTTCCCGTTCTTCCGCCAGGGCTGCGTGGCCCGCGCCGTGGCCTCTTCGAACTCGGCCATCAGGATCCGCGAGACGCGCGCGAGCTCGTCCTGCTGAACCTGCGGCAGATGGTCGATATTGGTTCTCACGAAGCTGTCGTTCCCGTTTCCAGATCAAGATGCAAGCGAGCGATCGGCTACGCGGCGCCGCGGTCGGATGTTGAGAACATGCTTGTGAACATGCGCCATGCCTTGCGACACTGGCCATCCGGGTCCGGGCACCGCGGCCGCACAATGACGGCCAGGCCAGAGTAGGTCGCCCGCCGCGCCACAGGCAAGAGACCTCGGCGAGGGCATGCGCTGAACCGGCCGGACCCGGTCCAGCGCACGGCCTTCAGGCAGCCATGCGCGCGGCATGTTTCGGATTCGTGCCCAAAGGTCCCCGCCGATCGACGACATGGACGCCACGCTCCTTGGCCTGAATGACGAGGCGCTCGAGGACGCCATTGCCGGCGAACGCGACGACATAGCGCGGGTCGAGCGAGAGCATCTGCTCGTTGCGCCTGAAGCCGGCACGCGCGCCGAGACGGCTGTCGAGGCCGAAGGCGACCTGGGCAACCTGACGGCGTTCGGCCCAGGAGGCGGCCAGGCGATCGGCGCCTTTGCCGTCGCCACCATGGACGAGGACCATGTCGGCGACCCGATCGCGCACCTTGTCGAGCGTATCCCAGACGTTGCCGGCGAACGTCCTTGCGTCCTCGGCCGCGGGAAAGGACAGCCGTCCGCCAGCGAAGACGACCGGCGTTCCCTGCGGCATGGCGGCGGTCCGCCGGGCCTCGGAGCGGGCTTTCAGAAAGGCCCGGCCGTCGACGACGGCGGAGGTGAGGCCACGCGAATGATTGAGCCGGGAGCCGCCGGCCGGCCGCCAGGAGGAGCCGGTCTCGTTCATGTAGAGGGAGGCGGCCGCTTCGCGGAAACCCTCCAGCGCAAGCATCGCGGCTTCTGCGGCGCGGGCGCGATCGATCTGGGTTTCCAGCTCGCTGGTGTGGATTTCGGAGCCGTCGGCGGAGGCAAGCAGGCAGCGAATCTCATCGGTCGCGCGATCGATCTGCGCGCTGCGCTTGGCCGCCGCCCGGTGGAAGAGGTTCACCATTCCCCAGGCAAGCTCCTCGGCATCGTGCTCGAGCGCGGTGTCGGGGAACAAGGCGAAAAGGTCGGACCAGACCGCCGAAAGAGTCTGGGTCACGGCGTCGGGATCCGGCGGCTCCGAAATGGCCGTGGGCCCGATCCGCTCGACCTTCAGATGGCCGAGCTCGAGCTGGGCGAGCTGCGCGGCAAGGCTTGTGTGCATGATGGGTCTCCCTCGTGCGACGCCGGAAGATCCGGCGCCTGGAGCCCGACGACCCGGCCCAGCCGCCTCCCCCGCACCGTCCGCGCAGCGGCGGGGAACCCCCGGCCGAGGCTGGCGCGGGCCGCCGCGCGCAGCGTGGCAACACGGGCCGAAGGCCGCGCGGGTTGCGGGAAGGCGGAGCCGGGTCAGGGCCCCTCTGGCGCCGGATTGCGGCATCGAGAAAGACGACCCCGGTCATGCAAAAGCGGTGCTCAGGGATGCTTCAGCGGGACGCCGTCGAGGAACGGAACGCCCTAGCCGATACAGGCTCCCGGCACTCGGGCCAGCGGGACGAAGATCGGATCGATGTCCCAGCGGGCTCGCTGCTCGGCGACGTCGGCCCCGCTGAGGCCCTCCGGAAGCGCGTAGCCCTGATCGAGATAGCCGCGTTCGATGTCGGTTGGCATGGTTCGAACCTCCTTCAGAAACAGGTTCACCAGAAGCGCCACCAAAGGCGCTCCTGCCGCTCGAGGGCGCGGTCCAAGCGGACCAGTGCGCCGGCCAGGAGGCGCTCCACCCTTTCCGGCGTGATGCCGAGGCGTTCGGCAATCTCGTCGTTCGAAAGCCTCTCGCGCGCGCTGAGGATCAGCACTTCGCGCTCGGCGGGGCGGAGACTCCTCGCGGCCTGTTCGAGCCGCTCGGCGGTCAGAGTCGGGCGATCACTCGCCATCGGAATTCTCCTGTGAACTCGGCACGGGTTGGGGGCGGCGGGGAGACCGGGAGGCAATCTGTTCCGACCGTTGCGCCATGGTCGCCAATCTCCTGTGAGGCGTCGGCCGCCCGTCCGGACGGGTGCTGGCCGACAGGTCAGTGAGGCCCTCGGCTAGGCGCGTTGATCGGGGTCGATTGCGTCGGATAGTGGAGAATTGCCCGCATATCCCTTTGGACAATCCCCGTGGCCACTTTTGACTAGGTCCGGATCTCGGACAGCAAGTCCCGTTCGCCGCCCCCAGCCGGTGTCGAGGGGCAAAGCGGGCGGCCCCGGCAAAGGAGCCGCCCGTGAGGAAGAGCCTTAGGAGACCTCAGGCCGCTTCCTCGATCGGCTCGCCGACCGAGTCGCCGACCTCCGCCTGCGCGGCGTCATCGACCCCGCTTTCGTCGGAGACCGTCGCGTCGCTGACGCCATCGCCCAGTCGGCCAAACCGCATCGCGCCCGGCACCCAGGCCAAAGCCGCCTCCTTGACCTCGACCTCGCCGATGAAGTCGCCGGAAAAGATCCGCTCGCTTGACTGGGCGAGCTCGGCCTTCTTGGCGCTTGCATAGCGGGCGGCGAAGGTCGGACCGCCGATGTCCGCAAGCGCGGCGAGCGTGACGCTCTTCGGCACCCGGTCGAAGAAGTTGGCGCCGGTCGGGCGCCACCAGCGCGCCACGTCGATCCCGAGCAATCGGCCGAGATGGTCGTGGAAGGCGCAGGCGCGCGGGCCGCCGAGATTGAGGCTCGCTTCGAGCGTGCGCGCGACCGCATGGCCAAGCCAGCCCGCGCGCGCCTCGTCAGGAAGTGCCCGGAAGGCATCGAACCGCTCGGCGCGCGTCTCGGCGTCCGCCCAACCGCGATCGAGCGCGTCGGCCGCCTCGGCCCGGGCGATCGTCGCCGCCGCCTCGGGGGTCTTGAAGTCAAAGACCGGGTTGGAGGGCGGCATCGCGACCAGGGAAGAGCCGCTCTTTTCGGACGAATGACCGGCCTCTCGATCGATCATCAGGAAGATGGCGAGATCGAGCGCCAGGCCGGGGTCGGCCGCGACATGGACGGCGAGAATGTCGCGCCGCTGCATCGCGAGCTCGTCGACCAGGCGCTGCGAAAGCCCGGCCGCGCGGCCCGGCTTTTCGGCCGGTCCGGCGGAAGCGCCGCCATCATCGCCGCCGGAATCCGCTTCCTCGCCGTCCGAAGAGATTTCGGCATAGCGGCCGGAGTCCAGCCGCGGCCGGCCATGCTCGTCGAGCATCAGGAAGGCGCCGATGCGCGGCTTCAGCTCGTCGTCGATCACGGGCGGCTTGTTGACGATCGCATCGATCCGGTCGCCGAGGTCGCGGATCTTCGCTTCGGCGGCATCCCGGGCGTCCTCGCTCATCTCCTCGTCCTCGAAGCCGAGCGCGATCTCCTCGATCTCCGCCTCGAGCGCATCAACGGCGGCCGATTCCTCCTCGGCCAGCGGCGAAGTCTGGACGGGTATGCGCCGCAGTCCGGCGGTCTGGGCGCCGCCGAGCCAATGTTCGAGCGAGGGCCGGACCCAGCCGAGGCCGGTTTCGGCGGCGGCCTGCGCGGCGAGTTCGTCCATTTTCTCGCAGGCCAGCCGCTCGAGGATGGCGATGTCCAGCCAACGCGCCCCCGACTCCTCGGCGAACAGGTCGCGCTCGATCCGTCCGCCGGCCGCGACATAGGCCTCCTCGCCGACGAGGCGGGCGCGGCGGTCGCTGGCGCTCGCCGTCGCCTGCGTCATCATGCGTCGGATGGAGTCGGGATGGGCGGCGCCATAGCCTCGGCTCATCTGCTCGAACACAAAGGCCTGCCGCTCCCGGTCGGGAGTCGCGGCATAGGCCTTGGCGACGTCGAGGCTGATCTCGCCGGCGCCGAGCGCTTCGAACACAGCCGGAGCGAGCGTCGCGAGCCTGAGCCGGCCTTCGACGAAGCGCACGGTAAGTCCGAACCGCCGGGCGATGCCCTCGACGTCGGAGCCCTGCTCGATGAGAGCCGAGAAGGCGACGCATTCGTCGGCCGGGTTCATTGTCAGCCGCTGGAAATTCTCGGCGAGGCTGGCTTCCCGGGCCTCGGCCGGACCGCCTTCGAGCACGAGGCAGCAGACCTCGTGCCCCTTGGCGAGCTTGCCGTCCTCGGCCAGGCGCTGGAGCGCGCACAGCCTGCGGCCGCCGGCCTCGACGGCGAAGGTGCCGCGCGGCTTGGCCGCTTTGGTCACCACGAGATTCTGGAGACGCCCGCGGGCTTCGATGTCGGCCATAAGCTGGAGGTCGGCCTGCTCGTCCGCCGCCCGCCGCACGTTGCGTGGGCTCGGCACCAGCTTGTTGAGGGGGATGGTCCTGATCATGGGGAGACTCCGGATAAGAGCAGGCGCGGCCTTTCCGCACCCGTCGCTCACCGGCCTCCCGCCTCCTTTCCTCCAAGCTTCAGGTTCGTGATGATATTCCGGGCCGACCTCGGGCGCCCGACTTCTTCTTTGCGCTTACTGGACGCCAACCTCCGCTGAACTTTGGATTGCCCGCCAATCGCTGTACTGAATCGCATCGTTGCCCGATCCGGCAGCTCGAGGCACGGCAACGCAGGTCGCTGGAACCGGGGGGTCGGCCCGCAAAAGTGGAGGTGATCGATGTTTCGTCTGGTCAGCGAGGGGTGGGACGACGTGGTGCTGTGCGCCAGGCGGACGAGTCCTGATGGGCTTCGTATCGTCTGCCCGTTCATCAAGGAGCGGGCGGTGTCACGCATCCTTGAAGCCGGCGCGGGCGGCGTCGAGGTGATCACGCGGTTCGATCTCAACTGCTATTATGACGGCGTCAGCGACCTCGAGGCGCTTGAGGTCCTTCTCGACGCCGGCGCAAGGATTCGCGGAAAGCGGGGGCTGCATTCGAAGGTCTTCCTGTTCGGCGGCGCCAGCGCGATCGGCACGAGCGCGAACGTCACCGACGCCGGCATGCTGCGCAACCATGAGTTCGGGTTCATTTCGGACGAGGCCGAGGTGCTCGCGGCCTGCCAGAGCTATTTCGATCGCCTGTGGCTCAAGTCAGGCGAGGATCTCACGAGAGGGCGGCTCGCCGAATGGCGCAAGGTGGTCGCGGCCGCCCGCCGCAAGGGTGGTGGAGGGACGAGATCGAAGCTTCCGGACCATGGCGCCAGGGGGCCTCGCGGCCCGCTGGCGGCGAGCGCTCGCAAGCCGGACGAATATCCGAACCAGGCATTCTTGAAATTCATGGGGACCGCCGGCGAACGAGCCCCGCTCGACCTCGACATCGCCGACATGGTCGCGGAATCTGGCTGCGCCTGGGCCTGCACCTACCCCACCGCGCAACGACCGCGGCAGATCGAGGATGGCGACCTGCTCTATATGGCCAGAATCGCCGCGCCCGACGATATCCTGATCTTCGGTTACGCGACCGGCTGGCGCCACCGCGACAAGGAGGACGTGGCGACGAAGAAGGAGATCGACGCACGGTCATGGAAGTCGCGCTACAAGAATTACATTCGCGTGCATGACGCGCACTTCGTCGATGCCGAGCTTGGAGTCGGCATATCGATGGCCGAGATGCTGAGCGCTCTCGGCGCGGACGCGTGGCGGTCGACGCAGGACAACGCCCGCGCCGGGCGCGGCAACACCGATCCGTTCCTCTCTTACCTGCGCAAGCCAGGCATGCAGCTCACCGACATCTCCCGCAAATGGATTGATCGGCGGCTGCAAAGGCTGCTGCGCACGCATGGCGAGGTCGACCTGACGAGAAGGCGGTTCCGGGCGCCGAGCTAGCGACTCATCCCCGATGCCGGTCGGCAGTGCGGCGGGGCGTCTAGCCTGAACATCCGCGTTCAGGGCGCGCCAGGAGTCGAATGACGCGCGCGCCACGCTAGTCGTCTGCTGATACTCGCTTAGCCGGAGCGTTCGCCGCCGGCCTCGAGCTGCCCGGCCATGTAGGCTTCGAACTCCTTTTGATCGATCGGGACGTCGAAGAAGTCATTCACCGTCGACATGTGCGAGGCGATATCTTCGAGTTCCTTGGCGCGGGCGTTGATCTTGGCCGCATCGATGTCCTGGGCGCGCTTCACATTCTGCCCGCGACGGCGGGCGCGGACCACGTCGAACGTTCCCTCGTAGGGATCCTGATCGACGTGCCCGTGCGCCAGAATGTTGCGAAAGCCGTTCAACTCTAACAGCCTTCCCTTTCCCACGCCGCCAAGCGGCAGCTGCGGCGCAAGCTTCATCAAGAGCAAGAGATTGGTGGCGCGCTGGTGGAAGGTGCCGTCGGTGAGGCTATCGAGCGCGCCATCCGGTTCGATCTTCGCCACCGCCTTGGTCAGCAAGGCCGAGATCCAGAAATCGACTTCATTATGGGCCAGGATCAGCCGGCCGAGCGCCTTAGTGTAATCTTCGCGAATGGCCGGATCGGCAAAGGGCTCGTCGATCCAGCTTTCATCGAAATCGTCGTTGGGGCCGGTTTCGTCCGCCATGGCTGTCCTCGCGCTGCACAATGTTGAGGGTCGAAGCCGTGGCGGTCAACAATCGGCCCGGAACAGGCGCTCCAGCACTGGCGCGGCGCCGTCGATCGAGACGAACAGCCGGGTCTGATTGCGAATGATCTCCCTGGATGCGCCCTGGCCCTGCATACTCTAGTTTGTCGCATGCGAGCCGTTGACTCAGGCTTTGATCCAATGTCATCATCTAGGCGTCCAATTGAGGAGGATTTCATGGCCGCTCAGCTTGGAGTTTCGCAGTCCACGCCCCTTCCTGTCGCCGCGCTGCTTGGCGAATTGGACGTCGACTCGTTCATTACCGTTCGGGAAAAGCACCGCGTGAAATACCGGTATATGAATCACAATGACGCCGGCGAAGAAGGGAAGCCGCGTAATCCTGAAGATAAAAAGGACGACGACGGCTCGTAAGCCGCGCACGTTGCAGGCTCAAGGAACACTCGTACGGCACGTCGAGCGGGCGCTGAACGTCAGCCTTCCTGCGGAATTCTTCTCGGAGCACTATGGTCGTCGTCATTGCCTGCTGCCTGCCGCTACACCCTCTCATTCCCCCTTTGGCTGGGATGACCTCAACCAGCTCCTCAGGAGTCATCGGCTTTATCCGCCCAGAATACGCCTCGCTCATTCACGCCCGGAGAAACTAACCGGCGTCAATCTGCACGCGTGGACGGTCTCTCGATCACCCGTGGCCACTTCCTGGCTCCGCACTGACCAGCTGCAGCGAGCGTTATCCGGGGGCGGAACGCTCGTGATTGATGGGGTCGAAGAGATCTCGGACTCACTGCGCGAGTTGGCAATCGACCTTGAGGGGTTGTTGCGCGATCGTGTGCGGATGAATTGCTATGCTTCGTTCGGTAGCGATCAGGGATTTGGGGTACACTGGGACGACCATGATGTCTTCGCGCTCCAGCTTGCCGGTCGCAAGAAATGGAGCCTCTACGGATTTTCCCGTGCCGCGCCTCTCGCGTTGGACGTCGAGGCAACCGATCTTCCACCGCCAGAGCCAATCGACGAGATCGAGGTTCATCCCGGAGATGTGTTGTATGTCCCGCGAGGCGCATGGCACACCGTCTTCGGGCTGGGGGAGCCATCGCTGCATTTGGCCATTGGCGTCACCAAACGAAAAGGAGTCGATTTTCTTTCCTGGCTTATCGACAGGATGCGTGATGACCCGGTGGTGAGGAGTGACATCCCTCGGTTCGAAGGCGAAGGAAATGCACTGGCCTACGAGGCACGCCTCAAGAGCATCGTTGCCGACCTCTTGGCCCAGGAGGATCTGCTCGGGCAATTTCTCCGAGAGCAGGATGAGGATGCACCGCCGCCTCTGGTCACCAACCTTCCGTGGGTCATCTCGGCTGATGCGCTGGAGGGCGATGATCCCACCGTCATCTGGAGGGGCAGTCGCGCCAGATTTGAGCTCACTGACGATGGGCAAGTCGTCGTGCACACAGCCGGCAAGGAGTTTGAGTTCGCCGCGCCGGTCCGACCACTGATCGAGCGGTTGGTCGACCGACCTGCTCGCATCAGCGAACTTCAAGCCGAGGTGCCGGCTGCCGCGCGGGTGGTCCCGAAGCTGATACGCGAGCTCGCCCGCGCGGGACTCATCGAACTGGTGATTCGGCCACCCCCCTCGGCTCCATCTCAATCAGATTGGACGCGACGTTCCTGAACTGGCCGTCTCCGATACCAGGTTCCTGCACTTGGCTTGGTGCGATCTGTCCGGGACCGTTCGTGCCAAGATCGTGGCATCAGAAGCCTTCCATCGAAAGCGGGTGGGAACTTCAATTTCAGCGCCGGATCTGAACGGCCGCGTTGACCCCAATCGATCAGTTTGGCTCGCTGCGGACGTCTCGACATTCGCCAAGCTTCCTTGGCTTCCCGATCATGGCCGATTTCTGTGCGATCTCGAAGCAACAGATGCGGGCTGCCAGATTTGTCCTCGGTCCGCGCTGCGCCGGGTCCTTGAGCGGATCGACGAGCGCGGGTTGCACCGGCTGCAGGCGGCCGTGGAGTGCGAGTTCGTCCTGGAGGATGCAGCGCGGCCGGCGAATGTGGGATCTCACTACTGCAATGCAGCGGCGTTGAACGCCAACATTCAAGTGGTCTCGGCAATCGTGTCGGCGATTGAGCAGCAGGGTCTTGGCGTCAGCCACTATCACGCCGAAGCGGGCGAAACCCAGTTCGAGGTGGGTCTCTCTCCGATGAACCCAATGAAAATGGCCGATGCTGTCGTGATTGTGCGCGAAACTATCTCGAACGTGGCGCAAGGGTTCGGGCTTGCCGCGAACCTAAGCCCCTATGTCGAGAGCACTGGTGTAGCGAACGGGCTTCATGTCCACTGGAGCTTTGACGATTGCCCAGAAAAGAGCGGCGATCCGAATTGCCCGGACATCGAAGCGTTCGCGGACGGGTTGCTGCACCATCTCCCTGCTCTCTTGGCGATCACAGCTCCGGCGAGAATCAGTCACGAGCGGCTCAAGCGAAGCAAATGGGCCGGCGCGCGAGCGTCCGTGGAATATGAGATGAGGGGATCCGCCCTGCGAATTCCTACTTCCGTAACCGGAATCCCATCAGGACGGATCGAGTTTCGCGCGCTCGATAATCTTGCAAATCCGCACCTCGCGTTCGCCGCGATGATTCTCGCCGGTTCCATTATTGGAGCGACAGGAGCAAAGAGGAGTACCACTCTCCCCTCGACCGTCACGGAGGCCGTCTCCTGCCTTCGTGCGGACAAGGATTTGAGCGAAGGTCTCGGCGACTACCTGATCCATGTCTTCAGCGAATTGCAACTCTCAGCGGAGGCGCGCGCACCGAGCCTCGATGGCGAGCGGATATGATCCAGCGTCCGCGCAGTGCTGACGTGACAGCCGTTGCAGGCGTCTATGATCGGCTGGCCTACAGCTATCATCTTCTGTTTGACGATTGGTGGGCTCGTGCGCGCGCTTCGGCGGAGAGGATCGACCTCGTATTGCGGTCACGAGGAGTACTTCCCCGAGCCAGACTGCTCGATTGCGCCTGCGGGATTGGAACGCAATCGTTGCCGTTGGCCGCGCTGGGATATGATGTCGTTGGCGTCGATGTGAGCGGAGGATCGGTCCAGCGCGCGAGAGAAGAAAGCCGTAAGAGGGGAATTCTCGCGCGGTTCGAAGACATCGACATCCGCAATGCCCAGTTCGCGCACGAATTTGATGTGGCGATCTCAGTCGACAATTCGCTGGCTCATTTCGATCGAAATGAGCTTCCCGGAAGTTTGACGGCTATCCGGCGGCGCCTGCCTGCCGGTGCAGTTTTCCTTGCATCGATGCGAGACTATGATGCGCTCTTGAACGCGCGGCCGGGAGGATCATCACCTCGTTCAATAGTTAGCAAAGGTTCTTTCCGGATTGTCGGTCAAGGATGGGTTTGGGCGGAAGATGGAAGCGCGGTCGATGTGACGCTGTTCGTCCTTGAAAAGCGATCTGCGTGGCAGGCTAGCCTCTACGAGTTTCGACTCTATCCGCATCGACGGATGGAGATCGAACGAGCCCTTGAGGATGCAGGCTTCACGCAAGTGGCCTGGCATGAGCCTCGCGACACCGGATTCTACCAACCGATTGTAACCGGCATTGCCCGCTAGGTTTTGCGGATGAGCCGCTCCAGCACCTGGGCCGCCCGGTCCGCCGGTACGAACAACCGAGTCTGGTAGCGGACGATCTCGGTGAAGCAGCCATGCGACTTGTACCAAGGAAGCCGCGCCGCCGAGAATCCAGTCAACTCCAGCCGCTGGCTGCCGTTCACCAGCGCGCGCTTCAGGACGAGGTCCTCGACACCGCGGACCGGGAGGGATCGGCCGGAGCGCAGCACCGTCGCGGCCAGCTCGTCGGGCGGGACGTCGAGCGGGATGTCGAGGCCGAGCTTGGTGCCGAGCTCGCCGAGCGCGGCGGCCGGGATCTCGCGCCCGAGCAGCGAGCGGCCGTCGGCGGCGGCGATCCGCATCACCTGAACATGATCGTCGGGCAATTTGTCCCAGACCGGCAGCAACAGCCCGGTCGCGAGGTGCAGCGTCTCCCGGCGCAAGGTTTCCTCTGCCTGCCGGACCTCGGCCTGCCAGACGCATTCGAACGCTTCGCGAGGTGCGGCCTCCCAACTGGTCTCGTCCAGCCGGTCGCAGGGCAGATATTCGCGCTTCAGCGGGCGGATCAGCTCGAAGCGGGCGATCGGCACCCCCTCCTCCGACATCAGGCTGCGGGCTCTGACACGGAGCGCGACCTTGCCGGATCGAGCGTTCAGCATCGGCACGGCGTCCGGACGCGATGCGCTGAGCTCGCGCAGCCACTCGAGGCTCATCGGCCGCAGCCGTCGGGCAAGCTCGATGCGCAAGAGATGGGTGGTGGCGCCGGACCGCGGGTCGGTGCGGATGATCCGGTCCTCGAGGATCTCGAAACTGTCGACCGGCACGGTCTCGACCCCGAGATCGAGGGTCCCGGCCTCGCGCGCCGCCGCGACCCTCGCTTCGACCAGGCCGAGAAACTCGTCGAAGATCGAATTCTGGAGGGCGATGCGCAAGGCGAGCAGCCGGTTCAGCCAGCGCTGGATCGGCGGAAGGTCCTCGCGAAGCGCGCCGTCCTCGCCCTCGAGCTTCAATCCGGTCAGCGACTGGAACTGGCCGAGCGTGACCGAACCGAGCTTGCCGGCGGCCAGCAGATGATACCAGCTGGTGAGGGCGTCCTTGGCGTAGCGGCTTTCGAGATTGTCGGCCGGATCGAACAGATTCTGGCCGCCGGTCTGGCGCTGGCCGCGGGTGAGCGCGCCAAGCGAGTCCAGCCGCCGCGCGATCGTCGAAATGAACCGTCGTTCGCCGCGGACGTCGGTGGTCACCGGCCGGAACAAGGGCGCGGACGCCTGCCGCGTGCGGTGCGTGCGACCGAGCCCCTGGATCGCTGCGTCGGCGCGCCAGCCCGGCTCGAGCAGATAGTGGATGCGCCGGGACTGGTTCTTCGCCCCGAGGCAGGCATGATAGCTTCGGCCGGTGCCGCCGGCGTCCGAGAAGATCAGGATGCTTTTGTCGCCGCGCATGAATGCATCCGTCTCGACCAGGTTCGACCGCCCGGTCCGGTTCTCGATCTTCTGGCGTCCGTCGGCACCGACGACGAGCCGGCGCGTCCGGCCCGTGACCTCGGCGAGCGCGTCCGTTCCGAACCGCTCGATCAAGGTGTCGAGCGCGGTCCCGATCGCGGGCAGCGCGCAAAGCTGCTCGATCAGGTCGTCGCGCGCCCGGAGCGCCTCCTGGCTGTGAACGGGGCGTCCCTCCTCGTCGGACAGCGGCTCGGAGCGGACATTGCCCTCATCGTCGGTGAAGACGCGCATCTGACGGGTCGGGAAAGCGGCGCTGAGATAGTCGATCACATATTCGCGGGGGCTGAGGTCGATCTCGAGCGCCTCCCGTTCCGCCGGGCTGAGCTCGGCGAGCCTTCGGTCGAGCATCGCCTCGGCGGTGGAGACGAGCTGGACGACGACCGCCTGCCCGGCCGCCAGGTCGGCGCCGATCGCGGGGACGAGGCTCGGCAGCTTCATCGAGAGCAGCAACTGGCCGAAGAAGCGCTGCTTGCAGCCTTCGAACCGCGACAGCGCCGCGGACTTGGCGTTCGCGTTCAAGGTGGCGCCGGTCGCGTCATCGACCACTCGGGTCGCTTCGAGCGCCGTCGACAGATTGGCGTGGATGATCGCCCAGGCATCGGCATAAGCATCATAGATGGCGGTCTGTTCGCCGGTCAGCTCGTGCTCGAGCACGTCATATTCGACGCCGGCGAAGGACAGCGCCCGGGCCGTGTAGAGGCCGAGTGCTTTGAGGTCGCGCGCGACCAGCTCCATCGCGGCGATGCCGCCGTCGCGGATCGCGGCGACGAAGGCGGTGCGGTCGGCGAACGCGGTCTCCGGGCCCCAAAGGCCGAGCCGCATGGCATAAGCGAGATTGTTGACGTCCGAGGCGCCGGTCGCCGATGCGTAGAGGATGCGGGCGCGCGGCAGCAGATTCTGAAGCCTGACGCCGGCCACGCCCTGCTCGGATCCCTTGACCTTGCCCCTGCTCCCCTCGCCGCCCGCCGCATTGGCCATGGCGTGCGCCTCGTCGAACGCGATGACGCCGTCGAATTCGGCGGTCGCCCAATCGAGGAGCTGCCGCAGCCGGGTGGCGTCGGCCCGTCCGGAGCGCAGCGTCGGGTAGGTCACGAACAATATGCCCCGGTCCATGGCGATCGGGGCACCCAGCTTCCATTGCGAGAGCGGCTGGATGTCGAGCGGCAGACCGCCGAGCGCCGACCAGTCGCGGCGGGCGTCCTCAAGCAAAGTTTCGTTCTTGCTGAGCCAGATGTGGCGGCCATTGCCGCGAAGCCATTGGTCGAGGATGATGCCGGCCACCTGGCGTCCCTTGCCGGCGCCGGTGCCGTCGCCGAGAAAATAGCCGCAGCGATAAGGCGCTCCGGCCTCGTCGGCCGCCATCGCGCAGCCCTCCCGAGCGGGCAGGAAGAGGCCTGGCAGGTCGCGTTCGAACGCCGAGCCCGCATAGATCAAAGTCTCGAGCTGCGCTTCCGAGAGGCCGCCGCTCGCGACCAGCCCGGCGGGCAAGGTCGGAGCATGGGTCGGCCTCGGCGCGGCGATCGAGCCCATGGCGAGCGACTCGACGAGCGGCGTCGGATGAGCCGAAGCCCCCGGGATTGCCACCCGGCTCGGCCGATAGGGAAGATAGAGCCCGACCTGCTCCGCGACCGGCGCCGGATGGTCGAGCGACCGGTAGACGAGCGGCTCGCAGGCGCGGCCCGCGCCCGTGGCGCGCGCCGGGGAGGCAGGCATGGACGAAGCCGGACGCCGCGCGAACAGCGACAGATTTGGAATGCGCGGCGCGAGCGGCTTGAGCAGCGGCGTGCCGCGCGCCGGCAGCGCCTCGACCAGCGACAGCAGTTGGCCAAGTCGATCGGCCTGGGCCCGGGTCGGCGCGCGCGCGTCGCGCATTTTGTCATAGACGACGAACCGGACCGCGATGCCGGTGCCGTGCTTCGCGAACAGGCCCCGTGCCAGCAAGGCGTCGAGGCGCGGCGTCGCCACCCGGTCGGCTCTGGCGCGCAACGCCTTGCCCGACCCGGACTCGCAAAAGCTCTCCGGCATGATGGCGACGAGCCGTCCGCCAGGCGCGAGGCGGGTCAGCGATCCAAGAAGGTGGCGGGCGGCCGCATAACGATCTTCCCCCCGCCCGAACCCGCGCGCGAAGGGCGGGTTCATGAGGACCAGGGTCGGGCGGATGTCCGGATCGAGCAGGTCGTGGATCAGTTCGCCGTCATGCCCGGTGACCGCCGCGCGCGGATAGGCCGCGGCGAGGCAGCGTCGTCGCCCGGGGTCAATCTCGTTGAGGTGGAGGCGAGCGCCGGCGCGCGCGGCGAGAAAGGCGAGCAGCCCGGTCCCGGCCGAAGGCTCGAGGAGGAGATCGTTCGACGAGGGATGACCGGCAAGGCCGACGAGCCAGGCCAGCGGAAGCGGCGTCGAGAAGGCCTGAAGAGCGATCTGCTCCTCGCCGCGGTGGGTCTGGGTCGGGAGCGAACCGGCCAGTGATTCGAGCCGCTCCAGCGTCTCGGCGGGCTGGCGCTCGTCGAGCGGGGTGAACGATCCGGTGGCCAGCAGGACCTGGGCGAGCTCGAGCGCATCATAGGCATCGCGCAAGGTCCAGCCGCCATCGGCGTCAGAAAGTCCGGTCGCCTCGGACATCAGCGTCCGCAGGGTTTCCCGTCCGGGCGGACGGCCGGCCGCGAGCATCCCGGCGAGAATTTCGGCGGTTTGCAGGATGGGGTCGGGGGCGTCGCCGCTCCGGGGCGCAAGCGCGAGCTGCATGTCGGGTCTCCACTGGCTTGGCCGGGGCGACCATCGCCCGGCCGGTCCAGCGTCCCCCCGCTGCCTTTCCTCTCTCTCGGTTCATGCGCGGATGCGTTCGAGGAGCATGTCGTTCCAGTCGGCGCCCGGGCGCCGCGGATAGCGGGCAAGGATCTCGAGACCGGTCGCCGCAAGCGCTTCACGGGCCAGCTTCTCGGCGCGCTGTCCGCCGGGATCATTGTCCAGGAAGAGGATCAACCGGCGAACCCCAGGCGGGAGGGCGACGCGCGCGAAGCGCTCGGTGCCGAGCGTGGCCCAGCAAGCGACCCCAAAAAGCCCGGTCGCGGCCATCGCATTCTCGATGCCCTCGGCCCACCCCAACGTCCCGTTCCGGACCGGCTGGAGGCGCACGGCGCCTTGCCCCAGACGGCCGAGCGCCCGTTTCGGCAAGGGCAGGTCCGCGAGCCGGGACGTGCGCGGGTCGAGGAAGGTCCGGTGGACGCCGACCAGCCCGGCATCGTCGCGAACGGCGGCAAGCATGGCGGGGCGAAAGATGGCAAGCGCGCCGCGACCATAAGGCGTGCGCGGATGGTAGCGGAGGTCGGAGGTCGCGGGCGCCAGGCCCCGGCCTCGCAAATAGGCTTCCGCCGGCGAGCCTTCGAGCGGACGTGCGGCCGACCAGAGCCTTGCCGCCGCGCCGCGATTGCGGCGGTCTCCATCGGCAGGCGTCCCGATACTCTCGCCGCGGGCCGCGGAGGGTTCGGGCCCAAGCAGCTGCAGCGCGATCAGCGCGCGAATGATCCTGCCGCTCTCGCAGCCGGCGAAGCAGTGGAAGAGCAAGCGGCGCGCGCCCGCGCGGATGCTGAGCGAGGGCGTGCGGTCGTCATGGGCCGGACAGCGGCACATGCCGCCATTTCGCTGCCATGTGCCGCCGAGCCGCTCGACGAGGTCCCGGCCCTCCGCCTCAAGCGATTGCAAGACTTCCGCACTGTTCGGACGACGCACGTCGGCCTCCTTCGCTTCACCGGATCCGGACCCGACCGCCTCCTCCCCTCCACCACCGCCGCTTCTCCGGGGTTTCCACGACCGGCCTGCGAAAATTACTCGGTTGGGTGATGGGGTGGACGCCCCCCGACGGCATCGATGTGCCAGAGTGGCGGTGTTGAGCACCACTTGAGGGAGGCGTCCGTGTTGGAAGTTAGCATCATTGGGTTGGACATCGCCAAGCATGTTTTTCAGGTTCACGGTGCGGATGCGTTTGGCCGAGCCGTGCTTCGCAAGAAGATCAGCAGGGCGAAGCTCTTGCGGTTTTTCGCGTCGCAGCCGCGTTGCCGTGTCGTGCTGGAGGCGTGCGGTGGTGCGCATCACTGGGCGCGTGAGCTGGCGAAGCTGGGGCACGACGTTCGGCTGATCGCACCGGCCTATGTGAGGCCGTTCGTGAAGCGGCAGAAGAACGATGCGGCGGATGCCGAGGCGATCTGTGAGGCTGCACAGCGCCCGAGCATGCGGTTCGTGCCGGTGAAGACGCAAGCGCAGCAAGCGGCGGCGATGGTGTTTCGTGGGCGCGACCTGCTGGTCCGGCAGCGGACCCAGATCAGCAACGCGCTGCGCAGCCATATGGCGGAGTATGGCTGGATCGCGCCCAAGGGCCTGGCCCATCTGGACAAGCTCGCCGCGCTCCTTGCCGATCGAGAAGCTGTCCCCGAGGGCGTGCGCTCGGTTTGCATGGTGCTGCTCGACAGCCTGGCGGTGCTCGATCAGCAGATCGCCTTGCTCGACAAGGAGATCGTGCGCCGGTCGCGCGAAGACGAGGTCGCGCGCCGGCTGATGACCATCCCCGGCATCGGCCCGATCACGGCGACCGCGATCACCGCGCTGGCGCCACCGCCGGGGACCTTCGCCAAAGGCCGCGATTTTGCCGCCTGGATCGGACTCACGCCGCGTCAGCACTCGACCGGCGGCAAGCAGAAGCTCGGCGCGATCTCGAAGATGGGCGAACGCACGCTGCGAAGGCTGCTGATCATCGGCAGTAGCGCGGTCGTCCTTCAGGCGAGCAAGCGCGGCGCGCCCAAGGGCTCATGGCTCGAACAGATGCTGGCGCGCAAACCGCGGATGCTGGTCACGGTCGCGCTCGCCAACAAGACAGCACGCATCGTCTGGGCGCTGCTGACGAGGCAAGAGGATTACAGGGCTCCGGTCGCGGTGGCATAGCCATCGGGACCAGAGGTCGTCGGGAGGCGTAGTCGGTCGAAGGAGGGTATGGCGCAACAGTCGGCGAGACGGGATCGGAAGAACCAGGGCTTTCCACCGTGCCCCATCAGCACGCTTAGGGTGATGTGGTTCCGATCCGCGAACTCCCATACGGGCCCGCAGCTCTCATCGCTGCATCAAGAGGCCGGACAGATGGCAGCATCCGACTACGCCAAAACCTCCGAAAATGCCGCTTGCGTCTTTAGGGGCGTCCACAGATGGGAAGCCGGGGTCAGCGGGACAAAAAGGGAGCGCGAGGGGGGCTGCGGCGGAGCCGCGATCGCGTCCCGGGGCCGCATCGCTGCAAGCACGACGAAGATACTGTCCGTGCGAGGCTCCTGGCGGAGCGTGGGTGGCTCGGGCTGCGCGCGGCCGACCGAGGCCACATAAGCCACCGTTTCCGCGGGGAGGCGCCTGCCGGTTGCGAGATGCTCCGCGTAGCGGCCCGGTCCTGCATTGTAGGCCGCGAACAGCCCTGGATAGCCGAACCGGTCGTACATCGCCCGGAGATAGGCCGTGCCGGCAAGGATATTGTCTCGCGGCTCGTGCGCGTCGTGGCCGAGGCCGAGCAGGCTCCGCATCTCCCTCCACGTGCCCGGCATGAGCTGCATCAGCCCCATCGCGCCGGCGCGGCTGACGATCGGCCGCCCGCTCACTATCGTCCGGCCCCCGCTTTCGGCGCGCATAACGCGCCGGATCCAGGCCTCGGGAACGCCGAAGCGGGCCGAGGCTTCGGCGATATAAGGCGACCAGCGGTCCAGCGGATCGGCCGCGGCGGGCGCGGCCCACAGCAACGCGGCTGCGACGATTATCGCCCTCAGCCGCGCCATATCAGCCTCGCCCGCCCCACGATCTGCCGGCGACGCGTGACGCCGAAATAGCGGCCGTCGAACGCTTCGGCGACATCGGGCGTCAGCAGGAAGAGGTCGCCATCGGCGATTTCCTCGCACCCGGTCCACCACGGCATCGGACGCCCGGACGGGTCGTGCAAGCGCCGAAGCGTTTCCATCCGGCCGTTCACGAAGATTGCCTCTCCCGCCGCGCAGACCCGGTCGCCGGCGGCCGCAGCGACGCGCTTCACCAGCGGCACGTTGCGGGGCAGATAGCGGCGCGCAGCGCCGAGCTCGCGCGCGTGGTCGGGCGGCCAGGCGATCACCATGTCGCCCGGAGCGGCATCCCCCGGAGGGCTCACATGATAGAGGCCGACCGGGCTGCTCGCGCTTGCATTCCAGAGCAGGAGCGGACGCGGAGGCCAGAGCAAAGTTCCGACCAGGGCGGTGGCCGCGGCGGCGCCTGCGGCGGCGGCGAAGATCTTGATCCGGCCCACCTGCCGCGCACGGCGATGACGGCGAAGTTCCTCGCCCCAGCGGAAAAGCGGCAGCTCGCGATGCTCAGGCATGAGCGGCACCTGAGACGCCCTTCGACCAGGCGTCGAGATCGTCGATATGGTAGCGCACGTAGCGGCTATGGCGACGGAAGCAGGGGCCGCTGCCGGCTGCGCGCATCGACTGAAGCTTGCGGGCGCTGAGCCCCAGATAGAACGCCGCCTGCTCGGTCGAGAGAAAGGGGCTTCCTTTCTTGGCCCGCGCGGCGCGGGCGATGTCGTCGTCCATTGGAGCCTCGCTGCATCGAGCGGCGCCTGTCTGCGCCTCCGTGCCGCCATGCGTGGCGCACTTCAGCTGGCGTGCAGAGGCTCGAAAACCGGGAGCGCGAAAATCGCGCCCCCAGGGGCGAGCACCCCGGTCAAGCGGCGGGACCAGGTCGTCGAGGAAGCTCACACCGTCAGCGCGGACGTTCTCGCCACGGGGCCTGTCGTCCGGACGAATTTCTCGAATGGTCCTCGGCGGCGGCACCCGTCATAGGCCGCACCGGATCGATCTACGTCTGCTATTGGCGCATTGAGATGGCCGAAAGACCGCTGACCAGGTCGCCGCGTCCGGCGATTCCCCCCACGGTTTGGGCTTTGGGAATCGTAAGTCTGTTCATGGATATCTCGTCCGAGATTATCCACGCACTGCTGCCGCTGTTCATGACCACAACGCTCGGGTTGAGCGTAGCGCTCGTCGGCCTGATCGACGGCATCGCAGAATCCACCGCCAGCATCAGCAAGGTCTTCTCCGGCTATATCTCCGACAGGCTCGGCAAGCGAAAGCCACTGATCCTGCTCGGCTACGGCCTCGGCGCGGCCTCCAAGCCGTTGTTCCCGCTCGCGGCAGGCGCTCTACCGATATTGGTCGCACGCTTTGCGGACCGCATCGGGAAGGGCATTCGTGGCGCGCCCCGGGACGCCCTGGTCGCGGATGTCACGCCGATCGAGATCCGGGGGCGCGCCTTCGGCCTTCGCCAGTCTCTGGATACGGTCGGGGCATTTGTCGGGCCGCTGCTGGCCATCGGCCTCATGGTCCTTTTCGCGAACGATATGCGGGCCGTTTTCTGGGTCGCCGTCATTCCGGGACTATTGGCTGTCCTCTGCGTCGTTTTTTGGGTCAAGGACAGTGCCGGCTCGGACGGGGAAGCCGACGCCCCGATCAACCTAAGTGAGCTGAAGCAACTGGGTCGCGCCTATTGGATCGTCGTCGTGATCGGGGTCGTGTTCACGCTCGCTCGCTTCAGCGAAGCCTTTCTCATTCTGAAGGCAACCGCGGAGGGTTTGCCGCTGTTCCTCGCGCCGCTGGTTCTGGTCGTGATGAATGTCGTTTATTCGGCGGGCGCTTATCCGGTCGGCGCGCTCTCCGACCGGATGCAGGCGCGGGCATTGTTGCTCTCGGGCCTTGCCTGCCTGATCCTCGCCGACCTCATCCTTGCCTTCACCACGGGCCTCGCCGGCGCCTTTAGCGGCATCTGCCTTTGGGGCCTTCACATGGCGCTGACTCAGGGCGTTCTGGCAAAGCTGGTTGCCGACACGGCCTCTCCGCGATTGCGCGGATCGGCCTTCGGTCTGTTCAACTTGGCCAGCGGCCTCTCCCTGCTCGCCGCTAGCGTTGCCGCGGGCCTCCTGTGGGAAGGTCTTGGCCCGAACGCGACCTTCGTCGCGGGCGCCATCTTCGCTGCGACCGCAAGCCTGATATTGCTGGCATTTCGCAGCGCCCGCCCGGCGGCCTAAAACGCCCGATCGTCCAATTGCCAATTGGCTCATGACAAAAGTACGAGCCTCTCATGAGGCACCGAAGCCCGCGCCGGGCCGCGCCGCTCGAATTCGTGGCCTTGCATCCTGCACATGCGCCTTGGATGCAGGGTATCAACGTGCGGCCAGTTCCTTCCGCAATGCTGCTGCCCGCTTCGCGACTCCAATTTTCGGATTGGCCATAAGCGCACGATCATAGGCATCGAGCGCCGCTGAGGCATTTCCCGCAGACTCTTCGATCTCGCCGAGCAGCCGCCATGCCTCGGGCTCGAACCGCTCACCGCCTTCGGCAAGCGCCCGCCGCACGCCGGAGCGCAGCGCCTCGACCGACAAGCCGGTCGCCGCCTCGCCCTCGGCCAGCGCCTTGCGGATGACGTAGAGCGTTCCTCTGTTGACCTCATCCTGCAGCCAGAGTCGGCGGTGGAGGAACGCGCCTTCGAGCGAATAGTCCAGCGAGGGCCGGTCGCCCCGGACCATCCTGATCCGGTCGCCGCCTTCCGGAAACTCATAACCTGTCGCCCAGCCGGATTCAGCGGTCCAGGCCGCGACCACCGCACCTGCCGCCAGGTCGAAGACGGTGAGGATCGAGCTGTCCGGCGATCCCGGCGCATTACAGGTCTGGCAGGCGGCCAGCCGGCCGTCGCTCGACAAGCCGTTGTTCAGCAGGTTGGCGGAGAAGCGGCGGGAGAGAAGCGGACTCCCGTCATTCCGAAAGGCATGGAACGTGCCGGAGAGCGCGTCACTGTCGCCCCAGTCGTTGAGGATGAAGGTGCCGGCGTCGGCGACCTTGCCGTCCTGCGGGCGCTCCATCTTTGCGTCGACAAAGACAGTATCGCCGTCGATCAGCAGATAACGGCCTTCGGTGACGTTGCCATCGATCCAGCGGCGGTCGTGCCAGACCAGGGTGTAGCGCCCGTTCGCCGACGCCGCGCGCTCGCCGACCATGTCGAGCTCCGGAATGGAGACGATCCGCCGGCCATGCGCGGCTAGCGTCACGCGGCTCCCATCCGTCGCCGCCTCGCGCGCCGCTGCCTCGTCGGCCTTGCCGCCGAGCAACCGCTTCAGCCAGGACATTGTCCCGCCCGTGCCGGCGCGCGCGCCAGCGCTTCGATCCCGATCCCCAGCCGCTTCAGGAGGCGGCGGACCATCTCCTCCTTCGTGTCGTAACATTGCCGGTCGGCAAAATCGCTGATGAAGGCGCGGATGGCTCGCTGCTCGTCCGTGTCGAGCTTCTGGATCTTCTTCAGGATTCTGTCTTCCTCGTCGAACAGGAGAGGCCGGCTCATCCGGAGGGGCTCGTCCCTCTGCCAATGGGTGTTGCGCTCGGCGAGCCAGGCCAATGCCTCCGCGTCCGGCACGCCCGCCCGCTCGATCGCATAGCGGATGAGCTTGAACCAGCGCGGCAGGCTCTTGAGCCGCTCCGCGCCCAGCGCCTCGATCTCGGCCGCGCTCGGGACAAGACCCTCCCAGCCCATGTCGGACGCGATGGCGTCGGCTCTGCGGGCGAGCTCCTCCACCGACCAGCCCAGCCGTTCGCGCTCCGCCCGCACCCACGCCGCCGCCGCCAGAACCTGCTTGCGCATGAAACCTCCACCGCCAGCTATATTCGCCGGAGCGGCCAAGTCTATTTGCCGCGGGAGATTTGCCGCTATCCCGGGGATCGCCCGCGGGCGCCCGGGGTATCGCGGGGCGAAGCCCCGCAGAAGGGGTCTGCCGAGACTCACGGGCTCGGCCACAGGTGAAGGCCTTCCCCCAACGCCGTCATGCCCGATCTCGACGAGAGGCCGGCTTCCTGTGCAGTGCCATGTTCTCAAGCTCCGCGCCTCGCACGGTTGCCTTGCCGGGTTATCGCTGGTCTGCTGCGGCAAATGTTCGAGCGATACATTCGCCGGTGGAGACTCGCCGCGGACGGCGCGCCTGTCCGCACGCACAGCAGCGATCTCCTGCCCGTATCGCGGAGCGGACAGCCGGCCATGCTCAAGCTTGCACGAACCTCCGAGGAGCGGCGCGGCAACCTGCTGATGGCCTGGTGGGACGGAACCGGCGCCGCCCCCATTCTGGAGCATGACGGGCCGGCGCTCCTGGTGGAACGCGCGACCGGCGAATGCTCTTTGGCGGAATTGGCGCGAAGCTCTCGGGATGACGAGGCCACCCGGATCATTTGCGGCGTCGCTTCCAGGCTGCATTCGCACGGCGCAGCGCCTCCGGCAGAGCTCGTGCCGCTGTCGGCCTGGTTCCGCGAACTCTTGGCCGGGCCGCCGGCGGGAGCCTTTCTCGATGCCGCCGCATCGACTACCGCCGAGCTGCTGGCGACGCAAAGCAGTGCCGTCGTCCTCCACGGCGACCTCCATCACGGCAACGTCCTCGATTTCGGCAGCGGAGGGTGGCGCGCGATCGATCCAAAGGGGCTTCATGGCGAACGCACGTTCGACTTCGTCAACATCCTCCGCAACCCCGATTTCGAGACGGCAACGGCTCCCGGCCGGTTCGCCCGGCAGGCGACCGTCATTGCCGATGAGGCCGAGCTCGATCGCCAACGGCTGATCCGATGGTTTGCCGCATTTTCCGGTCTCTCGGCGGCTTGGCATCTGGCGGACGGGGATCACCCGGAACTAGACCTCGCGATGCTCGAGATCGCCAAAGCGGAGCTGAGCGGGCTCTGACCATCAATCGCGGAACCTGTAGCCCGTGCAGCTTGGTTTCTGCCGCGGAGGCTCGAAATGGAATATGACCTTTTGGCCATCGGCACCGGGACGGCGGCCCAGACGGCGGTCACGCGCGTGAGGAATGCCGGCTGGCGCGCAGCGATCGTCGACGAGCGGCCGTTCGGCGGCACTTGCGCGCTGCGCGGCTGCGACCCGAAGAAGATGCTGGTCGCCGGCGCCGAAGCGATGGAGGCCAGCCTTCGGATGCGCGGGAACGGCATCGCCGGCGACATCCGGATCGACTGGCGGGCGCTGATCGCCTTCAAGCGGACCTTCACCGATCCGATCCCGGAGAAGCATGAGACCCGCTACCGCGAGCTAGGGATAACCACGCTCCACGGGCCGGCCCGCTTCACGGGCAGGAACGTACTGTCGGTCGCCGGCGAGGCGTTGACCGCGCGCCATTTCCTCATCGCTTCGGGCGCCGAGCCCGCGCCGCTTGGCATTTCCGGCGAGGAGCATCTCGCCAGCAGCGAAGACTTGATGGCGATGGACAGCCTTCCGCGCCGGATCGTCATGGTCGGCGGCGGCTATATCGCCGCCGAGTTCTCCCACATCGCCGCGAGGGCCGGCGCCGAAGTGACGGTCCTTCAGCGCGGACCCCGCCTGCTGAAGAATTTCGAGCCGGAGCTGGTCGGCTGGCTCATGGATGCGTTCGCGCGGGTCGGCGTCACCATTCGCACGAACATCGCCGTGACAGCGATCGAGAGGACCGAGCGCGCCTATCGCGTTCGCGCGGAAAGCAATGGCCGGCGGGAGGCGATCGAGGCCGATCTCGTCGTGCACGCCGCCGGTCGGGTGCCCGCGCTCGCTCGGCTTGACATTGATGCCGCCGGCGTCGCCATCGAACATGGCCGCCTGAAGCTCAACGAGCATCTCCAGAGCGTCTCCAACCCCGCCGTCTATGCGGCCGGAGACGCGGCCCAGGCCGGGCCGCCGCTGACTCCGGTCTCCGCGCACGATGCCAAGGTCGTCGCGGCCAACCTCACCGAAGGAAACAGGCGCACGCCCGACTATCGCGGCATCCCCAGCGTCGCTTTCACCCTGCCGCCGATCGCTCGCGTCGGAATGAGCGAGGCCGAGGCGTGGGAATCCGGGCTTCGCTTCCGCGCGAAATCGGAGCGGGTGTCAGGCTGGTATACGGCCCGTCGGGTGAACGAGGACGTCTACGGCTATAAGACCCTTGTTGAAGAAGGGACCGGCCGCATCCTCGGCGCCCACCTGGTCGGACCGCATGCCGACGAGGTGATCAACCTGTTCGGCCTCGCCATCCGCCACGGCCTCACGGCCGACAATCTCAAGGCGACGATGTTCGCCTATCCGACCGGCGCGTCGGACATCGGCTACATGCTTTAGCCGAATCCGCCGCCTTCGAGCATATCGATGACGGCGCAGTCGGGCGCCTCCCCGCCCGAACAATGCTCGATCGTGGCCGCAAGGAGCCGCTCGAGGCGCGAAAGATCCGCCATCTTCGCCCGAACCTGCTCCAGATGCTGAACGGCGATCTCGCGGACCTCGCCGCAACTGGCCTTTCCGGGACCGCCGAGGGCCAGGATCGCCCGAACCTCTTCCGGCGCGAAGCCGAGATCGCGCGCGCGCCGGATGAACCCCAAGGCGCGCACATGCCCCTCTCCGTAAACACGGTGCCCGCCCTGTGTGCGCGGCGGCGCGGGCAGCATGCCTATGCGCTCGAAATAGCGGATGGTCTCGAGATTGACGCCCGTGCGGCGGGCGAGCTCGCCTCGGGAGAGGCCGACACGCACACCCTCGCCCTTGGCCGGCATGATGATTTTCCTTGCTCCTGTACTCGCTACAGGTGGCAGATAGCCGCGAATCGCGCTGGAGACGATATTTGATTGACAGCACCGGGACGCCACCAGCCGTCATTACGAGGACCGCGAGCATCGCGGCAGCGGGGACCGTCGCAAGCTCTGCCGCCTTGTTCTCGGCCGCAGCCTGCTGCGTCCTGCCACTGGCGCTCGGTGCGGTCGGGCTCGGCGCAGGCGGCCTCGCGGCATTCGTTCCCTTCCACTGGCCGTTGACGATCGTTGCGGTGGTGGCGGTCGCGGCCGCGTGGCTCCTCTATCTGCGGCGGAAGCGCGCCTGTGCTCGCGACCCGAATTGCGCCATGGCGCGCCCTTCGCGCGCGACCTTTCTCATGCTCTGCCTCTCCACCACCTTCGTGGCGATCTCAGCCTCCTGGAGCTTCGTCGAGACGCCGCTTATGCGGCTATTGGGTGGCGCATGATTCAGCCGGCCTCAAGCCTGACCTGCCCGGAATGCGGCGGCGTCTCCGTCGAGACGATGCCGACCAACTCCTGCCAATATTTCTACGATTGCCGCCACTGCGGCGCCCTTCTCAAGCCGTTGAAGGGCGACTGCTGCGTCTTTTGCTCTTATGGCGACATGCCCTGCCCACCGATCCAGCAAGCGCAGGCCGGAGGCGGCCCGGGCGGCTGCTGTGCCGCCTGAGGACGGTGCGGGCTCCCGGGGGGACGCTGCCGGTCCAACAAATTATCGAAGCTGCTCTCGATAGCCGCCGGACGCCATGCATCGGGCCCCTCGGACGAGGCGCTGGACCTGCGAGCGAAGGCTCGGCGCGTCGCTGCGCCAGCGCCGTTCCCCGGCCGCCCGATTCAGCAGCGCCGCGGCGATCTCGCGCTGATCGGCACCGGCCGCGAGCGCGTCATGGGCGCGAAGCATCAGGATCCACCGCCTCGCGCGACTCTCCGGGCGATGGAGCGAGCAGCTGAACCGGCCGGTGCGCTGAAGCGCGAGCAGGCGCCTGAGCGTCATCAGCGGCCGCTCGGCTGCCTCAAAGCCCGTGAGCAGATATCGGAGCTGCACCGGACCGCCCGTCACGGTGCCGGCGAGGATGTCGAGGCGGATGGTGCGAAGCCCGTCCGAGACGAGCAGATGCTCCCGGCCGTGCGGAACCTTGAGGATCGTCGCCATCGCTGCGAAGCGCGCGAGGTCGAACGCCTCGGACGCCGGACCCGGGCGGGCGCCGAGGGCCGGAAGCACGGGGGCATGGACGTCGGCGCGCCAGAGCGGTCGCGCATCGGGTGCGGCCAAGCGAGGATTCTCGAAGGCATGGAGACCCCACCGCTCCGGCGCCGACGAACTTCCGGCCGCCGATGGGCGCTCCGCAATAGCGGCGGCGCGATAGCCGCGATCCCGGCGAAGCCATTCCCAGGCGAAGATCGAGCGGTCGGCTTCGAGGAGCGGCGCGTAAGCCTCCGCGTCCCTCCAGTCGGCCGCATGTTCCTCTTGCCCGTCCACGCGACGAGGAAAGCCCCGATCGCGCCGCTAACCTATTCACCCATATGGGGGAATTGCCTCATCAAAGCTGACCAGGGCGTCGCGCAGGCCGCAGGCGACCAGCTGGGCACGGCTCACCACATCATAAGCGGCCCTTGCCCTCTTCACATATTGGTGGGCAGTCTCGACGCTGATCCGCAAGATGGCCGCGATTTCCCAGTCCGTCTTGCCGGCGGCGACGAGGCGAACGCATTGGCGCTCGCGCCGGCTGAGCCGGGGACGGCGCGCGCAAGCGGGATAATCGTGCATTCGGCGGGCGGCGCGAAAGGCATGGGCTCCGATCAGCTCGGCGCAATGAAGGCGGTCGAACGGAAGCTCGCGGCCCGCGCGGACCGCGAACGAGCAGGAACCGCCCGGTTCGCCGGGCACATTGGCCGGCACGGTGAAGCCGTCGGCGATCCCGAATCTTCTGCCCTTCTCTAGAATCTCGCGCTGGCGACGGCCGATGACGGCAAGATCGGGAAGCTCCGCCCAGGCAAAGCCGACATTGGTGCGCGCGCACGCATGATGGACGGGGTCGGCGCCGACGAGCCCGCGGGCGGTGAGCTCCCCCTCCCATCCAGCCGGATAAGTGTCGATGCGAATGAGCCCGGCCCTGGTCGAAGCGAGACTCGCATGATGCAGAAGCGCGAAATAGTCGAATCCGAGCTCACGCGTCACATCGTCAAGCAAGCAGGAAAGGTCCCGATCGCCAGCGCAAAGACCGGCCTTCGCTTCGAAGCAATCCACGAGACGGGCATAAGGCAAGGTCCGCCGTTCATCTTGCCCTTCGAGCGAGCTATCGACAGCGACCGAAGGGATCATTGGAGGCCGTCACAAAACGCTTGCGAAATAATCGCCAAATAACATGCGGGCGAGCGTTGGATTCCGAAAAAAGGCTCCTAATATCAACGCCAACGTTAAGCGGTGCCCCTGCCGGTTGAGACCCGCGCGGAGGCCCACAAAGGACGGGAACGGAGACAGTGGCGGCTTGGAAGCGTCTCTCCGCTCGCGTGAAGACAAGAATTCATGCGCCCGTTCGAGCGTGCCCAGACATTTCTTCGCGACGTGAGCGAGACGAACACCGAAGCCGAGCTCGCCGAAGCCCTCGCCATCGTTTCCCGCGAGCTTGGGTTCACCTATTTCGCGCTCAGCCATCATGTCGACATCAGGCAGGCCGCGCAGCCGGCCATCCGGCTGCACAATTATCCGGGCGACTGGGTCGAATATTATGACGCCAACAGCCTTGGCGTCTCCGACCCCGTCCACCGGGCGAGCCATGTCACCAGCGTCGGCTTCGCCTGGTCCGAAATACCGAGCATGATCGCGATGACGCCGAAGGACCATGAGATACTGCTCCGCGGCGGAGCCAGAGGCATCGGCGACGGCTTCACCATTCCCGCGAACGTTCCGGGCGAATCGAACGGCTCCTGCTCTTTCGCCAATCCGGCGGGCACGCCGATGCGCGAGGAGGACCTGCCGCTCGCCCAGCTTGTCGGCGCGTTCGCGTTCGAGGCGGCGCGCAAGCTCTGGCGGGTGCGCGCTCCGCTCATTCAGCCGCCGCCGAGGCTCACCGATCGCCAGCGCGAATGCGTCTTGTGGGTCGCGCGCGGCAAGTCCGACTGGGAGATCAGCAGGATCCTGGGTGTCGAGCATGAGACGGTCGTTCGGCATCTCAAGCAGGCCCGCGAGCGTTATGGGGTGGGGAAGAGGACAATGCTTGCCGTCCAGGCGTTGTTCGATGGATCGATCAGCTTCACCGACATCCTCAAACGCTGACAATGCCCATTTCTGGGAATAGCGGCCGACCCGCCCGTCGGCCGATCCTGACCATGTCATCCACCAGGAGAAAGACATGGTCACCGTCGCCCAATCCATTCCGGTTCCACTGCGCCTCCCGGCGCTGCGCGAGATGTTCGAAGCGCGAAAGCGCGTCTTCGTCGATCTGCTCAAGTGGGAGATCCCGGTCCTTGAGGAACGCTACGAAGTCGATCAATTCGACGACGAGCATGCCACCTATCTGATCGTCCCCGACGAGGCCGGCGGCCATGCCGGTTCCGCGCGCCTCCTGAAGACCGGCCGGCCGCACATCCTCGACACCCTCTTTCCCGAGCTATGCGAAGCACCGCTCCCGCGCGGGCCTCAAGTGCTTGAGATCACCCGCTTCTGCCTCGGCCGCGCGTGCGGCGCCCAGGCCCGGATCGAGACCCGAAACCGCCTCGTCTCCGGCCTCGTGCATTACGCGCTCGAAAACGGCATCGGGACCTATACCGGCGTCGCCGAGATGGGCTGGCTGTCGCAGATCCTCGCCTTCGGCTGGCGCTGCCGCCCGCTCGGCCTGCCCCGCCCGATCGGCGGCAAGATGCTCGGCGCGCTCAGCATCGACATTTCGGAAGAGACGCCCGCGCTTCTCGAGGCGAACGGCATCTACCGGCCCGTACCGCTGCAGCGGCTCGAAACCCTCGCAGCGGCCTGACCGGAAAGGACCAACCATGCCCGATAAGAATGAACTGGAGTGCGCGGTCGATCGCTGGAGCGAGCGGCTGCTGGTGGACGGCTATTGCGTCATCCCGGACCTCGTCCCGTCGGTCGACGTCGCCGCCCTTGACGCCGATCTGGCGGCGGATTTCGAGGCGACGCCATTTTGCGAAGGCCGCTTCTATGGCGAGCGGACCAAGAGGTTCGGCCGCCTGCTGGCACGCTCTCCGCGCACCGCCGCATTCGTCCAGAACGAACTCGTCCTCGGGGTCGTCGAGCGCGTGCTCTCGCCCTGGTGCGACACGATCCAGCTCAATCTGACCCAGGCAACCGCGGTTCATCCGGGCGCGCTCGCCCAGATGCCGCACCGCGACCAGGATATGTGGCGCGGCCCGACCGGCGAGATCGAATATCTGGTCAATGTGATGTGGCCGTTCACGCGCTTCACGCGCGAGAATGGGGCGACGCGCGTCTGGCCGGAAAGCCATGGGCATCGGGTCCACCATGAGGTCGCCGAGTCTTCCGAGCAGGTCCCCGAGCTCGATCCGGGCTCGGCCCTGCTTTTCCTCGGCTCGACGCTCCATGCCGCCGGCGCCAACCGCAGCAGCGAGGTGCGGCGCGGCATGATCGCCGGCTACAGCCTCGGCTGGCTCAAGACTTACGAGAACCAGTTCCTCGCCTATCCGCCGGAGATCGCCCGCACCTTCGCACCCGAGCTCGCGGGGCTGGTCGGCTATCGGCAGCACCGCCCCAATCTCGGCAATTTCGAAGGCTGCTGCCCTTCGGTCCTGTTGCAGGGATCGGCGCCCGGCCATCTCGGGGCCAGGGATGCGCTCCGTCCCGATCAGGTGGAGGCGGTCGACGCGCATGCCGCGCAGGAGCGAGGACGGACAGCGGCGTGACCCAGACTAAATTGACGCAGGGAATCGTGAAATGAGTCCCGGCCCCACCTTCGATCGGGTCTATCCCGCGCTCAAGGAGCAGTTGATGAGCGGCAGGTTCGCGCCCGGCGACCATCTCGAGCCGGCCGCGATCGGCGAGGAGCTCAACTCGAGCATCACGCCTGTGCGGGACGCCCTGCACCGCCTGGTCGGCGAAAGGCTCGTCGAGGCGCCGCGCAATGACGGCTTTCGCGTGCCCGCGCCGACCGAGGCGGAGCTCCGCGATCTCTATCGGTGGAGCCGGGAGCTGCTCGAGCAGGCGCTGCGTCGGCGTCCTTCAGGGTCCGGCGCCGACACGCTCAGTCCGGGAGAGGCGGACGTCATGCCAAGCTCCACCGCCCCCGCGGCGGCGGACCTCTTCCGGTACATTGCGCGCCGCTCCGGCAATGCCGAGCTCGAGGCGGCCGTGGAGAATGTCAGCGACCGGCTGGCCGCGATGCGCACCGTCGAGAGGCGACTGTTCGCGGACCACGCCGAAGAGCTCGCCGGCCTGCGCGCCCTGCTCGCCGGTCCGGACACCGGGCCCCTCCGCCGCGCGATTGCCGCCTATCACCGCCGCCGTCAACGCTGCGTGCCGGAACTGCTCGTTGCCGCGCGCCGGCTTCACGGTGCATCCGAAACAACCGCGAAATAGCCGCCTTATTAGATTCCTATTCCGGCGCCCGCGCCTAGCCTGACGGAGCCGCGAGATCCCGCGGCTTTTAGGAGAAAGACGATGCAGCGCAACGAACAGCACAATCCGGTCGGCCCGATCGAGCTCGGCACGGTGTCCGGCGACACCAAGGGCGACGCGGCGCCCCACTGGGAGGCCGTCGGCCTTCGCTCCAATCCGGGCATCTGCGACGACTAAGCCCGTCGGCGGCCGGCAGCGGTCGCGCGCCGGGTTCTCCCGGCCAGGGATCGCCGCCGGCCCGCCTTGGCGCGCGACCGCTCGCGCTTCGCTCGCGCTCTTACAAACAACCTCCAAATATGCCGGGTATAAAGTTCCTATCCCATCCTGCTTCGCCCAGAATCGGCATGGCGGCAATGAGTCCGCAGCAAGGAGAAGTGGCATGCAGAAGGTGGAAAATCGCGATCTCGAGCTGATCGAGCTGGGCTCCGTCACGGGCGACACCCGCGGCGAGGGCGGCCCCTATCCCGAATCGTTCATCGGGATGACCAAGGGCACGATCAGCGCCGACTGACGCGCCGGGCGCGCGGCCAGCGGCCGTGCGCCCGCCCAACTCCATGGCGCGCTTCGTCCTGCCCCCGCAGATATATTATTGCGAGATCGGAGAGCAGCGGATCTTTCTCGATCTCCTCGCCGACCGCTATTTCAGCCTGCCGCAAGAAGCCGATCGCTCATTCTCGACGCTCGCGGGCGGCGGCGAGATCCCGACGGGCGCGCTCGACGCGCTGATCGCCGCCGGAGTCGTCGCCCGCTCGCCCGCCGGAAAGCCCCTGGCATCGACAACGCATGTCGCGCCCGACCGCAGCTTCCTTGAAGAGGAGTTGCGCAGCGGCGGCGGCTTGAGCGCCCTGCCCGAAGTTCTTCTTCTCACCCTTTGGGCCCGACGCTCGGTGCGAAGGAAGCGCCTGCCCCGGCTGTTGATCCCCTCCGCAAAGGGGCGCGCACCGTCTTCCGAAGCGGGACGCGAGCGCCGCGACCGGGCGGTTACGCTCTTCGTCCAGGCGCGACGCGCGGTGCCCGTGAAGCCGAACTGCCTCCATGACTCGCTGGCGCTGCTGCAATTCCTTCGGCGGCGCAGGGTCCATGCCGATCTCGTGATAGGCGCCAAGCTCGATCCCTTCGGAGCCCATTGCTGGATCCAGGACGGGACAATGGTGCTCAACGACACGCTCGCGGCCGCGCGCGGGTTCGCGCCGATTCTCGTCGCATGAATGCGCCGCGCTTTCTTGCCGCGACCGGCGAGCCCGAGGCGCTGAGAGCCTGGCTATCGGGGCTGGTTCCGCCCGAGGCGCCGCGACAACGGCTCAACCGCGTGTTCGATGGCCCCGATCTCGTCGTCTACGCGACTCCCGAAACAGATCTGCTTCCGCTCGAGGAAGAGAGAGGCCTCATCGTCGGCAGACTGTATCGCGGAACGGAAGAATGCGAGGTCGTCGGTTCGCTGACGCTGTCCGAAAGCCGGCATGCGGCCTGGAGCTGCGGCCGGTCACTGCTCGACGGCAAATGGGGTCAATATATTGGCTTCCTTCGCGACGGCGGGGCCGTCACCGTGGTCCGCGACCCGTCCGGAGCGGTCCCGGTTCATTTCAGCCGGTGCGGCGCGATCCAGCTTTATTTCTCGCACGGACAAGTGATCGACTCATTCGCTTCGTCCGACGCCGGCATCGACGAGGAATTTCTCCGGCAGTGGCTGACCTTTCCGTTCCTGCGCACCGCGCGTACCGGCATCGCGGGCCGAAGCGAGCTTCTGCCCGGGACCTTGCGAAGCTCGAGCGGCAAATCGGCCTCGATCAAGGCCATCTGGACGCCCTGGCGGTCGACCTCGGTCGAGCGCCGGATCGTCGATTTCGACGAAGCGGCCCGCCGGTTGCGCGCGGTCGCGCTCGCGACGGTTCCGGCCCAAATCGGGCATCTGACCCGGCCGATCGTCGAGCTGTCCGGGGGCCTCGATTCCTCGATCGTCGCGGCATGCCTGTTCAAGGCCGGCAAGGGCTTCGAGGCCGTCAACTTCGTCACACGCGCCCCGGACGGCGATGAGCGGGACTATGCGCGCGCGGTCGCGGATTCCCTGGACGCCGGTCTTTCCGAGCTCATGGAGGACGGCGCCCCGCTCGACCTTTCCGCGCCTTGCGCTCCGGGACTGAGGCCGCCGCTGAGCCCGGTCCTGCAGCCGCTGCGCCGCGCGCTCGCCGGCCATGCGCGCGCGATCGGAACCCACGATTTCGTGACGGGGGCCGGCGGCGACAACATCTTCTGCTATCTGACGACCGCAGCCCCGATCGTCGACGCGGTGTCGGAGGCGGGCATCCCCGCCGGGCTCGCGACGATGCAGGACGTCGCCGCCCTCGGCGATTGCACCTTATGGACCGCCGGCGGGCTCGCGCTGCGCAAGCGACTCCGGGGAAGCCGGCGTCCGCTGTGGAAGGCCGACCGGCGCTACCTCGCTCCACAGGCGGTCGCGGAACACCCGGATCCCCATCCCTGGCTCGAGCGGCCGGAGGGCGTTCCCGCGGGCAAGATCGAGCATGTCGAATCGCTCGTGCGGGTCCAGCATTTCCTCGAACCCGAATATCCGGGCGGCGACCGTGTCCATCATCCTCTGCTCAACCAGCCGCTGACCGAGCTTTGCCTCTCGATCCCGAGCTGGCTCTGGGTTCGCGGAGGCCGCAATCGCGCGGTCGCCCGCGCCGCCTTCGAAGACCTCCTCCCCGCCGCGGTGGTTCGCCGGAGGACCAAGGGCCGGCTCGAGAGCATGTGCGTTCGCGCCTTTTCGTCCAACCGCAAGAGACTTGCGGAGATCCTGCTCGACGGAGGGCTTGCCCGTCGCGGTCTGATCGATCGTTCCGCGCTCGAAGCCTATCTCCGCCGGGCGGGGCAGCCCGCGGACGATTCCTATTATCGGGTGTTCGACCTCGTCTCGCTCGAACTCTGGCTCGCGGCGCGGCGGGGCTGATCCGCCTCGCGGAAGCGCTCGGCGAGCGCGCGCCAGCGGCGATATTGTTCGGCCTTTGCGGGGTCGGGATCCTCAAGGCCGAGCAGCCAGAAGCGAAACCAGTCGAGGTTGCGCCCGTAGACCGCGACGCGATGGCGCGGCTGCACCTTGATGTGGGGTTCTTCCGGAAAGACGTAGAGCTCCGCCGGCGTCGTGGAGTTGGTGAGCCGCGCATGGAGCTCGACCGCATAGCGCGATTCCTGCTCGGCGAGCTGCATCAGCAGCGGCGCCCTGATCCGCTCCGCGTTCATCGCCGCAGAAAGCACCCGCCATTGCTCCGGCGTTTCTTCCGGCGCCCCCAGGCCCCAGACCTCGCGAAGACCCCGGTGATAGTCCCGGCCCCGGACACCGTTGAACCAGTAGCTGGCCGGCTCGAACTGAGGGGATGCGATCGACGCGGCGGCGATCAGTTCCGAATGGATCAAGGTCCAGAGAGTGACCTCCGTCCCGAAGCTGAGCCCGCCCATGCCGACCCTGGCTCGGTCGACCAGGCGGCGATCGGCGAGCAGGCCGATCAGCGCCTCAATTCCGCTCGCTGCGGCGCGATATTGCGCGACCCCGTTCTGGGCGCCGCTCGAGCGGGTCGCGTTGATGCAGACCGAAGCGATCCCGTTCGCGGCCAGAATCGCGAACGGCCATTCGTCGCCGACCCCGCCGCGCACGAAGCCGCGGCAGCGATAATAATTGACGAACAGCGGTGCCGGACGCGGAATCGCCGCGTCCGGCAGGAACAGGATCCCGGTGAACCGGCGTCCGTCCGCGCTCCAGCTCAGCCGTTCCGTTCGCGGCCAGCGAAGAGAGCGAAGCGTCCTATTGGGGTCGAACAGCGACCGCGCCCGTCCCGAGTCGAGATCGATCGCCTCGAGCCGGGGCGGCGATGCGGGCTCCGCGCGCACGCAAAGCGCATGGCCGCCGGCGATCGCGCAGGGCATGTTGTCGTCGCGCCCGCCCGCAAGCAGGCCGTCGCCGCGCATCACGAGCCGGACCCGGCCCGACGCCAGGTCCCACAGCCGAAGGCTCTGGACGAGCGACGCGTCCGAGCTCGCGAACAGGACCTCATCGCGGCCCGGCCGCCAGGCCGCCCAGGCGACGCGCTCGCTGGCGCATTCCGCAATCGGGCATTCGATTCTCACGCCGGCGGCGCCCGGCCGAACGACCGCGAGACTGCCTTGGCCTCCGTCCCAGTAGGAGAAGGCGATGTCCCCCCGCGCCGAACGGGCGGTCGCCTCGCGCCATGCGCCGTCCGGGACTGGAGGCTGGCCGGCCGCCGGCTCCTCGAGCGCGTCCGATGATTGGAGGCTGCCGAGGTCGAGCCGCCTCAGCCGCGGCGCCTCCCGCCAGAGCACATTGCCCCGGCCGAACCAGGGACCGCTCAGCCGCTGGCTCGCGCGCCTGCCGTTGACGATGGCGCCTCGAAAGATGTTCTGCGCAAGCTCGACATGCTCGTCGACCAGGATTCCGGACTCATATTCCGCGAGCTCGGCCCGCTCAATCGCCGAGCGGGCCGGCCCGACGCGATAAAGGATCGCGCGGCCCCCCGGCGCCAGCTCGAACGAGAGGACGTCGCCATCCTCCGAGGTCACCACCTCCGCGCCGGTCCCGTCGGCGGGAGCCCGCCAGATCTGCACCGCGCCCGAGCTCAGCGCTCTAAAATAGATCGAAAGGCCGTCGGGCGACCAGAGCGGCGGCTCGGCGACGAGCAGGCCGGGGTCGGCGATGATCGGCTCGCCGCCTTCCGCGATCGGGCGCACCCGGCCGGTCGAGACGTCGAGAACGTGCCAGCCGAGAGCGTAGCTGTTCCGTTCGATCGACGGGCGATCGACCCGAAACGCGACGAGCCGGCCGTCGGGCGAAGCCGTGACCCCAGATATGTCGGCCGCTTCGATCAGCGCGGACATGGACGGCGGCTCGGCCGCCGCCGCCCCCGCAAGCAGGGCGGCCAGCGCAGGGCCCAGCACCCCCGCCGCCGGACGGCGTGCCGCGGTCACCATCTCCTGCGCAGCTGAAGCGAGACGAAGCGGCCACGTCCGCTCGCATTGACCGGATCGTAGCCGGTGCCGCTCGTCGAGCCCGTGTCGGGCAGCAGAAAGGGCGGGTCGCGGTCGAACAGATTTTCAACGTTGAGGGCGATCCTGGTGCCGCGCAGCCAGGCCGGGGCGGCGCCCGGCGCGTCATAAGCGAGGCCCAGGTCGAACGTAGTGAAGGAATCGACGCGAAGGTCACGGGTCCCGCGCCTGTCGCGATAATCGTCCGCATGGTTGACGAAGAGATTCGCCGACCAGCCGTCCCGACTCCAGCCCGCCTGCGCCCTGGCTCTGAAATCGAGCGGTCCGAACGGCGTGTCCAGAGTATCGATCGTGGCGCTGGTCGGACGGAGGCGATCGGTGAAGGAGAGGATGTAGTTGACGTTCGCCGCCACGAGAAAGCGGCTCGCGCCGGCCGCGAAGCGATAGGCGAGGTTGAAGTCCAGCCCGCGCGTCTTGGTGACCGCCGTGTTGTTGAAGCGGCCATCGACGATCGCCGAGACGTCGGCGGGGGTGGCCCCGCCGTTGCTGAAGCCCGGACCGGTCACATCCGTCGCGACCTGAGCGCCGGCGATCAGCTCGCGCACCAGATCGTCGTCCGGGTCGCGCGTGACGATCGAGTCGAACGCCGGGTCGCCGACCACGGTGATGGACGGCGCCGGAAGCGCGATCCGGTCCGAGAAGCGGATCGAATAATAGTTCATCCGCAAGGTCAGTCCGGGAACCGCGCGAGGCGCTATGTCAGCCCCCAAGGTCCAGCTGCGCGACCGCTCGGGCTGGACGCCGGGATTGCTCCCGCCGAGAGCGAGCCCGACGCCCGTCGCATCGGCGGCATTGCGATAGACGAAGATCGCGGGGACGTAGATCGCGCTGTAGACGCCCGCCGTCTCCGACAGCAAAGGCGCCCGGAACGACGTGTCGTAGGTCGAGCGAAAGGCCAAGCCCGGGATCGGCGACCAGAGAATGCCAAGCTTGGGATCGAGGGTCGAGCCGAAACGGTCATAATGCTCGTAACGGCCAGCGGCGGTGACGATCAGCCGCTCGAGGCCCGGGCGACGGTTGAGCGACGAGAAGAGCGGGACCTGAAGCTCGACAAAGGCCGCCGCCACGTTGCGCGTCGGGTCGAAGGTGACGTTGATCGTATTGGTCCGAAAGCTCTCGTCATAGCGCTCCCAGCGAAGCTCTCCGCCGAGCGCGACCCGAACCGAGCCGCCGGGCAGCTCGAACAGGGTGCCGTCCAGCTTGAGCCCAAGGTCCGACACGGAATTTCGGATGAACCTTTCGTTCACCAGCGGAGTCGTCGTCGGCCTCGCCTGACGCTCGTCGGTGCGCGTGAAGCTGTGGCCGCCGGTGAGCTGGATCGACCAGCTCGCGCCGGGCTGATAGCGGAGCCCGCCGGAGAAACCGTAGGATTCGGCCTCCGCAATCAGTCCGACCGGTACCGGGTTGCCGGACAGGAAGAAGGAGCGCTCGGTGTCGCGCTGCGCATAATAGCCGGTCGCCTCCAGGCCGAGGCTGGAGGTAATGTCCTGCACGAGATTGCCGAACAGGCTGTGCCGGCGGTCCCGCGGGAACAGAAAAGTGCTCGGCGCGAGATTGATCGCGAAGGGCCGGTCGGCGACGAGGATTTCGTCCTCGAGCCGAAACTCGTAACTCAACAGCGCCCGCCCTCCGCGCCAGGAGGCCCCGGCCGTCGCGCCGAGCTGCAGCAGGTCGCCGTCGCCATTGGTCGCTGAACCGATCTGGGCGAGCGTCTCCACGCCCTCGAAATTGTCGCGAAGGATGAAATTGACGACGCCGCCCACGGCGTCCGAGCCATAGATCGCGGACGCGCCGTCGGTCAGAATCTCGACCCGCTCGACGGCGCTGAGCGGGATGAGAGAGACGTCGACGAAGGCGCCGGTATTGCTCGGCGCGACCCGGCGGCCGTTGATCAGGACCAGGGTCGCCCGCTGCCCCAGACCGCGCAGATTGAGGCCGGAGCCATGTTCGGTCGGGTCAGCGCCAGCGCCGGGGACCTGGAAGTTCTCGCGGTTCACGCCGCCCTGGGCATTCTGGGGCAGCTTGGCCATCAGCTGCTCGACCGAGCTGGCGCCGCTCTCGTCGATGTCTTGCCGCCCCAGCACGATGACGGGAGAGGTCGATTGGCCGCCCCAAATATTCGTGCCGGTGACGACGATCGGCTCGGACTGCGGCGGCTCGGTCGCCGATACCGACGGCCCTTCGGCCGATGAATCGGCGCGGCTGACCACAAGAGCCTGGCCCACGAGCGACACCCGCAGTCCGCTGCCCTGGAGGAGCAGCTCGAGCGCCTGGCGCGGGCCATAACGGCCGCGCAGCGGCGGCGCTCGCCGGCCCGCCACCAGCTCGCTCGGCGCTATGACGCTCGTTCCCGAACGGACCGAAACGTCGCGCAGCGAGCGGGACAGCGACTGCGCCGGCAGGGCGTAATCGGCTTCCCGAGCCGGTTGGGCCTGTGCGGTGGACGCGCACAGGATCGTCGCGATTGCAGTCGCCCCCAAGAAACGGGCGACCTGCGCATGTGGCTGGCCGAACATCCTACCCCCTCTTCCCGGCGCATTTTGAATGCGGCGCCGTTCGGAGGCCTTGACGACAGGCCGGCAAATCACCCCCCGATTTTTTTTGCGCGCGCGGGAGCTCGGAGAAGCGCTCGCGACCCGCGGACCAACTCCAATGACGGCTATGAGCGACGCTCCGCCTCACCTTCGCCATCGACGGCCTCGATCTTGCCCGGCACCAGCCAGGTCAGGCTCCCGCCGCCCGCGTCGATCCGCGCCTGCCCGCTGCGGACGGCGTCGGCCGCCGCTCGCCCGGGCGCTTCTCGCCATGGTCCGACCAGCACGCTCGTCCGGTACCGATACCGCCGCATCTTCCTACCCCCGTCGTGCGGACGGCGCGCCGCGCCCGCCTTGACGACGCGCGGTGGGGAATCCCTACCTTGGAAGTGGCGTTTCTCTCGGTGCGCCCGGATCGACGAGGACGATCGTACCGTCAGGCCGCGAGTCGACCCGCAGATGGAAGGCCGTCGCCAGGCTGCGCGCGAACCCGCTGACGTCGCCGGCGCGATAGGCGCCGCTGACCCGCAGATTGCCGATGCGCTCGTCGCCGAGGGCCAGCTGCACGCGGCTGTAGCGATTGACCAAGGCCACCGCCTCGCGAAGCGGGGTCTCGTCGAACTCGAGCATATGCGTCGGCCAAAGCGTCTCGCCGCGCGTCGCGCGCTGGCTCACCGCCGGCGCCTGGCCGGCGATAACGAGCTTGTGCCCGGCCGCGAGCCGATGGACGGCGGCTTCACCCCCGCCGCCGAGTCGCCGGACCTCGACCGATCCCTCGATGAGCAGCACGGCAAGCCGATCCTGAATCAGGCTCACGTCGAACACGGTGCCCGTCGCGGTCACCTCGTTCGAGGCCGCGCGCACCACGAACGGCCGCGACTCATGCGCGACGAAGAAGCGGGCGCGTCCGTCGCGCAGGATCAGCAGCCGCTGCGAAGCGGTGAATCGCGTCTCGATATGGCTGCCGGAATCCAGCACGACCCGCGAGCCGTCGGGCAGGACGACTTCCCTTATTTCGCCGACCACGGTCGCGAGCGACTGCGCCCGATCGCTCGCCGGATCCGGAAGCCAGCGCGAACCGAGCAGGATCGAGATCAGGGCGATGCCGCCGGCCAGGCAGGCCGCCAGCGCGAACCCCGCCCGCCGTCGCGACGACCGGGACGCCTGCTCCTCGTCAGCCATGTCGGCCCGCGGCGCATGGAGCCGGCCGGCGGCCGACCAGATCGCGGCCATCCGATCATAGGCCTCCGCATGCCTGGGATCAGCGTCATACCAGCGCCTGAAGGCGGCATGGCCCGCTTCGTCCGCGCCACCGCCGAGGCGCGAAAGCCAGTCCGCCGCCTCGCGGCGAATGCGCCCGCGCGTTCGAAGGAAAGCCATGCGCGATTAGGCCCGGTTCAGCAGGCGATCGAGCTGAACGAGCGCCTTGCTCATCTGCTTCTCGACGCCCTTGACGGACAAGCCGGTGCGCTCCGCGATCTCCGCGTAACTAAGCCCTTCCACCCTATGCGCCATGAACACCTCCCGCGTCCTTGGACGCAAGCGCATGATAGCCGCCTCGAGACGTCTTAACATGTCCCGTGATTCAAGAATTCTGTGTGGGTCCGGTCCGGCCAGCGTTTCTTCCTCCACGACGACATGGAGGGCGACCGACTGCCTCGACGCCGACTTGGCGCGATCCTTCAGAAGATTGGACGCGATGCGGCGAAGATAGGCCTGCGGCCGTTCCAGCAGCGCGCCTTGTCCGCGCAGCCGGGCGAGCCGGAAAAAGACATCTTGCACCAAATCATGGGCATCGTCCGTATTGCGGGTACGGCTTGCGAAAATTCGGACGAGCCTGGACGACTCACTGCGGTAAAGATCGGAGAGAAATTCATCCGTACCGATATCGGGCGCGCTGTCGGCTGGCGAAATCGGATCGCATTCGAGGTCGGCCGGATCGAGCCGCGCCCCGCTCGGTAAAGCGGGGTCGATCACCTCGAGACTCCGCGCGCACGGAGACGGCAAGCGGCCGGCCGCATCGACAATGCTCCGCCGCACTCGCATCCCATCTCCGACCTCCTCTCGCGAGGCTGCCGGCGGGAAGCCGGAATTCGAGAACATGCTTGGAAATGCGCCGCCGCACTCGACCGCGAGCGAGCCGGACACAAGCGTCGGCCGCCCGGACGAAAGCGCCGGTGACACAAGCGAGGTTCTCACGCCTCGGCGCCACGATGTGGCGCGCCTTCAGGATAGAGTCGGCGTGCGCGAGCGCAAGGGGTCCCGGCGGCTCGAACCTTCGCGACATCGAGCCGACCCGTCCAGGCTCGTCCCCGCGCCGAGGGACCAGCTCGGCAATCGCGGCGGTACGTGGCAAGCCGGGTGTTGAGAACATGCTTGGACATGCGCCGCCGCCTTTAGTCGCGAACGACCTGGACATAAGCGGCGGCCACCCGGCCGAATTGCTGCCGGCTCCACAAGCGAGGTTCGCCCGCTGCGGCGCCGGTCGGCCCTCCGCAAACATAGAATCGGGGCGAGGAAGTGCAAGCCGGCAAGTGCCCGCCAATGGCGGCGAGGCAGGCGACCGAGAAAGTGGGGTGCAGGGGCGCCAAGGCCACGCTCAGCCGGCTCGCGCATGCGGTCCTCGGCGGCCGATCCATTCTCGCCGCCGTTCAGGCCGGCGAATGATCGGCGCCGCAACGGCTGTGATCGCCGAGCGTCTCAATGATCCGGCACGAGGACACGCTGCCGCCCCTGCATTCCTGAATCATCCGGCCCAGCTCGTCGCGGAGACGCGCGAGCTGCTCCATCTTGGCTTCCACGGCCGACAGATGTCGCGAGGCAATGGCATCCGCCTCGGCGCAGTCGCGATCGGGCTGCTCCGCAAGATCGATGAACGATCGCACGTCGGTGAGATCGAAGCCGAGGCCGCGGGCGTGACGCACGAAGGCAAGTCGTTCGGCATCCTTCGGCCCATAGTCCCGATAGTTCGACTCGGTGCGTGGGGGCCGCGGCAGCAGGCCGATCCGCTCATAATAGCGGATCGTCTCGATATTTGCGCCGGTCGCCCGGGCGAGTTCGCCGATCTTCATGCAAATCCATCCTTGACCCTGTAGCGGCTACGGACCTCATATGGTGTGCCGCAACAGCAAGGGGTAGTGACAAAATGAACGATGCTGGCCGAGAGTTCGTGCCCGCGCTGGGGTGGCGGGTGCTGACCCCGCTCTATGACGGCGTCGTCCACACCCTTACTCGCGAGACGGTCTGGCGAAGCGCCTTCTTGCGGCAGGTTGCGCCCACGGCCGGCGACCAAATCCTCGACGTGGGTTGCGGCACCGGATCGCTCGCGATCCTCATGAAGCGGGCCGCGCCAGGCGCGCGGATCGTCGGCCTCGACCCCGACC
>NZ_JBQTJC010000068.1:0-7128 GCF_052387495.1 Sphingosinicella sp. | reverse complement strand
TCGGCGCGCTCGGCGAGGCCGGTGCGCCTGAGTTCGAGCCGCTCGATCTCGACCGAGGCGCTGTCCTCGGCGCGGCCCGCCTCGCGCAGCGCCGCCGTGGCCTCGGCTTCGGCGCGCCGGCCGGCATCGGCGGCGACGCGCGCCTTGTCCATCGCCGCGCGCGCATCGGTACTTCGCGCCTCGGCTGTCTCCATCGCCTCTGCCGCGTCAGGCAGCGCCGTCTCGATCTCGGCGAGACGATTGACCCGGATCAGCCGCTCGGCGGCGGCCGCGCCGAGCCCGCTCGCGACATAGCCGTCCCAGCGGCGCAGCTTGCCGTCAAGCGTGACCATCCGCTGGCCGACGGCGAGCGTGGCGCCGCTATCCGCGTCGGCGACCGCGACCTGCTGCAACCGGCGGAGCAGGGCCGCCGGCGCCTCGACATGGTCGGCGAGCGCTTCGGTGCCGGCGGGCAGCGAAGGATCGCCCGGCTGCGGCGCGGCGCCCGTCCAGCGGCGCGGGCCGTCGCCGCTCAGCGCGGCGTCGAGATCCTCGCCCAAAGCCGCGGCCAGCGCGCGCTCATAGCCGGGCGCGGCCTTGATGTGATTGATCGCGCGGTCGCCGCCCGAGGTCTCGACCGCCTTGATCAGGGCATGCGCCTCCGAGCGCAGCGCGGCGAGCGCGGCGCGGGCCGCGGCGGCCTCGCTTTCGGCGGCGTCGCGCGCGGCGGCGGCCTGCTGGCGCTCCGTTTCGGCGGCGGCGATGGCGGCGCTCGCGGCTTCGAGCCCGCGCTCGGCCTCGGCGCGCGCCTTTCGTGCCGATTCCAGGGCATCGCTCAGCGGCGCGGCATCGCCGATCCCGCCGAGCTGCTCGGCGATGCGAGCCGCTTCGGCTTCGGCGCGGGCGAGCTTCTGCCGCGCCGCCGCGAGCGCCGACTCGGCGACCCGCGCCTCGGCCTGCTCGCCCGCCTGCACTGCGCGGGCCTGGCCCAAAGCCGTCTCGGCGGCGCGGGCGTCATCCTCATGCGCGACGCTGCGGACGTCGATCGTGCCCTTTGCCGCCTCGGCCTCGGCGAGCCGTGCCGCGATCGCCGCCAATTCGGCATCGAGCCGGTCAAGCGCGGCGGCGGCGTCCTCGCGCAACGCCTCCTCGCGCGCGCGGTCGGCGGCGAGCGTGCGGCGGCGCTCATTGAGCTCGTCGATCCGGCGCTGGACGCCGTCGCGCTCGGCGCGGAGCGCGGCGAGCTTGTGGCCCAGCGCGGAGGCCTGCTCGCGCGCCGCCTCGGCGGCCTTGCGGCGCTCCGCCAGAGCCGTCGCGGCCTCGGTCTGCCAGGCGGCGGCGGCGCGCTGCGCCTCGCCGGCGCGGGCGACCGCCTGTTCGGCCGCCTCGGCTTCCATCCGCGCCGCATCCGCGGCCTCGGTCGCTTCCTCCCAACGGGCGAAGACCAGACGGGCCTCGGTGACGCGGATCTGGTCGGAGAGCTTGCGGTAGCGCTCGGCGGCGCGCGCCTGGCGCTTCAGCGCATTGGCGCGCAACTCCATGTCGCCGAGCACCTCGTCGAGCCTGATCAGATTGGCCTCGGCCGCGCGGAGCTTCTGCTCGGCGTCCTTGCGGCGGACGTGCAGGCCGGCGATCCCCGCCGCTTCCTCGAGCATCAGCCGCCGCTCGGTCGGCTTGGCGGCGATCACCGCGCTGATCTTGCCCTGGCTGACCAAAGCGGGCGAATGGGCGCCGGTGGCGGCGTCGGCGAAGAGCAAGGCGACGTCCTTGGCGCGGACGTCGCGGCCGTTGATCCGATAGGCGGAACCGGCGGCACGCTCGATGCGGCGGGTGACCTCGACCTCGCCGATCGGGGCGACGCCGCTGTCGTCAAGCTGCCGCTCGACCAGCAGCGAGACCTCGGCGAAGTCGCGCGCGGGGCGTGTCGCCGTGCCGGCGAAGATGACGTCGTCCATGCCGGCGCCGCGCATCGATTTGGGCGAACTCTCGCCCATCACCCAGCGGATCGCCTCGAGCACGTTCGATTTGCCGCAGCCATTCGGGCCGACGATGCCGGTGAGGCCCGGCTCGATCCGAAGCTCGGCCGGCTCGACGAAGCTCTTGAACCCGGAAAGCTTGAGGCGCCTGACCCGCATCAGCTTTTGCCTTGTGCCCCCCGCGGGCGCATCAGCGGCCTCTCAGCAGCGGCTCGAGCGTCGCCCAGGTGCCGGCGCTGCCCGCGATCCGGCCGTTGATCGCGAAGGTCGGCGTGCCGGTGACGCCATAGCGGTCGGCCGCCTCGCGCATCTGGATCACCCGGTCGAGCCGCGCCTGATCGGCCATGCAAGTATCGGCCTCGGCCGGCGTAACGCCGTGGCGGGCGGCGATCGCGTCGAGCCCGGCGATCGCCGCCACGCGCCGCAGCCGCTGCAGGTCGTTGAGGCCCTGCATCTCCTGCCGCTGCGCGGCGCTCATCGCCTCCACCCGGCCCATCCACTGCGCCTGGCTGGCGAGGATGGCATGGTTGAGCGCGAAATAGTTCTGCGGTGCCGCGCAGCGGCTGAGCAAAGCCGCAGCCAGATCGAGCCCGTTCAGGACGAAATTGCGATATTCGAGGCTGACCCGTCCGCTGCGGACATAGTTCATCAGCCCGGGCGCGCCTTCCTCGGCGAAGGACGCGCAATGAGGGCAGGTCAGCGAGAGATATTCGACGACCTTCACCGGCGCCTGCGGATTGCCCATCCGGAAGCCGCCCTCGGCAGTCGCCGTGACGACCTGGGTCCAGTCGCGCTGGCGCGGCGCGGTGCGCTCCTGCGCGGGCGCGCTCGCCAGGGGCGCGATCAGTGCCGCGGCGAGCGCGAGGGCGAGCAGGCGCGGCCTCAACTCAGCCTCCGATCGCGGCGCGCAGCAGCGGCTCGAGCTGCTGCCAGCTCGACGCTTCCTGGCGCTGGCCGTTGATGATGAAGGTCGGGGTACCGTTGACGCCCTCCTGGCTGGTCGCGCGGTTGAGATTGTCGGCGAGCTGCTGCGCGGCGCCCATATTGCCCAGGCACTGGTTGAAGCGGGCCTCGGGCATGCCGCGCCGGGCGAAGAAGGTGTCGAGCTCCATCGCCCGCGCGAGCGGCGCCAGCTGCTGCTCCGGCGGCAGCGCCGCGACCGCCTGCGCCCCGCTCTGGTAGCGGTCGAGGATTTCGGGCTGCTGGCTGTAAATCTGCTCGATCGTCGGGAAGAAGCCGCCCGTCCCCTGGCAGTCCGAGAGCATGGCGAGAGCGACATCGGGCGCGCCGTGGATGACGAGGTGGCGGAACTCCCAGCTGACCTGGCCGGAGCGGATATAGGTGTCGCGCAGCGCCGCGGTCGCGGTCTCGGAGAAGGCGCGGCAGGCGGGGCAGGTCAGCGAGCCATATTCGACCAGCTTCACCGGCGCTTGCGGATTGCCCATGACGAAGCCGCCCTCGGCGGTCTGGCTGACCGTTTGTGTCCAATCGCCATTGTTGGGCGCCGGGATCTGGGTGAGCTGCGGCGGGGCGGTCACGTTTCCGGCGAGATTGGCGTCGCCGCCTTCGCCGCAGCCGGCGAGGAGCAGGGCGAGCGCGAGGGCGCCGGTGCTGAGCTTGGCTTTGATCACTTCTTCTCTCCAATTCTGCCGACGACCGGGATCGTCGAGACGACGGGAATGGCTTCCCCTTCGCCGGAGGCGAGCCCGCGCGCAAGGGATTCGAGGCAGGCGCGCAGCTCCGGATCGACCACTTCGCGCAGGGAATCGCCGAGCTCGGCGGGGATCGGCTTGAGCGACGATGGGGCGGGGCGGGGCTTCGTCCGCGCGACCTGGACAACGCCCTGCCGGAAGCTCAGCCGCTCGACCGCCGGATAGCCGAAGAAGCGGTTGACCCGCTCGACGATCTCGGGGCCGACATGCTGCATCATCGGCGCGTGCGCGCCTTCGACGACGAGGGTGAGCGTGCCGCCGCTCTTCCTGCCGTGCGGGAAGCGGATCGATTCCGGGGCGGAGACGGCGGCGTAGCGGACCCCGACGATCTCGCGCCAGCGGCTGACGATCGAGGACTGGACGAAGCCGAAGCGGCGGAAGGCGGCGCCGCCGGCCGCCGGCAGCAGGTCGGATACGGCACGCATGCGACGCGCGCGGGCCGGCGCCGCGACCTGCTTCTTGCGCTTCTCCTTGTCGCTCGTCACCTGTTTCACCTTGGCCGGGAGCATGGCATAGGCGGCCCATGCCAGTCGATGCCTCAACGGCTCTTTTGTGTTGGTATGCTGTGGATAAGCGGCTTCTGCCGTGGCGGGCGGAGGCCGGCGAGACGCCCGACCCCTATCGCGTCTGGCTCTCCGAGATCATGCTCCAGCAGACCACGGTCGCGGCGGTGAAGCCTTATTTCGCCGCGTTCACCGCGCGCTGGCCGACGACCGAGGCGCTGGCCGCGGCCGAGGATGCGGAGGTGATGCGGGCCTGGGCCGGGCTCGGTTATTATGCCCGCGCCCGCAACCTGCTCGCCTGCGCCCGCGCCGTCGTCGCCGGGCACGGCGGGCGCTTTCCCGAGGACGAGGCGACGCTGCTGAAGCTGCCGGGGATCGGGCCCTATACGGCCGCCGCGATCGTCGCGATCGGTTTCGGCAAGCGCGCGGTCGCGGTCGACGGCAATGTCGAGCGGGTGGTCTCGCGGCTGTTCGCGGTGAAGGAGCAACTGCCCGGCTCGCGCAAGGCGATCCGCGCGCTGGCCGACCGGCTGGTGCCCGAGCAAGGCGCCGGCGACGTCGCGCAGGCGATGATGGATTTGGGCTCGGCGATCTGCACGCCGCGCAATCCGGCCTGCCCGCGCTGCCCGCTCAATGCGCAATGCGCCGCCTTCGCCGAGGGCGATCCGGCGCGCTATCCGGTCAAGGCGCCGAAGGCGGCGCGGCCCCGGCGCGAAGGCATTGCCTATTGGCTCGAGCGCGAGGGCGAGGTGCTGCTCGTCCGCCGCCCGGCCAATGGGCTGCTCGGCGGAATGCTCGCCCTCCCCGAGGCGCCGCCCGCAAAAGCCGACTGGCACGAGGCCGGCGCGGTAGACCACATCTTCACTCATTTCGAACTGACCATGAAGCTGCACTGCGCGGAAACGGCGCGAGGCCCGGACGGCATAGACCGTTACGACGGTCTATGGTGGCCGGTCGAGCGGATCGGCGAGGCGGGCCTCCCCACCCTGTTCGCCAAGCTCGCCGCGCGCGGCCTGGAATGGCGGGACGCGGCATGAGACGCCTGCTGATGATCCTGCTGCTGATGCTAGCCGCGCCGGCCGGGGCCGAGACCATCGAGATCGGCTACGGGCCAGACCCGCGGCAGCGAATGGACTGGACCCCGATGGAGGGCCGCCGCGCCCCGCTCGTCCTGTTCATCCACGGCGGCGCCTGGAGCTTCGGCGACAAACGCATCGCCGCGCACGTGATGACGCATTTCCATGGGCTCGGCTATGCCGTTGCCTCGATCAACTATCGCCTGATCCCGGACGTGACCGTCACTCAGCAGGCGGAAGACGTGGCCCTCGCGCTCGCCTTCCTCATGCGGATCCGTAACGTCGATCCGGACCGGGTGATCCTGATCGGTCACAGCGCCGGGGCCCATCTCGCCGCTCTGGTCGGCACCGATCCGCGCTATCTCGCCGCGCACCGGCTTTCGCCCTCGGCGATCGCTGGAATCGTGCTGCTCGACGGCGCCGGCTACGACATCCCGCGCCAGATCGACGCGGCCGGGCCGCTGCTGCGGCGCATCTACCTGCGCGCGTTCGGCCGCGACGCGGCGATGCGGCGGGCGCTCTCGCCGATCGTCCACACGGCAGCGCCCCATGCCGGTGAGTTCCTGATCCTCCACGTCGCCTCGCGCCGTGATTCGCGTGCCCAGTCCGAGTCGCTGGGCGCCGCGCTCCGCACCGCCGGCACCCCGGCCACCGTTGAAGCGGTCGACGGCACCCACAGCTCGATCGTCCGCGGCTTCGGCCAGCCCGGCCACCGCGCCACCTCCCTCACCGACGCGTTCGCCGCGCGCGTTGCCCCGGTGGAGCGATGAGCGTCGGCTTCACCGGCGCCGGGCTCGACCGGGCGGATCATCTCCGGCTCGACGCGGCGCGGCTGGCGGAGTTCGTCGGTCACGCAGAGGCCCGGCTGCTCCGGCTCGCTGAGCTCGATCCAGTGCTCGACGGCGAGGGGCGGCTCGACTGGGCGCCGCTGAACGGAAGCGAGGAGCTGATCTTCCTTGGGCTCGAGGAGGGCGTGCCGCATTTCGCGCCTTTGATCCGGACCGAGGCGATCGGCCGCCGCGCCTGGGGCGTGTTCCGCCTGCTCGCCCTGATGAGCCCCAGGGATGCGGCGATCTGGGGCGCGGCTCGGGCGCTGAACGAATGGCACAATCGCCATCGCTATTGCGGGATTTGCAGCGCGCCCGCCGCCTCGTTCCGCGCCGGCTGGGGGCGCAAATGCTCGGGCTGCGGCGCCGAGCATTTCCCGCGCGTCGATCCGGTCGTGATCATGCTCGCCGAGTATGAGGGCCGCGTCCTCCTCGCCCGCCAGCATCAATATCCCGAAGGGCGCTATTCGGCGCTCGCCGGTTTCGTCGAGCCCGGCGAATCGATCGAGGAGGCGGTGGCGCGCGAGCTGATGGAGGAGGCGGGGGTCGCGGTGTCAAACGTGCGCTATGTCGCGAGCCAGCCCTGGCCCTTTCCCGGCTCGCTGATGATCGCTTGCGTCGCGCGGGCGGAAGCGGACGCGATCCGGCTCGACACAACCGAGCTGGAGGATGCGATGTGGGTCGATCTGGCCGGGGTCGAGGCGGCGCTGGCGGGCGATCCGCAAGCGCCCTTTCTCGCGCCGCCGCCTTTCGCCATTGCCAACACCTTGCTCGCGCGCTGGAGCGCGGAGCAGCAGCGGGAGAGAGACTGATGAAAGCCTGGACGATTTCCGCGGCGCTGGGCGCCGCCTTATTGGCCGGTTGCGCGGGCGGTCCTTCGATGCAGCCGGCGCGGCTCAATGTGACACTGACCGGCCTCCAGGAAGTCCCCGGCCCGGGCGATCCCGACGGCACCGGCACGGTCGAGGTGCGGGTGGATCCGCGCGACGGCAATCTCTGCTGGAATCTCTATGCCCGCCAGATCGACCCGGCGACGGCGGCGCATATCCATCGCG
>NZ_JBQTJC010000067.1:0-5043 GCF_052387495.1 Sphingosinicella sp. | reverse complement strand
CTGCCCTTCATGCCGACGCAGGCGCCGACCGGATCGATCGAGCTGTCGTGGGAGAGGACGCCGATCTTGGCGCGGCTGCCCGGATCGCGGGCGGCGGCTTTGATCTCGATGATGCCGTCGTAAATCTCCGGCACTTCCTGCGCGAACAGCTTCTTCATGAACTCGGGATGGGCGCGGGAGAGGAAAATTTGCGGGCCCCGGTTCTCGCGGCGGACGTTGAGGATGATCGAGCGCACCCGGTCGCCGACGCGGAGCAATTCGCGCGGGATTTGCTGGTCGCGGCGGATCACGCCCTCGGCGCGGCCCAGATCGACGACGACATGGCCGAACTCGACGCGCTTGACGACGCCGGTGATGATCTCGCTGCCGCGGTCCTTGAATTCCTCATATTGCCGCTCGCGCTCGGCGTCGCGGACCTTCTGGAAGATGACCTGCTTGGCGGCCTGGGCGGCGATTCGGCCAAACTCGATCGGGGGCAGCGGGTCGACGATGAAGTCGCCGAGCTTGGCATCCTTCTGCAGCTTGGCTGCGTCCTCGAGGTTGACCTGCTTGAAATAGTCCTCGACCTCCTCGACCACCTCGACGACGCGCCACAGGCGGAGGTCGCCCGAGGTCGGATCGAGTTTGGCGCGGATGTCGTTCTCGGCGCCGTAGCGGGCGCGGGCGGCGCGTTGGATCGCGTCTTCCATCGCCTCGATGACGATCATCCGATCGATCAGTTTCTCCCGCGCGACGGCGTCGGCGATCGCGATCAGCTCGGCCTTGTTGGCGGAGACGGCGCCGGGCGCTCCGGCGGCGGTGGTGGCTTCGGTGGCCATAAAGCTCAGTCCTGTCCTTCCAAAATGTCGTCGGCGCCGTCCACGGAAAGCGGCGCGGTCGCCTGAATCAGCCTGTCGGTCAAGAGCAGCTTGGCCGAATGCACCGCGGCGAGCGGCAGCGCGGTCGGGCCGACCCCGCGTACGTCGATCAGCACGGTCTCGCCCTCCATGCCGAGGAGATCGCCGGTGAATTGCCTGCGGCCGTTCAGCGGCTCGCTCAGCGTCAGGCGCGCCTCGTGGCCCTTCCAGTCGTCATAATCCTTGGCCCTCGTCAGCGGCCGGTCGATGCCGGGCGAGCTGACCTCGAGCCGGTAGCCGCCTTCGATCGGATCGGCCCCTTCCGCCTCCAGCGCGTCGAGCCGCTCGGACAGCCGCCGCGAGAGCGTCTCGCACTGGCCCAGGGTCAGCTGGCGGCTCGCCGGGTCCTCGGCCATCACCTGCAGCGTCGGATCGTCGGTGCCGCCGATCATCATCACCCGCACGAGGCTGAGCCCCTCGGCTTCCGCCTCGGGTGCGATGATCCTGGTCAGCTCGGCGATGTCCGCCACGCGCGCTCCTCGAAATACAAAGCCTTCCCGCCGCCGGCCCCGTCCCCGGGACCGACCTCAACGTCTGACGATGTCGAGAAAGGCAGGCGCTATATAGGCGGGAGCGTGAAGAGGGGCAAGCGCGGATTCAGCGGCTGCCCCAGGGCGGCGGCGGGGCCGGGACCGGACGATCGAGGTCGAATTCGACGCGCAAATAGCGGTTCGGGCGTCTCAGCTCGTAGGCGAAGGTGGCGCGCGGCGTGTCGGCCTCCACCGCCCAGACATTGGCGATCGAGACCGGGATGTTCTGGCGGGCGAACAGGTCGCGCGAGAAGGCGTCGGCGGGGAATTCCTGCCGGGTCGCGCTGCCCGAGCTGATCGTGTCGCCGCCATATTGGGTGAGCACGTCCTCGCTGCCGTCCTCGTGCCGGTGGTCGTGCTTGAGGCGGAGGCCCGCGCCGGTGCGGCTGATCACCCAGGTGCGCGAGCGGTTGCCGCCGACATGGAAAGGGATGCGGATCTCGTTCGGGCCGCACTCGCGGACGTGCATCACCAGCCGGCTCGCCGCGAAGTCGCGGTCGGCGGCGTCGGTGGTGACGACCCGGCCTTCATAGGCGTTGCCGCAGAGCGAGCTCAGCCGGGCGAAGAACCGGTCCTGCGGCGATTCGGCGGGCGGCACGACGGCGCAGGCGGCGAGAGCAAAGGCAAGGGCGAGCGCGGCGGCACGGTTCATCGCCCGATCCTATTGCAAGCCTCGCACAATGGAAATGGCGGCGGTATGCAGGCACGGGGTGGGCGCCAAGGCTGGAGTTTTCGCATGCACAGGTTCCGCTCGCTCGCTTTTCCCTTTCTCGCGCTGATCGGCTGCACCGCCGCGAGCGACGCCGGCAATGCCGGCCAGGGCAGCGGCGGGGAGGCGGCGGCGAGGCCGTTCGCGGTCGAGGAGATTGCCAGCTTCGACGAGCCCTGGGCGATGACCTTCCTGCCCGGCGGCCGCCAGGCGCTGATCACCGAGAAGCGCGGGGTGCTGAAATTGTGGACAGTCGGCGCCGGCACGATCGACGTCGGCGGGGTGCCGGCGGTCGATTATGGCGGCCAGGGCGGGCTCGGCGATGTCGTCCTCGCCCCCGATTTCGCGACGAGCAACATGATCTATCTGAGCTTCGCCGAGGTGGGCGATGGCGGTATGCGCGGCGCCGCGGTCGGCCGCGGCCGCCTGGTCGTGGCGGACGGCGCGGCGCGGCTCGAGAATTTCCAGGTGATCTGGCGGCAGGTGCCGAAGTTCGACGGGCGGGGTCATTATGCCCACCGCATCGTTTTCTCGCCCGATGGGCGCCATCTCTTCATCAGCTCGGGCGACCGGCAGGAATTCGACCCGGCGCAGGACATGAATTCCAGTGCCGGCAAGGTGCTGCGGCTCAATCCGGACGGCAGCGTGCCCGCCGACAATCCGTTTGCGAGCCGTGGCGGCGTCACTGCGCAGATCTGGAGCTCTGGTCACCGCAACCCGCTCGGCCTCGCCTTCGCGCCAGACGGGCGGCTATGGGAGCATGAGATGGGCCCGCGCGGCGGCGACGAGTTCAACCTTATCGAGCGTGGCTCGAATTACGGCTATCCGACCGTCTCGAACGGCGATCATTATGACGGCCGCCCGATCCCCGATCACGACACGCGGCCCGAGTTCAACGCGCCCGAAATCACCTGGACGCCGGTCATCTCGCCCTCCAGCCTGATCTTCTACACCGGCGCCATGTTCCCGCAGTGGCGCGGCAGCGCGCTGATCGGCGGCCTCTCGGGCCAGGCGCTGGTCCGGGTGACGATCGACGGCAACTCCGCGCGCGAGGCGGAGCGCTTCGCGATGGGTCAGCGCATCCGCGAGGTCGAGCAGCATCCCGACGGCTCGGTCTATCTGCTTGAGGATGAGCGCAACGGCTCGGGCGGGCGGCTGCTCAGGCTGACGCCGGCGCCTTAGCGGCTCAAACGATCCATTTCTTCCGGATCGCCCAGCCGATCGCCATCAGGATCGCGAAAATGACGAGCAGGATCGCGGTCAGGGCCCGGCTGCGCCGCCCGGTCGCGATCATGAACGCGCCGTTCGCCGTGCAGATCAGGCCGTAGCCGATGACGAGCGCGAAGATGCCGAGGACGAACTGCGTGTCCTCAGCCGTGCCAGTATAGGTCGTGCCTCCAGCTTCGACGCCCGGCGCGGCGATCGAGGGATAGAGGTTCCAGGCGATGGCGCCCATGAACAGGACGAGGAACAGTCCGAGGCCGAGCAGCACCCAGCCGCGCGTCCGCCAATCGCGTTCCGGTGCCGCCCCGTTCTCCATGCCGGCAGGCTACACCCGGCGGTAGCGGAAATACCAGACCTCGCGGCCCTCGCGCCGCGCCTTGGCCTCGTAGCGCGTCTCGGGCCAGCCGCCGGGGCGGACGAGGAAGTCCTTCGCGCTCTCGGCGAGCCATTCGAGGTCCCGGCGACCGCTCATCACCATCATCGCCCAGCGGCAATAAGTCGGATCGTCGGTGCCGAGCCGGAACTCGCCGCCCTGCTCCATCTTCGCCGCGATCAGATCGAGCGGGCCCGGATTGATCATCCGCCGTTTCGCATGGCGCGCCTTGGGCCAGGGATCGGGATGGAGCAGGTAGACGAAGCGCAGGCTCGCGTCGGGCAGCCGCTCGAGCACGTCGAGCGCGTCGCCCATGTGCAGCCGCACGTTGGCGAGATGCTTTTCGCCGATGTGGCCGAGCGCGGCGGCGACGCCGTTGAGGAAGGGCTCGACCCCGATGAAGCCGTGATCGGGCAGCAGATCGGCGCGGTAAGCGAGATGCTCCCCGCCGCCGAAGCCGATCTCGAAATGGAGCGGGCAGTTGTCGCCGAACAAGGCGTGAGGATCGATCGGTCCTTCCATCGGCACCGCGATCTGCGGCAGCAGTCGCTCGACCAGCTCCGACTGGCCGGCGCGCAGCGGCCGTCCCTTGGAGCGGCCGTAGAGGCGGCGAATGGTGGCGGGATCGTTCATGTCGGCTTGGGCGGAGTGCTGCTATCGTCTTTGCCATGAGACTCGCAAGCTGCATCGCCGCCGCCCTGCTCTTCTGCGGCGGCGCGCCAGCGCTGGCGACGAGCACCATCGGTTGCACCGTCGCGGATTATCCCGGGATGGACCTTGCCATGACGGTCGGCCACGGCGTCGGCGCGGGCATCGTTCAAGCAACGATCAGCGACGGCGGCGAGGAGATCAGCACCGTGAACAGCGGCGGCGCGGCCGTCGCCCAGGCGTGGATCGACGAAGACACGCTCAAGCTCGATCTCGTCGATGCGAATGCCGCGCGCTATCTTGTACGTCTCGACACGCGCCGCCGCGGCAATGCCTATGTCGGAACCTTGCTCTATCGCGGACGGACCTGGCGGGTGCGCTGCGAGGAGGCGAGCTAGTCCGCGAACAGATCGCGGTGCGCCTCGCGTAGCGCCGCTTTCTGCACCTTGCCCATCGCGTTGCGCGGCAGGGCGTCGGCGAAGAGGATTCGGCGCGGCTGCTTGAAGCGGGCGAGGCCGGCGATTCCGGTAAGCAGTGCGGTCTCGTCGAGACCGGGATCGATTCGGGTGACGACCGCGACCACGGCCTCGCCCAGATCGGGATGCGGGACGCCGATCACCGCGCTCTCACCGACGCCGGGGACGGCGTCGATCGCGAGCTCGA
>NZ_JBQTJC010000066.1:0-4286 GCF_052387495.1 Sphingosinicella sp. | reverse complement strand
AGGAGGAGGAGCAGCGCGCCGTGCTGCGCGCGCTCGACCCGGACGACCGCGCCGCGATCGAGGAAGCCCTCTCCTATCCCGAAGAATCCGCCGGCCGGCTGATGCGGCGCGACGCGGTCGCCGTGCCCGAGCATTGGACGGTCGGGCAGGTGATCGATTACCTCCGCGCGGGCGAGGACCTCGCCACCGACTTCTTCGAGATTTTCGTCGTCGATCCGGCGCACCGGCCGGTCGGCACCTGCCTGCTCTCCTGGATTTTGCGGACGCCCAGGCGGATCGCGATCGCCGACGCGATGCAGCGCGAGCAGACCCTGATCCCGGTCGACATGGACCAGGAGGAGGTGGCCTTACGCTTCCAGAAATATGCGCTGGTTTCGGCCGCGGTAGTCGATGCGGGCGGGCGGCTGGTCGGCATGATCACCGCCGACGACATCGTCCACATCGTCCAGGAGGAAGCGAGCGAGGACGCGCTTCTGCTCTCCGGCGCGGGCGTCGAGGGCGACATCAACGAGCCGGTGGGCGAGAGCTACCGGATCAGGGTCAGGTGGCTCGCGGCGAACCTCGGGACGGCGCTGGTCGCCTCGGCGGTGATCGCCGCCTTCGGCGCGGCGATCGAGGAGATGGTCGCGCTCGCCGTGCTGATGCCGATCGTCGCGTCGATCGGCGGCAATGCGGGGACTCAGACGATGGCCGTCTCGGTGCGCGCGCTGGCGATGAACCAGCTGACCCGGTCGAACAGCCTGCGGACGGTGTGGCGCGAATTGCGCGTGGCGTTGCTCAACGGGCTCACCATCGCGGTGCTGATCGGGCTCGGGGCGGGGCTGGTCTTCGCCAACGTCCAGCTCGGCCTTGTGATCGCGGCGGCGATGCTGATCAATATTCTGGTGGCGGGGCTTTCGGGCGTTCTCGTGCCGCTGGCGCTGGAGCGATTGGGGCAGGATCCGGCGGTCGCCTCGTCGGTGTTCCTCACCATGATCACCGATTCGATGGGGTTCCTGGCTTTCCTCGGCCTCGCCGTCGCGGCGGGCCTCGCCGGCTAGCGGCCGCCCGTCTCTCCGCAGCGGACCTGCGCGGCGCCGGGGCCGGTGATCGTGCAGGCGGCGCGGCCGAGCACGGTGACGTCGCCGAGGCCGTTATTGGTGACCCGCGCGGTCCGCGCCGCGGCGAGGACGACCGGGCCGACCGAGGTCGAGCTGACGATCGCATCCTCGGCGGCGAGCGCGGAGGCGTCGACATTGCCGGTGCCCTGGAAATCGCCGCGCAAATTGCGGGCGCGGCCGGCGACCTCGATCCGGCCCGAGCCGAGCAGGCCGAGCGAGAGATTGTCCGTCGCGATATTGGCGGCGCGGATCTCGCCGCTGCCTTCGAGGGTGAGATCGACGCGCATGCCCTCGGCGCCGTCGATCTCGAGCCGCCCCGGCCCGATCACCCGCGCCGAGCGGAGGTTGCGGGTGGCGAGGGTCACTTCGACCACGCCCGGCTGCCCGCTCTGCGAAGCGCCCCAGGCGTTGCGGTTGCGGCGGACCCGCAAGGTGGTGCCGGAGACGTCGACGAGGATGCGGTCGATCCCGGCCTGCGGACCGCTGGCGACGGCCGAGGACGGACGGCCGGTGGTCAGCCGCACGATATAGGGGCCTTCGACCACGACGCGGTCGAAATCGGTGACCGAATAGCGCCGCTCGGCGGCGGCGGCCGGCGCGGCGAGCATGGCGAGGCCGAGGAACAGCAACAGGGTCCGGATCATGATCCGGACCATGGCGCCAAAAGCTTAACGGTCAATGGCCCTGCGCAAATCAGCTCGCGCAGTGGACGTCGCCGGAGCCCATCTTGGAGACATTGCAGCGGGCGCCGCCGGTGACATTGACGTCGCCCGAGCCCATGATCGAGGCGTCGACCGTCTCGCTCGCCCGGATCGCAACGTCGCCCGAGCCGACGATCGAGACGTCGGCGCGGCGCGTGGCGAGGCCTTCGAGCGCAAGATCGCCCGAGCCGGCGACCGAGACGTCGGCCTCCTCGGCCTGGCCGGAGGCGCGGACATTGCCCGAGCCCGCGACCGAGAAGCTCGCCTGCCGCGCCCGCAGCGCGCCGATCTCCATATTGCCCGAGCCGCCGATCGAGGCGCGAAAAGCCTCGGCCTGGACGCGGTCGATGCGCATGTCGCCCGAGCCGCCGATCGAGGCGGCGTTGAGCGCGGGCGCGGTGACATAGACGGTGACCCGGCCGCGGTTGCGGCGCCAGGACCAGCCGGAGCGGCGCTCGCTGGAGATGCGGAGCGAGCCGTTCTCGACGGTGATCTCGAGCCGCTCGAGCGCCTCGGCGTCGCCCTCGGCACGGACCGAAGGCTGGCCGCCGACGGTGACGACGACGTCGTGCGAGCCTTCCAGGCTGACCGCCTCGAACGCGCCGACCTGGAAATCGCGGCGGCCCTGCTCGCCCGAACCCTCCTCGCCCTGCCGGGCGCCGGCCGAGCAGGCGGCGGCGACGGCGGCGAGCGGCGCGACGATGAGAACGGTTCGCATGGTCGGACTCCCTAGCTGTATTAGCCGCATAATACGCAAGCCGGGCGCCTGGCGCAAACGAAAAAGGGCGGCCCGTTGCCGGACCGCCCGCTTTTCAGGATCGGTTGAAGCCTTAGGCCTCGACCCGGACCTTGTGGTGGAGCACCGCCGCCTTGTTGAGGATGTCGAGCAATTTGGCGAGCGCCGTCTTCTCGTCGACCTCCTCCATCGCGCCCAGCTCGCGGGCCAAGCGGGTCGAGGCGGCTTCGAAAATCTGCCGCTCGGAATAGGACTGCTCGGGGGCGTCGTCGGGGCGGAACAGGTCGCGGACCACCTCGGCGATCGAGACGAGGTCGCCCGAATTGATCTTCGCCTCATATTCCTGGGCGCGACGCGACCACATGGTGCGCTTGACCTTGGGCTTGCCCTTCAAGGTGGCGAGCGCCTCCTGCATCGTCTTGTCGGACGAGAGCTTGCGCATGCCGACGCTCTCCGCCTTGTTGGTGGGCACGCGGAGCGTCATCTTTTCCTTCTCGAAGCGCAGCACGTAGAGCTCCAGCTCCATGCCCGCGATGTCCGTGCTCTGCAGCTCGATCACCCGGCCGACGCCGTGCTTGGGGTAAACGACATAATCGCCAACGTCGAAGTTCAACGCCTTCGTTGCCATCTAATAGACCTTCCCATGGAAATGACCGCAGCCTGACCGCCACCAACGCCGCATCCGCCCCGAAGGACGCGAGTTCGAAATGGCGCGCTGCAACTTGCTAATGAATCACCGTGCGCGGATGCGAAACGCACCCGCTTCGATAACGCCTATATAGCAGCAAAACCGGCGGAAATCCACCCCGCCGGCGATCGGCCGGCCGGTCAGTCGCCTTCGCCCGGCTCCGCGGAGAAATATTTGTCGAACTTGCCGTCCTCGCCCTTGTGCTCGTCGGCGTCGGGCGGCGAATCCTTCTTGCGGGTGATGTTCGGCCATTCGGCGGAATAGGTGGTGTTCACCTCCAGCCACTTTTCGAGGCCGCTCTCGGTGTCGGGCAGGATCGCCTCGGCCGGGCATTCGGGCTCGCAGACGCCGCAATCGATGCATTCCGAAGGGTTGATGACGAGCATGTTCTCGCCCTCGTAGAAGCAATCGACCGGGCAGACCTCGACGCAGTCCATATATTTGCAGCGGATGCAGGCATCGGTGACGACGTAGGTCATAAGGCTCTCACTCTCCCCTTGCGCCGTCCCTAAGCTTCGCCGCCTTCGCTCGTCAATTCGCAATAGTGCGCGCGAGCCTCGACGGGCGGGCCGCGTCGGGCGGGGAGCGCCTCTATCTTGAGGACGCGAACCTTGCCGTGCCGGGCGAAGCTCAGCACGTCGCCGACCCGGACCGGGGCATGCGCCCTGTCAACGACGCGGCCGGCGAGGCGGAGGCGGCCCTTTTCGGCGAGCTCCTGGGCCTGCCCCCGGGTCTTCACGATCCGCGCGAACCAGAGGAACTTGTCGAGGCGCTGACTATCCACGCTTCAATTCGGCGAGGGCGGCGAAATGGGGCGAGACGGGCCGGGGCTGGCGAGACCGTGGCCGCCGCTCGCGGCCGTGCCAGACCCAGGCGGGCTCGCCCTCGGCGGGCTTGAAGCCGATCTCGCGCATCAATTTCGCCACCGTCTCGGGTTGCAGACCGAGCGAGGTGACGAGCGCCTGGTTGACCGGCTCGCCGCCGCTCCGCGCGCCCTGCGCGTTGGCGGCTATCCGCACGACCATGTCGACAAGGATCATCAGCGGGCCGGCGGCGCGGAA
>NZ_JBQTJC010000065.1:0-3317 GCF_052387495.1 Sphingosinicella sp. | reverse complement strand
TTGAAAACTGTTCCCCCTGCCTGCAGAGTAGATGACATTGGGGAATGCCATGCTCTGGGAGCCGTTCGACCTGCTCACTCACGTCCTTCACCTGGCGCTCGGATTCGGGGCGGCGGGGGCGGCGGTCGTCGCGCTTTCGGCGCGCAAGGGCGGGCGGCTTCACCGGCGCGCAGGATGGGTGTTCGCCGCCGGGATGCTGATCGCGGCGGTCACGGCGTGGCTGTTCATGATCGCGCGGCCGCTGCCGCTGGCGATGATCGAGGCGACGATCGCGCTCTATGCGCTCGGCACCGCGATCCTCGCGCTCCACCCGCGCTGGCGCGGCGCGCGGACGGGCGAGTGGGCGCTGTTCGCTTTGCTCTGCCTGGTCATGCTCGGCATCGGCGCGACCGCGGTCCGACTCCATCTCGCAGGCACGCCGCTGATCGTCGCGCCCGCCGCTTTCTTCGTCATCCTCGCTTATTTCGCCGCGCTCGACCTGCGCTACCTGCGCGCGCGCGAGGTCGCGCGGCTCGACCGGGTGCGCCGCCACGCGCTGCGCATGGCGCTGGCGGTGAGCGAGACCGTCCGCGCACCGACGATCACCTTCGCGGACGAGCTCGGGCTGCCGATCCCGGCGATCGTCTTCGGATCGTTCCTGCTCGTGCCGCTGATCTATTTCGCCTTCGCGCCGGCGGCGCGGCGCGCCGCGGCGGGCGGGGTCGCCGCCCCGGCCGGGTGAGCGCCCGGCGCCACCGCCACCGCAGGCACGCTGCCCCGACGCCGGCGAACCCTGAAATTGGAGCCAAGAGGCCGCCATGGATCCCTTCTCCTATCTCTCGGTCCTGACCTCGATCATCCTCGGCCTCGGCATCCAACAGGTGCTGCTCGGCTATCGCGCGCTGATCCTCTCGCGCCGCCGGGTGAAGTTCTACGCGCCGCCTCTGGTCTGGTCGGTGCTGCTGCTGGCGATGGTGGCGCAGCATTGGTGGGCGAGCTTCCACCTCGCCGGGCGGACCGAATGGTCGTTCGCGATCTTCGCGACCATCCTCGTCCAGACCGCCCTGATCTACATGATGACCGCGATCGTGCTGCCGGATATCCCGCCCGACGAGCCGATCGACTTGCGCGACCATTATTACCGCGAGGCGCCCGCCTTTTTCGGGATCGGCGCCACGACCATCCTGTGGAGCCTGTTCCGCGAATATATGCTGGAGGGGGGCGCGCCGCCTCCGGCCAATCTCGCCTTCCATCTCCTCTTCCTGGCAATGGCCGCGGCCGCCGCCTTGATCCGCCGGCCGCGCGTGCACGAGACGCTGAGCGGGGCGATGGCCTTGCTGTTCGCGGCCTATGTCGCGTTGCTCTTCGCCCGGCTCGCTCCGGGCGCGGGCTGAGCGAGCGGCGGCGGGAACCGGCGCGAAGGCGGGGCGTATCCGCTCGCAAGGAGGAATGAATATGCACAAGGCGATATTGATCCTCTCCGCGCTCTATCTCGCCGCGGTCGGGATCGGTCTGATGGCGGTTCCGCTGCGCTTCGGGGTGGGCGCGGTGCCGGCCGACGCGGGGCCGGAGCTGGTCGCGCTGCTGCGGCTGCTCGGCGGGCCGTTCCTCGGCATCGCGGCGCTGAACTGGCTGGCGCGCGGCGAGGCGGCCTCGCCGGCGTTGCGCGCGATCCTGATCGCGAACCTGATCGGCTTCGGCGCGGTCGCCGCCAACGACGTGCACGGCGTCGCCAGCGGCGGGGCGCGCGACCTCGCCCAATACTTCCTCATCGTCCACCTCGCCTTCACCGCCGCCTTCGCCGCGGCGCTGCGTGGGGCGCGGGCGCCGTGAGGCCGGAGCGCGGAAGGTGACAAAGTTCCAGCATCCTAAGGGCAGAAAAGTTCGGGTAGGCGGAAGCGAATGGTCCCACCGGATCAAGTCCAGGGCAGGCTTCGTCGCGCCTTGGCGAGCGCACGTCCGTAGCGGGGCGCGCGGCGCGGTCGGGATGGGATGGATGAGGACGTGCAACGAGCGCCCTTTCGCGAGTCGGGGTCAACCGGCCAGCTTATGCCTTAAGGAGGGGGCTGTAGGAAAATGGTTTGTTCGCGCTTTGTGCCCGAGCGCAGCGACGCCGGCGGCGAAGCCGCCGCCGGAGCAGCGCGAAGAGAGCGCAAGAGCCGGCCAGCCTGCGGCCTGAGCGAAGCGAAGGGCGACAGGACTGACGTCACGGGATTCACTCCCGTGACGGCCTGCAACTCTCCAGCAACGGTGTCGAAAGCGAGTACTACGGACCTGAGATTTTGAGCATGTCCGGTGTCAGTTCGAAGATCGAACATAACAGTTGTGTTCGATATCGCTCCCCTTAGCGGCACGGTGTTGGTCCGGTGATAGATCGTATATTGTGTTAGATCGGCACGCAGTGCGCGCAGCACTTTCGGCCATTGCTTTCGACGTGCCGGGTCGCGCCACGCCTCGCCCATCTTGTGTCCAGGCAGATGGTCGCGACAGCACTCGCGGAAGAGTCTGCCCGATCCGCACAGGCATGGATCATTGCGGCGGGGTGAAACGAGTCGGCGAGGTGGGGAAGTGACCATGAGCCATCAGCTACGGCCGTTTCTCGCCAGCATCAAACCTCCTATGTGACCTCCAATGGGCCGTCACGAGACCATTGTCCCGTGACGTCAGTCCTGTCCCCCTTCGACTTCGCTCAGGTGGCTGGCTGGCCGGCCTGCGCCGTCTCTCGCGCTAAGTCCGGCGGCGTTGCACGCCGGGCCCCTCCACCACCCTTCGGGCGGTCCCCCTCCCCTGCAAATGCAGGGGAGGAACTAAGCGGCCTCGGCTTTGCGCGACTGGCGCTTTCTTTCGTGCGGATCGAGGAATCTCTTCCTTATCCGCACCACCTTCGGCGTCACCTCGACCAGTTCGTCGTCCTGGATGTAGGCGATCGCCTGTTCGAGCGTCATCCGCTTGGGCGGGGTGAGGCGGATGCTTTCGTCCTTGCCGCCGCTGGCGCGGAAATTGGTGAGCTGCTTGGACTTGAGCGGGTTGACCTCGAGGTCCTGGGGCTTGGCGTTCTCGCCGATCACCATGCCTTCGTAGAGCTTCTCGCCCGGCGCGATAAAGAGGATGCCGCGCTCCTCCAGCATGTTGAGCGCATAAGCGACCGCCTCGCCATTGCCCATCGAGATCCGACCGCCGGTCCGGCGGCCCTGGCTCGGGCCCTCGTACGGCCCGGAACGCTCGCACAGGCGGTTCATGCTGCCGGTGCCGCGCGTGTCGGAGAGGCACTCGCCGTGATCGCCGATCAGGCCGCGGCTGGGCGCCGAGAAGGTCAGCCGGGTCTTGCCGCCGCCCGA
>NZ_JBQTJC010000064.1:0-8591 GCF_052387495.1 Sphingosinicella sp. | reverse complement strand
AAGCTGGCGTCGTTGAGGCGCAGCTTGGCGAGGCTGTCGCGGAGCTTCTCGAAATCGTTGGCGTCGGTCGGGAAGAGGCCGCAGAAGACGACCGGCTGGACCAGCTTGAAGCCCGGCAGCGCCTGCGCGGTCGGCCGCTTGGCGTCGGTGATCGTGTCGCCGACGCGGGTTTCCGCGACGTCCTTGATCTGCGCGGTGATGAAGCCGATCTCGCCCGTCCCCAGCGCGTCGAACTGCTCGATCTTGGGGCGGAAGACGCCGACCCGGTCCACCAGATGCGTGGTGCCGGCGGCCATGAACTTGACCTGCTGGCCTTTCTTGATCGCGCCGTCGATGACGCGGATCAGGATGACGACGCCGAGATAGGAATCGTACCAGGAGTCGACCAGCATCGCCTTCAGGGGCGCGGCCGGGTCGCCCGTGGGCGGCGGGATGCGGGTGACGATCGCCTCGAGCACGTCGGGCACGCCGACGCCCGATTTGGCGCTGGTCAGCACCGCGCCGCCGTCCCGCCAGTCGCCCTTGGCCGGCAGCCCGACGATGTCCTCGCTCTCGGTCCGCACCTTGTCGACGTCCGCCGCGGGCAGGTCGATCTTGTTGATGACGGGGACGATCTCGTGGTCATGCTCGATCGATTGGTAGACGTTGGCGAGCGTCTGCGCCTCCACGCCCTGCGCGGCGTCCACCACGAGCAAAGCGCCCTCGCAGGCGGCGAGGCTGCGGCTGACCTCGTAGGCGAAGTCGACGTGCCCCGGCGTGTCCATCAGGTTGAGGACGTAATCCAGCCCGTCCGCCGCCTTGTAGGCGAGCCGGACCGTCTGCGCCTTGATCGTGATCCCGCGCTCCTGCTCGATCTCCATATTGTCGAGCACCTGCCCCGTCGTCATCTCCCGCTCGGTCAGCCCGCCTGTGGCGAGGATCAGCCGGTCGGCCAGCGTCGATTTGCCATGGTCGATATGCGCGATAATACTGAAATTTCTGATTTTTTTGAGATCGGTCATCGGAGCTTCTGAACGAGAGGATGGCGCGCCCTAGCAGGGGCGACGGGTGCTGGCAAAGCCGGCTATGCGTCGGCCCGTTGGCTGCAATTGGCCGGAAGCGGTCGGTCCGTATGTGGGCGCGTCGACCGCGAGAGCAGCTTTCCACGCGAGGTGTGGCCTGCGACCGGAAACGACCCATAACCCAGGTTAAAATCCGCAGTCGCCGGCAAGGCAGATAACGCGGAGTTTCGTGGCAATTCGCAACGCATGAGGAGCCGTCAAATGATTGGGGCTGGATGCGCGGCACTTCGCCACCTGCGCGTTAAAGCACTCTTTTTTAGGGATTTCGTTTGATTCGATCTGCCAAACCGGGTCAAGGATAGGCGGAGTCGCTTCGAGGGCTCGAGTATCGGGGTTCAATCATGCCAATCGCCGAAAAATTGCCACCCAACGAGGCTGATCGGCTGGCCGCAGTCCGACGTTATGACATTCTCGATAGTCCGCCAGATGGGGCGTTCGATCGAATCACGGCTCTGGCCGCTCGTCGGTTCGCGGTTCCGATTGCCATTATCAGCATCGTCGACGAGGACCGGATCTGGTTCAAGTCACATCACGGACTGCCCGTTCAGCAGATCGGCCGTGAGCCGGGGCTATGCGCTTCGGCCATCCTGGGCAACACGCCCTATCTAGTCGAAGATGCCAAGAAGGACCCTCGTTCGTTGGCGAACCCGCTCGTCGCGGGAGACTTTGGCCTTCGCTTTTATGCCGCAGTTCCCCTGACCACCAGTAACGGCCACAACCTCGGCACGTTGTGCGTGATCGACAAAGAACCCCGCCTGATCGAAAATGAGCAGATCGAGGACCTGAAAGGTCTGGCCTCGATCGTGATGGACCAGCTTGAACTCAGGCTCTCAGCCCGGCACGCGGTGGCCAAGGCGAACTTGATGGCGAAGGAGATTGATCATCGCGTGATGAATAGCCTCCAGTTCGTTTCGGGCCTGCTTGCAATGCAAAGTCGGTCACCCAACGTCGGCGAGGCAGCTGAACATCTTGAACAAGCCGCCCGCCGCGTCGCAGCCGTAGCGCAGGTTCATCGCCACTTTTACGCCGATTCAGCGAACGAGATTTCCTGCGTCGCCTACCTGCGGCGCCTCTGCGACGAGCTCGCGGCCATTCTGGACCGGGTAATCGTCGTCGAGGGAAATGAGGAGATGGTTCCGGCCACCTCAATCCAGCCAATCGGGTTGATTGCGAACGAGCTCGTGACGAATGCCGCAAAGCATGGCGCTGGAAGGATAGATGTAGCGTTCCGGGCGTCAGCCGACAGCAATCGCCTTATCGTGTGCGATGAAGGAAAAGGGTCGCTTGATGGCTTTGATCCATACGCTGCAACCGCAGGTCTGGGAATGCGGGTGGTAACCACTCTTGCTAGACAACTCCAAGGAACGCTGGAGGCCGGTCGGCGTGCGGATGGCCACGGAGCATGCTTCACCGTCCAATTTCCCCGCGGAGGCTAACGTCCGCTTTCGACCCATTGCGGACGTTGGTCGCCTTCGACGCGGACTTAACGGGCGTTGAAATAGCTGCCGCGCGTCAGGTTCGAAACGTTTGCGAACCGCACCGGCAATCCATCGGCATACTCCCAGCGCGGGCCGTCCTGCAGCTGATAATGGATGTGGGGACCGCTCGTGTCGCCGGAATTGCCAAGTTCGCCTATCGGCTGGGCTTGAGCGACCCTGTCCCCTGTTCGCACTCGGACGGAGCCCAGCCGCAAGTGCGCGATCAGGCTGAACTCGCCCTCGCCATGGTCGATAACGATATAGTTGCCGACATCGCCGCCACCGGGATATTCCGGAGCGAAATAGGCCGGGTCGCTCACTCCATCTCGCGGCTGGTCCGGCCGATCATTGCGCGCGCGAACCACGACCCCCGTTCCGGGAGCGATGATCGGGCGACCCCAGCCAGCATAATCCTGAGGCCGGTCTGATCCCGGGGCACGCATCGGCCCATGATTTTCGTCGAGGCCAAGTGCGTCGATCGCGAAGCCGCCGCTGCGGTTGCGATGGCCGCCGCCAAGAACCCCTGCCTGTGAGATGATGCCCGGCCCTCTGAACGGAAAAATGAGCGCGGCGCGTTGCTGAAAATCGATAATCGGGATTCGCGCTTCCACCTGATGCTCGATGCCGCTCCCATCAGCCACTCTAAGCTGCAAACCCAGTTCTTGGATCATGGGTGCATGCGGAAGGTAACAGTGGATACGAAGCGCCTGGGGCCAATATGCGGGCGGGTCCGGCGCGTCGCCGGTCAGCCGCGCTGGGGAGATGTCCTGCCGCGCCATAGCGGCGAGCAAGGGTCCTCTGACGACCTCTTCGCGAACGACTTCGCCAGCCGCATGGTAAGCGATCCGAAGTGACACGGGGATAAGCGGTCCGTCCTCCGAGGCTTCGAGCATCAGGAAGAAAACCCAACCGTCCATGTTCTCGCGCGGATTGAAGACGGACCGATAGATGCGGGTCGGAACGGTGCCGAGGCGGAGAGGCAGCGCGTTGTCAAACGCCTTCGCCCCGACGCCCAAGGGGACAAGCGCCGCGCCGAGCATCATCGATCGTCGTGAGATTGTGATCGACATGCTACAATCGTAGCATGCCATTCCGGTGCTGCAAAGCTATGATAAACACCAGCGCCTGCCGGTTCGCTTGACAGCGAACGTCCGCTTTCGACCCATGACGGACATTCGCCCCGGATCGGCCCGGCGAACTAGCGGAAGGGAGCGATCAGCGCGCGGCCGATCGGCAGCCAAACCTCCGTATTGGCGAAATGCTCGGCATTCAGCCGGATAAGGTGGACGACGAGCCCGACCGCCAAGATGGGATAGACTTTACGGCAGACGAACATGTCACAAGCAATCGCGATCAGCAGCGGCGCGAGGTTCAGCGACTGCCACACCACGACGGTCTCAAGCCCCGTCCGGCCGACCAGCCGGCCCAGTCCGACCACGGCAATGGAAAAGGTCGCAAGGAGCATTGCCCGTTTGTGGAGGTCGGGACGCCTTCGGTAGATAACGGCAGTGGCGAGGAAGCCAGCAAAATAGACCATGTCGATGACGGGAAAGAAGACGAACGCAGCGGCAGCTTCGAAGTCGTTCTCCCGCTGGCCAAGGCGATTTGCGAGCAAGCCGGCCGCATAGAGCCCGACGGCGGCAATTGCGAACCCGTACGCCGCGAGCCACGGGCCCATCCTCTGGTGGACGCGCGCCTGCCCCGTCATGATCAGCATCGCTTGGGAGATATAGAGAAGCAGCCAGACCGTGAACAATGCGGCGTGCAGATGGATCAACCAAAACCGCGTAGTCGCCTCAGGAGTTCGGCCTGTGACTGCGCTAAAATATTGCGGCCAGAAGCCGGCAAGCGCCAGTGCCAGCATCATGAGGCCGAGGATGGTAAAGAATGGCGACTTGCGAAGCCGCCTGCGCACGCTCTTCGATGGTCCGACTGGTGCTGCGGCCGTGCTCATCAGCCATCCCATGCGGACTGGATAACACGGTGGGCCGACCGGACCTAGCGACCACCGCAGGTCCGCTTTCCACCGCAGGTCCGCTTTCCACCCATTCCGGACATGAGCGCAGTGCTTGCCGGTGCCCATGTCCGCAGCGCCATTCAGATTTCAGTTCCTTCCGCCAATGTCGCCGGTCACGAGGTCCCCAATCTTCACCTTGACCACGTCGCAACCGCGGAGTTTGCTGTCGATTGCCAGATCAAACAGCGCCCGACTCGCAGTCGGCGCTCCCGATCCAACCAGAAACGAATGGCCCAGACCTGCTGGGGCTTGAGAGCTCGCTTTGCTCCTATCTTGCGCCCGGAATTCCAGGGGCGGCGTTCCGCAAACGCCGGATCATACGCAGAATGTCCCATCGTGCTTCTCCTGCGGCCTTCATTGGCCGGCAGGAAAAACCCCGGACTCGCTGCTGAAAGCAGTCGGTCCGCTCAGGAGCAATGCGGTATCGCCATCGAGCGGCCCACAAGGGCGCATACCGGACCTGTGTTGACGAAACTTCCCTACTCAAACTCCACCACCCGCCAGTGCTCCGTCAGCGCCAGCGCCGCCGGCGGCTCCCGCTCCAGGAACATGCCGAGCGTGCAGACGAACATCATCGTGCCCGGGAGGAATTGGGATTCGTGGATGACCATGACCGCGTCGCCCTCTTCGCCGTGAGCCAAGCGACGGTGCCGCCACGGACCATTGTCCGTGACGTCGATCAGGCTCCGCTGTGCGGACCTGTCGGCCGGCCTTCGCCAGCTCTACGCGTTGCTCCGGCGGCTGCGATGCAGCCGGCGTCACTACGCTCGGTGGCTCAGGTCCGACGATGACGGAGCGCGGGTCCGCCGCGTCGCCTTCCCAGAGCAGGGCCTGGATGCGCCGCGGGGTCGCGAAGCGGTAGCGGCAGAAGAGGTGGCTGTGCACGAGGTTCCAGAAGAGCTCGCCCTCCCGCTCGAACAGGGGGACGAAGAATTTCATGACCGGGATTCCTCGCGGTTGCTGGAAGAAGCCCCTCCACCATCCTTTGGATGGTCCCCCTCCCCCGGAAATCCGGGGGAGGAACCGAGGCGCGTCGCCCAGGCGGCGGCGTCGGTCTTCGCCTTCTCTTCCCAGAGGCGTTGGGCTTCGGCCTGGATCGCCTCCTTGCGCTGCCGCGCCTCGCGGTCGGCCTCGCCGTACCCGGTCCACTGGCATTCGAGCGGCTCGCCGGGCGAGGCGTCCGCATCCGCATGGGGGCCGAGCGCCGGGGGCGGCGGGCGCTCCGGTCCCCCTTCCTCCTCCCAATAGGCGCGGCGGAGCTGATCGAGGAGCAGGCTGACCGGCGTCGCGGCGATCTGGCCGGCGTGCCGCTCGCCGCGCTTCAATCCCATCAGCATCGCCACCGCATGCTCGCCCAGGCCACCGAGATCGAGCGCGACCTCCAGCCAGGTCAGCTGGCGGACGTAGTAATCGGCCTCGACGATGCGTCCGGCGAGCCGCGCCTCGCGCTCGGCCTCCAGCTTCAGCAGATATTTCGTCAGGATGCCGTCACAAAGCTCCTGCCATCGCGCGTCCTCGTCCGGCTCTTCCGGCGGGGGCGGCGGAGGCGGGGACGCCCAGGCGCCGCGGGCGCGGCCGCCGCGGCGGCTGGTGCCCGGATTGCGGGCGTGGAAGAGATCGATCGCGCCGTCCCAGGCCGCCGCGAAGCTGGTGCCGCCTGCGTCGCTCCTCAGCTTCCAGGCGCCGGCGGAGGTGCGGCCGACCTCGTGCGCGGCGAAATCGACATTGCCGATCCGGGCGAGGGCGGCGATGAAGCCGCGCTGGCGCTCCACCGTCCAGCCGTCGCGGCGCTTGCACTTGCGGACCACCGGCTCGAAGCCGAGCAAGGCGGCGATTTCGGGATCGCCCTCCGCCAGCGCGGCGGGATCGGGCGGCGGGGGGTCCGGCGACTCGGGGGTGGGTTCGTTCTCGCTCATGGAGAACAAAAACAGAACGAAATCCTATTGCGCAAGGGTTTTTTTGGTAGGGCGCAAGGTCTCCGCCTTCGCCACTCGCTCGTCATCCCGGACCCCGATCCGGGATCCGCCTGCCTTTTTTCCAGCGCTGTCAGGAGAAGGCGGATGCCGGTTCAAGTCCGGCATGACGAAAGGAGAGAGACGCCTGCGGAATGACGACGGGAGAGCCCGCCTAACGCTGCCCGGGCTGCGGCGTGGTCGGCGTCACCGGCGGCGGGGCGGGCGTGGTGACGACCGGGACGGGCGGCGGGAGCGGGGGCGCTTCGGGGTCGCCGCCGCGCTCGAGCACGGCGCAGGGGCTTTCGTTGCCCGCCGGGCCGGCGGCGCCCCAGCGGCGGAAGCTGCGCGTGTCGATGTGGAAGCGCTGGAAGGCGTAGAAGCCGAGGCCGGCGCCCGAGGCGGGGCCGAAGCGCGCGTGCATCGGGCAGAGCCGCTCGAAGAGCTGGCGGCGGGTAAGCGGTTGCCTTGGGACGAGATCGAGCGCGAAATAATCGAGATGGGCGCTGCGGTCCGAGCCGCGGGCGCAGACGTTGAGCGCCGGGTTACGATAGCCCGAGACCGCGTCGACCTCGCCCAATACGGGCTTCACATGATCGCGGATGAAGCGGAGCGTTTGGGTCAGGCCCGGCCAAAGCCGGAAGGGCGGGATTTCGAACGGCTGGCCGCCGCAGGTCCGCCACATGCTGGCGGTGCGCAATATCTGCCAGGTGGGGAGGACGCCGCGCACGCCCGCCGCGTCCTGCCAGGCCTCGAACGACAGGATCGTGCCGGTGAGGTGCGGATGGGCGGCGAGCCAGGCTTGATAGCCCGCCTCGCTCTGGCCCTCGTCGGGCAGCTCCTGCGCGTGGGCGGGGGCGGCGAGGACGGCGGCCGCGGCGAGGGCGGCGAGGAACAGGCGGCGCATGGCGCTTCCTATATTCGCATGATCGGACGGTTGCACCCCGTGGCGCCCGCGTTAGGCTGCGGCTGGGCTCGGGAGGATGGACATGAAGCTGCTGATCGGACTTGCCGCCTTCGCCGCGCTCGCCTGCGGGCAGAGCGACAGCAACGCCCAGCCCGCCCCAATGCCGGGCGGACCCGGGGTGACCGGGACCCTGCTCGTCGGCAACAAGGGCGAGAACACATTGAGCTTCATCGATCTCGCCACGGGCCGCGAGCTCGGGCGGGCCGAGACCGGGCGGATGCCGCACGAGATCGCGGTGTCGCCGGACGGTGCCCAGGCGGCGGTCGTCTCCTACGGCGCGCGCGCCATCGACATTTTCGACGTCGCCTCGCGGACGCGGCTGCGGACGATCGACCTTTCGCCCAACGAGGGGCCGCACGGCATCGTCTGGCTCGAGGACGGCCGCATCGTCGCCACCACCGAGCGCAGCCAGTCGCTGACCATCGTCGACACGCGCAACGGTGACGCGGTGAGCGCTATATCGACCGGGCCGGAGGGGACGCACATGGTCGCGGTCTCGCCCGACCGCCGCCGCGCCTTCACCGCCAATATCGGCTCGGGGACGGTCAGCGTGCTCGATCTCGCCCGGGGCACCAAGCTGCGCGACATCGCGGTCGGCGGGCGGCCCGAGGGGATCGCGCTGACCCCGGACGGGCGCACGCTCTGGGTCGGCGATCTCGAGGGCGCGCGGGTCCAGGCATATGACGCGGCGAGCTTCGCGCGGCTGGCGGAGGTGCGCACCGGCGCGGTGCCGATCCGGGTGCTGGCCAGCCCCGACGGGCGCTGGATCGTCACCTCCAATCTCGGCACCGGCAGCCTCACAATCATCGACGCGCGCACCCGCGCGGCCGCGCGCGAGATCGTCGTGAGCGGCGAGCAGGCGGCGGGGCAGGTCACCATCCTCTTCTCGGCGGACGGCCGCCGGCTCTACGCCGCCGAGACCGGGCGCAACCGGGTCGCGGAGGTCGATCTCGCCTCGGGCCGGGTGCTGCGGCGCCTCGCCGCGGGCGCGCAGGGGGACGGGCTCGCCATCGCGCCCTGACCGCGGGTTAGATGGTGAAGACGGCGGCAAGCAGATTCGTTGAGCCGCCATTAGCGATTGGAGGCGCGATTCTCCGGTCTTCGAAGCGCCCGTCA
>NZ_JBQTJC010000063.1:0-13857 GCF_052387495.1 Sphingosinicella sp. | reverse complement strand
CCGCGGGTCCGTGCCGTGGGGATCTGTCTCAACACTTCCGCCATGGAGGAGGACGCCGCCAAGCGCCTCTGCGCCGTCACCGCGGCGCAGCTGGACCTGCCCTGTACCGATCCGGTCCGCTTCGGCGTCGAACCGATCCTCGACCATTTGCTATGCCTCGAACCCTCCGCACCGAGCACGATCGCTTCCCGCTGAGAGCGCCGTTCCGCATCGCGCGGGGCGTGAAGACCGCGGCCGACGTCGTGACTGTTTCGATCACGGACGGCGCGGCGCGTGGACGCGGCGAGGCCGTTCCTTATCCCCGCTACGGCGAGAGCGTGGAAAGCGTGCTCGCCCAGATCGAAGGCATCCGCGCGCTGATCGAGAAAAGCGCAGGCCGCGAGGCGCTCCGCGAAGTGCTGCCCGCCGGCGCGGCGCGCAACGCGGTGGATTGCGCGCTGTGGGACCTCGAGGCGCGGCTCTCCGGCCGCGGCGTCGCGGAGGCGATCGGCGGCGAGACGCCGGGGCCGATCGCCACCGCCCTCACCATTTCAATCGATACACCTCCGGCGATGGCCGCCGCGGCGGCGGAGCTTTCGAACGTGCCGCTGCTCAAGATCAAGGTCGATGCCCTGGACCCGGCGGCACGAATCCGCGCGGTGAGGGCTGCGGCGCCCGCCCCGATGCTGATCGTCGATCCGAACGAGAGCTGGGACCGCGCGCTGGTCGAGGCGATGCAGGAGGTTCTGATCGAGGCGGAGGTCGCCCTGCTGGAACAGCCGGTTCCGGCCGGGGAGGATGGCTGGCTCGAGGGCTTCTCTCCCGCGGTGCCGATCTGCGCCGACGAATCGATCCATGTCGCGGCCGACCTGCCCGCCGTCGCGCGGCGCTACCAGGCGGTGAACGTCAAGCTCGACAAAGCGGGCGGGCTGACCGAGGCGCTGGAGGTGGCCCGGACGGCGCGCGCGATGGGTCTCGGGCTGATGACCGGATGCATGATCAGCTCGTCGCTGTCGATCGCGCCCGCGCTTCACCTCGCCGCGATGTCGGATTTCGCCGATCTCGACGGACCGCTATGGCTCGTGGCGGACCGGCCCGGCGGGGTCAGGGCCGATGCCGGCTTTCTCAATCCGCCCGCGCCCGGCTTTTGGGGAACGCCATGAGAATATTGTGTGTCGCGATGCTCCTGCTCTCCGTGGCACCCGCCGCGAGCGCGCAGGAGCGCGTCGATCTGATCATTCGCGGCGGCACGGTCTACACCGGCTCCGACGCGCCGTTCGTCGGCGACGTCGCGGTGTCCGGCGATCGCATTCGTGCAATCGGCCCGCGGCTCGACCACCAGGCGACGCGAATCGTCGACGCGCGCGGGATGATCGTCGCGCCCGGCTTCATCGATCCGCACGCCCATCTCGGCGAGCAGCTGGCCTCGGAGGATGCGCGGACGCGGCTGATCCCCGCTTTCCTGATGCAGGGCGTGACGACCGCGCTGATCGGCAATGACGGCGGTGGCGATGCCGACGCGGCGGCGGTGCTGGGGCGGGCGCGGGCGCGTCCGGTTGGGATCAATTACGCGACCTATGTCGGCTTCGGGTCGGTGCGCCGGGCGGTGGTCGGCGAGGCGGACCGCGCGCCGACGGCGGAGGAGCTGGCGCGGATGCGCGAGATGGTCGCCGGCGCGATGTGCCAGGGGGCGCTCGGCTTTTCGACCGGCCTCTTTTACGCGCCCCAGAGCTTCGCGCGGACCGACGAGGTGGTCGCGCTCGCCCGCGAGGCGGCGCGGCGCGGCGGCGTCTACGACACGCATCTCCGCGACGAATCCTCTTACTCGATCGGCTTGGCCGCCGCGGTGGACGAGGCGATCGCGATCGGGCGGGAGGCGGGCCTCCCGGTCAACATCTCGCACATCAAGGCGCTGGGCGTCGACGTGCACGGCCAGGCGCCGGCGATCATCGCCCGCATCGAGGCGGCTCGCCAAGACGGCCAGCGCGTCACCGCCGATCAATATCCCTGGTCGGCCTCGGGCACGAGCCTGGTCGCTTCCTTGGTGCCGCGCTGGGCGCAGGATGGCGGGCGGGAGGCGCTGCTGCGGCGGTTCGACGATGCCACGCTCGCGGCGCGGCTGCGGGCCGAGATGGCCGAGAATCTGCGGCGGCGCGGCGGCGCCGAGACTTTGCTGATCACCGCAGGGAGGCATCGCGGGCGCCGGCTGTCCGAGGTTGCCGGGAGCGGCGACCCGATCGAGGCGGCGATCGCCGCGATCCGCGAGGCCGATGCGAGCGTGGTCTCGTTCAACCAGACCGACGCGGACATCGAGGCGTTCATGCGCCAGCCCTGGGTGATGAGCGGCTCGGACGCGTCCGCGGGCCATCCCCGTGCTTACGGCAGCTTCGCGCGCCTCTATGCGGAATATGTCCAGCGGCGGCGGGTGCTGACCCTGCGCGCCTTCATCGAGCGGAGCACGGCGCTGCCGGCGGACACGTTCGGCCTCGTCGGTCGCGGCCGGCTGCGGCCCGGCGCCTTCGCCGACATCGTCGTCTTCGATCCCGCGCGCTACGCGGCCCAAGCGACCTACGAAGAACCGACGCGGCTCGCGACCGGGGTGCGGACGGTGCTCGTCAACGGCGTCGTGGTGGTCGAGAATGGCGCGCTGATCGGCGCCGCGCCGGGGCGCGGGCTCGCGCATGTCCCGCCGCCGGGAAGCTGCCCATGAGCCTGCTCCGGGCTTGGGTCGCCATTCCGCTGTGGAAGCGCGTGCTCGCCGCGCTCGCGCTGGGGCTACTGTTCGCAGCCGTCTGGCCGCAGGGAACGCCTTATGTGCAGTTCATCGGCGAGCTCTTCGTCCGCGCGATCCGGATGCTCGTCGTGCCGATCGTGCTGGTGACGATCGCCGCCGGCATCACCACGCTCGGCGATCCCAAGCGGATCGGGGGAATCGGCGGGCGCACGATCGCCCTGTTCGCGTTCACCACCGCGATCGCGGTGTCGATCGGCATGGCGGTGGCGAGCCTGATCCGGCCGGGCGAAGGCGCGCCGCTCGGCACCGCGACGGCGCACGCGATCGGCACCCCGCCGACGCCCTACGAGCAGCTCGTCGGCATCATCCCGACCAACATCTTCGACGCGCTCGTCAAGGGCGACATGCTGGCGATCATCTTCGTCGCCATCCTGCTCGGCATCGGCACGCTGCTGGCCGGCGAGGCGGGGAAGCCCTTCGCGGGCCTGCTCCAGTCGGCCACCGCCGTCCTCCTCAAGATCGTCGGCATCGTCATGGAGGCGACGCCGTTCGGCGTCTTCGCCCTGATCGCCAACGCGGTCGCTGCGAACGGTGCGGCGGTCTTCATCAATGTCGGCTGGCTGGCGCTGGCGGTGGTGCTGGGCTCGGCGCTCCAGATCCTGCTCGTCCACAGCCTGCTGCTGCGTTTCGTCGCGCGGGTGCCGGTGGCGCGCTTCTTCCGCGGCATCATAGACGCGCTCGCCGTGGCCTTCTCCACCGCCTCCAGCTCGGCGACCCTGCCGGTCGCGATGCGCGTCGCCGAGAAGAATATCGGCGTCGGCCGCTCGATCTATTCGACGACGCTGCCGCTCGGCGCCGCGATCGGCAAGGACGGCACCGCCATGTATGTCGGGCTGCTCAGCCTGTTCAGCCTGCAGGCGCTCGGCGTGCCGCTGACGGGGATGACCTACGGGCTTGTGCTGCTGACCGGCGCCCTGGCCGCGTTCGGCACCGCGCCGGTGCCCTCCGCTTCCCTCTTCATGCTGGCCGCCGTCCTCTCCTCGGTCGGCGTGCCGCCGGAGCAGACGGCCCTCGTGGTGGGCTTCGTTCTCCCGTTCGACCGGCTGCTCGACATGACCCGCACGGTGCCGAGCGCCAGCGCCAACCTCACCGTCGCGACCTGCGTCGCGCGCTGGGAAAACGAGCTGGACGATACTGTGCTGCGGCCGAAGAACGATGACACAGACGATTGACCCCGAAGCCTGGCACCGGGACGGCTATGCCGTCGTCCGCGCCTTCTTCACGCCCGAGGAGGTGGCGGCGATCGGCGCCGAGATCGACGCTGTCCACGCCGAGGGCATGGCGCACGGCCGCAGCTTCCGGCACGGCAATCTCTTCTACAAGATCGCGCAGAGCGAGGCGGGCCCGCGCGTCCAGATGGTCCAATGGCCGGCCTATCACCGGCCCGCTTTGGACGCAGTTCGGCTCGATCCCCGCTTCGCAAGGCTGCTCGAGCCGCTGATCGGACGCGACATCAAGCAGATCATCAACCAGATCCACTGGAAGGCGCCGGGCGCCGCGGGCGATTTCGCCTGGCACCAGGATTCGCGCTTCCGTCAGCCCGCCGAATGCTACCGCAACCTCGTGACGTCCTATGTCCAGACCGGGCTCGCGATCGATCCGCACCGCCCGGAGTCCGGCGGCATGTCCTTCGTCCCCCGCAGCCACAGGTTCGGCGACCTCGATCTCGACACCGACGACGACGTGCTCGGCCGGGAGATGCAGGACGCGGCGCTCGAACGGGTCGGGCTCTCGGCCGACGATGCGATCCAGCTCGAACTCGAGCCCGGCGATCTCGCGCTGTGGAATCCCTATCTGGTCCACGGCTCCGGGACCAATGGTGCCGTCCACCAACGCCGCTTCTATATCAACGGCTATGTTCGCGCCGATGATTGCGACCGCGGCGAATGGGCCTTCCGCGACGGCCTGTCGGTGCCGCTGGGGCCGGAACCGGCGATGGTCCATTATGAGGCGCTGCGGGAGCGTGGCGAGCCCTATTATGTGTAGGATCGCGCGATGAAGCCTTTGCTCACGTTCATGCGAGCCGCTCTGCTGGCCCTCGTCCTTGCCGGCGCCGCGCCGGCGCTGGCCTGGCAGCAAGACCTTCAGCAGCGGGTCGCCGCGCGGCTGGCGGAAGCGCCGCAGGGCACGCGCTTCGGTCTCGTCGTCCTGGATCCGGAGGGGCGAGAGCTGATCGCGATCAACCCGAACGAGCGCTTCATTCCGGCGTCCAACACCAAGCTGTTGACGACCGCGGCCGCGTTCGCGACCCTGACGGGCCTGGACCAGCCGGATGCGGCCGGGGGCGCGGCGGTGCGGCTCGAAGAGGGCCGGCGTGGGATACCGGACGTGATCCTGATCGGGCATGGCGACGCGCGCCTGTCGAGCGCGCCGGACTGCGTCGCCAACTGCCTGGCGACCCTAGCGGACGCGATCACGGCACGAACCCGGCGGGTGCGCCACGTGATCGGCGACGACACCTTGTTTCCGGACCAGCGCTGGAGCCCGGGGATGAGCTGGAACAACATCGTCACCGGCTACGGCACCGGCATCTCGGCGCTGACCCTCGACGACAACGAGATCAGGGTCCGGGTCACGCCCGGCGCGGCGGGCCAGGCGCCTTCGCTCGATCATCTGCCTTACTATCGGATCGTCAACGAGGCGGTGACGATCGCGGAGGGGGCGACGCAGCTGCGCTTCACCCGCCTGCCGGGCAGCATGGAGCTGCGTCTCACCGGGCGCATCCTGGCCGGCGCCCAGCCGGAGACGCTTCGCCTCGGCATCGACGACCCCGCCCACTACGCCGCGTCGCGGCTGCGCACCATGCTGGAGGCGCGCGGCGTCCGGGTGACCGGCGAGGTCGGCGTCCGCCACCGGCCCGCCGAAGGCGGCGAGGGTGAGCAACGGACCGATAATGCGCTGCCCCCGGTCGCGTCCGGAGAGGTGCTGGCGCGGCTGATTCCGCCTCCGCTCGCCGAGGATGTCACCCGAATCAACAAGGAGAGCCAGAACCTTCACGCCGAGCTGATGATCCGGCGGCTCGGCGCGCTGAGCGGCTCAGGCTCGATCCAGGACGGCGTCGCGCTGATCGAGACGATGATGAGCAGGGCCGGCGCGCGGCGCACGAGCTGGGACCTCTCGGACGGATCGGGCATGTCGACCTACAACCGGATGGCGCCGCGCGCCGTCGCCGCCTTGCTGCGCTGGGCCGCGACCCAGCCCTGGGGGCCGGCCTGGCGCGCCACCTTCCCGGTCGCCGGGGTCGACGGCACGCTCGCCCGGCGCTTCCGGGGCACGCCGCTCGAAGGGCGCCTGTTCGCCAAGACGGGCACGCTCAACGCGACCAACGGCCTATCCGGCTACCTGATCGCGCGGAGCGGGCGGACCCTCGTCTTCTCCTTCTTCGCCAACGACGTTCCCGGCGGCGGCGGCGCGACCGCGGTAATGGATGCGGTGCTGGTCGCGATCGCGGAAGCGAACTAGCCGAAAGCTTCGATCACCGCGTTTCCCGTGGCGCGGCGCAATTCCAGGATGCCGGTCTCGCGGTGGCGGGTCGGGTGCACCCGGTTGGTGAGCAGGGTCCAGGCGAGGCCGCGCCCGAAATCGACCCAGAGGCCAGTGCCGGTGAAGCCGGTATGGCCGATCGTCTCGGGCGAGCAGGCGTCGCCGCCGTGCCAGCCGGCAAAGCGCCGCTCCCAACCGCAGGTGCGGTCGGCGTGGACCCGCGTACGGATCGCGTCCAGCAGGAACGGCGAGGCGCTGCCGTCGAGCAGCCCGCGCGCATGGCCGAGGACGCCGGCCACGGTGCCGAACAGCCCGGCATGGCCAGCCGCGCCGCCGAGCGCCCAGGCGTTCTCGTCGTGCACCTCGCCCTTTATGACCCGGCCGCGCCAAGTACAGGCTTCGGTCGCGACGGCCGGCCCGGGCGGCGGGCCGAAGGCGAGGCCGGGCGGCAGTGGCCAAGCCGAGAGCGGGGCGCCGGTGAGCCGCTCGATCGCGATGCCGAGCAGGATGTAATTGATGTCGGAATAGACCGGCGGGCCGTGCCGCCACTCGCGCTGCAGCACGAAGGCGCGGAGCCGCTCGGGGTCACTGCCATAAGTGTAGATCGGCTCGACCGCGGGCAGGAAGGTCCGGTGCGCGAGGCAATCGCGAAAGGTCAGCCGGCGCTCGGCCGCATTGGCGACGTCATATTGACGCAGGTCCGGAATCGCGTCGGTCAGCGGCCGGTCGAGATCGAGCCGGCCCTGTTCCGCAAGGGTCAGGATCATCGTCGTCGTGGCGATCACCTTCGACACCGAGGCGAGATCGAACCAATGCGTCTCGGTCAGGGGCTCGGGGTCCGGCACGAGCGCGGCCATGCCGGCGAAGCGGACGGCCCGACGCCCGTCGGCGGTGACGACGCCAAGCGTCGCCCCGGGGATGCACCGCTCCTCGACCGCCGCGCGCGCCGGCGCGAAGGCGCGCTCGATCGCGTCCGCGGTCATGCCGCGGCCTCGTCGTCGTCGCGCGGACGCGGCCGGGCGCGGCCGATCAGCGGCAGGAACAGGATCGCCGCCAGGCTGGCCACGCCGGAGAGCAGGAAGAACAGGTCGAAGCCGTTATAACCCGCCGCGTTGAAGCTCTCGACCATCGAGCCGCCGGAGCCGGAGAGCAGGCGCGGCAGCAGAAAGGCGAAGCCGGACAGGAAGGCATACTGCGCGGCCGGGTGGCGCGGATCGACCAACAGCGAGAGGTAGACGACGAAGATCGTTCCGGCCATGCCGTTGCCGAACTGGTCGAGCGCGGTCGCGAGGTACAAGGTCGCTTCCTGCGGCGGCTGGTGGGCGAGCCAGACGAAACCGAAATTGCCCAGCCCGGCGAACAATGCGCCCGCGGCGAGCGCCCAGGTCAGTCGCCACCGGGCCGCCATCCAGCCGCCGAGCGCGACGCCGACGATGCTGGCGATTAGCGCGACGTAGGAATCGGCGCGGCCGATCTCGCTCAGCGAATAGCCGAGCTCGCGGATCATCGGCTTGGAGAGGTTCAATGCCAGCACGTCGCCCATCCGGTAGATCGAGACGAACGCCATCAGCGCCAGCGCCATGAAGCCGTAGCGCCAGAAGAATTCGATATAGGGCCCGATCGCGAGCGAGCGCCGCGCCGGCGCGGTCGGCGGCAGCTTGCGGATCTTCGGCAAAGCCGCCGCCATGAGCAGGAACGGGACCATGCACAGCGCCAGGACATAGGGCGTGACGTTGGTCTGGCCGTTCATGCCCATGCCCCCCGCCGCGCCGAGCAACAGCCAACCCACGGTCCCGGTCACGACCATCGCGGCCAGCAGGATGGCGACGCTCGCGGCGAGGCCTGTCGTCAAGGCGCCCCAGCGCCCGCCCCGCGCCTCGGGGTCCGGGCGCATCGCGGCGAGCACCGGGAAAGGCGCGAAAGCGGCCGCGGCGATGGCGAGATAGGCGCCGGTCCAGCCCCAGCCCGGCTGGTCGGCGATGAGCAGAGCCCCGCTCCCCGCCGCGACCATCGCGGTGCGGTAGCCCCAGAGGTTCGCGGCGGCGAGCGGGGCCTGGTCCGCCTGGGCCGGCGCCAGCTCGATCCGCCAGGCGTCCGCGGCCACTTCGAGCGTCGTCGTCCAGAAAGCGAGCAGCACGGCAAACAGGGCGACGAGCGCGAGCGAATCGCCGGGCGAGACGAAGGCCATCGCCGCCATCGAGGAGAAGATGCCGAGCTGGGCGAGCATGATCCAGCCGCGTCTCTTGCCCCAGAAGCGGCCGAAGCCTGGGACCTGGTAGCGATCCACCAAGGGCGCCCAGAGGACCTTGAAGGTCGGCAGCAGCTGCACCCAGGCGAAGAAGCCGATGATGACGAGCCCGATCTCGTGCGCCTGCAGGCGAAGCATGAGCACGGTCGAGAACATGTAGAAGGGCAGGCCGGCCGAGAAGCCGAGCAGGAGATAGAGCGCCTGCCGGCGCAGACCCCTCGGCACCACCCGATCGGGCGAAGCGGCATCGCCGTAAGCCGTTGATGCCATCAGCCCCTCACCTTCCGCCGGCAGCCCCTCGCTGCCATGCTGGTAGCACGCGCGACGGCCGTGGGACGACCAAATGGCGACAGGTTATGGCCGGGCCAACAGAAACTATGGTGAGCCGTCACATTCTTGTTCCTTAATGCCCGCTGGACGCTGCCTAAGGGGGAATGAATGATGCGCGCTTCCACGTCACTCAGAGCAGTGCTCGTCTCGGGCATCGGCATGACCGCGATGGCGATGGCGAGCGCCGCCTCGGCGCAAGGCACGCCGGCAGGACAAACGGCTAGCGAGGACGAGCAATCCATCCTCGTGACCGGCACGCGCGTGGTGCGCGACGGCTATCTGGCGCCGACACCGCTCACCGTCCTCAATACCGAGGAAATTCAGAACACCTCGCCGACCAACAATATCGCCGATTTCATCAATCAGCAGCCGGCGCTCGCGGGATCGACGCGGCCATCCAACTCGCGCCTCAACATCAGCAGCGGCCAGGCGGGCATCAACGCGCTCAACCTGCGCAACCTGGGCGCGGTTCGGACGCTCATCCTGCTCAACGGCCGACGCTCGGTCGCCTCGACGAGCGACAGCCTGGTCGACGTCAACACGATTCCGCAAATTCTGGTCGAGCGAGTCGAGATCGTCACCGGCGGCGCCTCGGCGACTTATGGCTCGGACGCGGTCGCGGGCGTCGTCAACTTCATCCTGGATACCGACTATGAGGGGCTCCGGATCCAGGGCGACTCGGGCATCACCTCGCGCGGCGACGGCTTCAACTATTCGTTCGACGTCGCCGGCGGCCTGTCCTTCGCGGACGGCCGCGGCCATGTGCTGGTCAGCGCCGGGATCGATCACCGCGACGGCATTTTCGATGTCGCCGACCGCGACTGGAACCAGACCGGCTTCGTCCGCATCCAGAATCCCGCCTGGACAACCCCCAACAGCACCAACCCGAGATTCCTCACCACGCTGCGCCAGGTCGGCGCGGCGAACTCGACGCCGGGCGGCCTCATCACGAACTCGTCCGGCGGCGTCGCCAACAGTCTGCGCGGCCTTTATTTCGGCGCCGGCGGCCAGATCCTCCAGTATCAGTACGGCGCGGTGACCTTCCCATCGCCCACCGGCGCGGCCGCTCCGACTCTCACGCAGGGGGGCGACTGGCGGGTCAATGATTCAGGCCGCCGCATCGGCCTCGACGCCGAGGACGACCGCCGCAGCTTCTTCGGCCGGATCAGCTACGAGGTCGCGGACGGCTTCACCCTGTTCGCCGAGGGTTCGTACAACTGGCAGGAGGTGTTCTTCAATTCCGGCCCGAACCTCGCCACCGGCATCGTGCTTCAGGCCGATAATGCCTTCCTGATCAATACTTTCAATGCCGCCGGCCGCTCGCTTGCCGGAATCAATACGGTGACGATCGCGACGACCGCGCAGGACCTGCCCTTCCGGGTGATCAACAACCGGCGCGAGGTGCAGCGCTACGTGGTCGGCGCGCTCGGCGATTTCGAGCTGTTCGGCAACCGGGCGCAATGGGACGTGTACGGGCAATATGGCCGCGCCGACGTGCGCGAGCAGCTGCGCAACATCATGAACACGCAGCGGATGCGGGATGCGACCGACGCCGTGTTCTCGATCCCCGGCGACACCTCCAGCCCGATCGTCTGCCGGATCAATGTCGACGCCAATCCGAGCAACAATGATCCCGCCTGCGTGCCGATCAACCGGCTCGGCATCGGCGTCATCAACCCCGCGGCGATCCCGTATGTGCTCGGCGATCCCTTTCGCGACCAGGTCGTGGAGCAGACCGTGGTCGGCGCCAACCTGTCGTTCACGCCGTTCGCGACCTGGGCCGGCGACGTCTCGATGGCGATCGGCGCCGAATATCGCGAGGAGCAGATCAGCGGCTTCGTCCCTCCCGAATTCCAGCCGCTCGTCACGACAAACGCGGCCGGACTACCCGTGACGACGAATCGCTGGTCAGTCGGCAACTATTTGCCGACCACGGGCGAGTATGACGTGAAGGAAGCCTATTTCGAGGTCGTCGTGCCGTTGGGCCTCGGCCTCGAGTTCAACGGCGCTGTCCGCGCCACCGATTATTCGACCTCCGGCTATGTCACGACCTGGCGCGCCGGAGCCACCTGGCAGCCGATCGAGGACGTCAGGCTCCGGGTCACGCGCTCGCGCGATATCCGCGCGCCCAACTTGAGCGAGCTGTTCGCGGCCGGAACCGCGAATACCGACTCGGTCAGCAATCCGTTCTTCAATTCCACTACCGGTACAGCCACCCCACTCAACGGAGTGATCTACAACACCGCCAGCATCGGCTATTCGGGGCTGATCACCGGCAACCCGAACCTGGAGCCCGAACGGGCGGACTCCTGGAATATCGGCGGGGTGATCTCGCCGCGCTTCATTCCCGGATTCAGCGCCTCGGTCGACTATTTCCGCATCGACCTGGACGGTGCGATCGACTCCATCAGCCCGCAGGCCATCATCAATCGCTGCTCTGAGGGCGTGCAGGAATATTGCAACGCCATCACTCAGGATCCGGACAATGCGAGCCGAATCCTGATCCGCCGCCAGCCTTTCAACTTCGTGCGCAGGCTGGTGCGGGGCATCGATTTCGAGGCGACCTACCGCCTGCCGCTGAATCGGCTCTTCTCCGGCGCGCAGGGCAATTTCACGCTGCGTGGCGTGGCGACCCACTACCTTGAGAACATCATCGATACCGGCATTTCCACAACGACGCCCATCGACACGACGGGCGTGAACGGCGGCCAGTCCAGCACGCCGAGCTGGCTCTACCGCATCACCGCGACCTATGATGTCCCGCAAGGCTCGCTCACGGCGGTCGCGCGCGGGGTGAGCGCCGGCCGTTATGACTCCGCCGGAATCGAATGCGCGCCCGGCACCTGCCCGATCGCAACCACGCAGGCTCCGACCTATAACGACAACACCGTCTCCGGCGCCTTCTATGTCGATCTCAACGCGACCTTGAGATTCGCCGCCCTGGGCGACGGCAACGGCGAATTCTTCATCAACGTGACCAACCTGTTCGACGCCGATCCGATCCTGCTGCCCGAAACCGGCCTCGCCGCGAACAGCACCTATAGCGATCTGCTCGGGCGAGCTTTCCGGGTCGGCGTGCGTTTACAGTTCCGCTAGGCACAGGCGCCTGGCGGGGGACGCCGCCGCCCGGTGCGGCGGCGATCCTCTCTGACGATCCGGCCTTGGGACGCACGATGAACGCCTTTCAGCTTCGCGGCGGCACTATCCATTGCGAGGAGGCGCCGCTGCCACAGATCGCGGCCGCGGTCGGCACCCCCGTCTATGTCTATTCGGAGGGTGCGATGCGCAGCCAGGCGCGGGCGCTGCTGCGGGCGCTGTCGCCGCTCGATGGCCCGCTTGTCGCCTATGCCGTGAAGGCCAATCCGAACGGCGCCGTGCTGCGGACGCTGGCGGCGGAAGGCTTGGGCGCCGACGTCGTCTCCGGCGGCGAGTATCGCCGCGCGCGCTGGGCCGGGATTGCGCCCGACAAGATCGTGTTCTCCGGCGTCGGCAAGACCGCCGAAGAGATGGTGCTGGCGCTGGAAGGCGGCCTCTACCAGTTCAATCTCGAATCGCTGCCCGAGGCCGAGCTCCTCTCGGAGATCGCGGTCTCGATGGGGCGGATCGCACCGGTGGCGATCCGGCTCAACCCGGATGTCGAGGCGGGCACGCACGCCAAGATTTCGACCGGAGCCGCGCACAACAAGTTCGGCATCCCGATCGCCGATGCGCCGGCTGCCTGCGCCCGCATCGCGTCGCTGCCGGGGCTGCGGCTCAACGGCCTCGCCGTCCATATCGGCAGCCAGCTCGCGAGCCTGGCGCCGCTCGAGGCCGCGTTCGGCAAGCTTGGCGCGATGATCGGGCGATTGCGCGGCGAGGGCCATGACATCCGCACCGCCGATCTCGGCGGCGGCCTCGGCATTAGCTACGACCCCGCGCAACCGGCGCCGCCGACGATCGCGGACTATTGCGCCATGGTGGTCCGGGTCACGCGCGGCTGGGACGCGCGGCTGATCTTCGAGCCGGGGCGACTGATCGTCGGCGACGCAGGCGTCCTGCTGACCGAGGTCATCCGCGTGAAGCCGGGTTTGGGCCAGCCCTTCGTCGTCCTCGACGCGGCGATGAACGATCTGGTGCGCCCCAGCCTCTATGACGCCTGGCACGGCATCGACGCGGTGCGGCCGACGGGCAAGCGCATGATTGCCGACGTGGTCGGCCCGGTCTGCGAGACCGGCGACACCTTCGCTGTCGAGCGCGAGATGGACGCGGTCGAGGCCGGCGATCTGGTCGTGATCCGGACCGCCGGGGCCTATGCCGCGACGATGGGCAGCACCTACAATTCCCGGCCCCACGCCGCCGAAGTGCTCGTCGACGGCAGCGACTGGGCGCTGATTCGCGCACGCCGCGAGGCAGAGGGGTTTCTGGAGGATGAGCGCCTGCCGCACTGGATGACGACGGCAGATTGAGGCTGGTTGCGGGGGCAGGATTTGAACCTGCGACCTTCAGGTTATGAGCCTGACGAGCTACCGGGCTGCTCCACCCCGCGCCACTCAGCTGGGCCGCTCGGCGCACGCGTTCAGCGTGTCGGAGCGGCTCTTTGACATTGTGAATGGGTTCGTTTCGATCATTTCCATGCACCGGCCGCAAAGCCTGGCGACGACCTACACTTCCGACGCTTAAGCGGCAGTACCATCGGCGCTGTCCGGTTTCACGGCCGAGTTCGGGATGGGATCGGGTGGGTCACGGACGCTATGGTCACCAAGCTATGAGGCAGGTGCATGAAAAAGGATCTAGAAATCGTGCAACTTTGATCTGCTGAGCCACATGCCGACGGCAGCTCCAAGGCTGTCGTTGACGGTGTGAACTCTCAAGCGCGAATAGAGCAATTAGGACCGGTTAGCTCCACAGGTTACCCTGCTTCCACATCCGGCCTATCAACGTGGTGGTCTTCCACGGCTCTGAGATATCTTATCTTGAGGGAGGCTTCCCGCTTAGATGCTTTCAGCGGTTATCCCGTCCATGCATAGCTACCCTGCTGCGCGGC
>NZ_JBQTJC010000062.1:0-3516 GCF_052387495.1 Sphingosinicella sp. | reverse complement strand
GACCCGCTACGGTGTCCAGGTCATCAACGACAATGGCCGCCAGGTCGGCTACATCAATCTGCGCACCTTCATCTCGACCGCCGACCCGGCGCTGCGCGATGCCTTCGCGCAGTTCCGCGCCGCGGGGATCACCGAGATTGTCTTCGACCTCAGGTACAATGGCGGCGGACTGGTTTCGACCGCGGAGCTGATCGGCGACCTGCTGGGCCGGAACCGCTCGACCTCGGACGTCTTCAGCTTCACGACCTTCCGGCCGGAGAAGGCGCAGTTCAACGACACGCGCACCTTCCAGCCGCGCGCGGAATCGATCGCGCCGACCCGGATCGCCTTCATCGGCACCGGCAGCACCGCTTCGGCGAGCGAGCTCGTGATCAATTCCTTCATCCCCTATCTCGGCGCCAATGCCGCGCTGATCGGTGCCAACACCTACGGCAAGCCGGTCGGCCAGATCGCGGTCGACCGGGCGGCGTGCGACGATCGCCTCCGCGTCGTCGCCTTCGCCACCCAGAACGCCTCGCGCCAGGGCGCTTATTATGACGGCCTCGCCGCCACGGTGGGCGCGAGCTGCCAGGCGGCGGACGATTTCAGCCGGCCGATGGGCGACCCACTTGAGGCCTCGACCCGCCAGGCGCTCGATTTCCTCGCCGGGCGGAGCTGCACCGCGATCAGCACAGCGACCTCGCCGACCGCGCTGCAACGCCCCGCGCGGCAGGAGATGCTGGCCCCCGCCCGGCCGAGCGTCGCGCAGCGCGAGGTGCCCGGGCTGTTCTAGCCCGCAAGACTGTTGCATCCATCGGCGCATGATTCGCCCGCTCGCCCGTCTCGTCCTGCTGACCCTGCTCGCCGCCGGCTGCGGCGAGGGCGCGCCGCCCATTCAGCAGGAAGCCGAGCGCGAGGGCACGCCGCTCAGGGTGCAGGCGGCCGAGCGCCCGCCCCCACCGCCTGCGACACAGGAGCGCGGGCTGGTCCGGGTGCGGCTGGAGACCGAGGCGGGGGGAATCGTGCTGCTGCTCGACGGGCGGCGCGCGCCGGTCACGGTGACCAACTTCCTGCGCTATGTCGACGCCGGCCGGTTCGACGATACCAATTTCTACCGCGCGGCGCGGACGCGCGGGCATGAGGGGCGCGGCTTCATCCAGGGCGGCATTCATCGCAATTATCGGCTGATGTTCCACCCGATCGCGCACGAGCCGACCAACGAGACCGGGCTCAGCCATGTCGAAGGCGCCATCTCGATGGCACGGAGCGCGCCAGGCAATGCGATGGGCGAATTTTTCATCACCACCGCCGCGATCACCCAGATGGACGCCCAGGACGGCCGCCCCGGCTATGCCGCCTTTGGGCGGGTGATCGAGGGGATGGACGTGGTCCGGACGATCCTCGCTTCGGAGACGGTGCCCAATGCCGGCCGCGGCGCGATGCGCAATCAGATGATCGACCGCCCGGTCCGGATCATCTCGGCGCGACGGATCGAGTGAGGGGCGATCAGAAGCCCTCGGGCAGATCGGCCGGGCCGACCAGCTCCTCATAGCGGCGGATCGCGTAGCGGTCGGTCATGCCGGCGATGAAGTCGCCGATCGCGCGCATCATGGCCGGTTGATCGTTCGTGGCGGGCCGCCAGAGCTCGGGGAGGCGCCGGGGATCGCCGCGATAGGCGGCGAAAAGGCCGGCGAGGACTTGCTGCGCCCGGCCGCGCACCGCCTGGACCGGCACGGCATCGTACATGCGGGCATGGAGAAAGGCCTTGAGCGCCCGCTCCTCGTCCCGCAGCGCGGCGGAGAAGCCGGAGAGCGAGCGGCCGGCGCCGCGCACCTCGTCCGCGGTGGCGACGCCCGCTTCGGCGACCCGGCGCCGCGTCTCCACCAGCACGTCGTTGACCATTAGCCCGATCAGGTCGCGGATCAGCTCTGGAACCAGCCGGGCCTCGTCGACGCCCGGAAAGCGGTCGCACACCGCCCGCCAGCGCGCGGCGACGAGCGGCACCGCCAGCACCTCGTCGAGCGCGAACAGGCCGGCGCGCAGGCCGTCGTCGATGTCGTGATTGTCATAGGCGATGTCGTCGGCGATCGCGGCGAGCTGCGCCTCCAGCCCCGGCCAGGTGGCGAGATCGAGCGGGAAATCCGCGTCCGCCTCGGCGAGCGCCCAAGGCGGGTCCGCGACCGGGCCGTTATGCTTGGCGAGCCCCTCCAGCGTCTCCCAACTGAGGTTGAGCCCGTCATGGCGCGGATAGGGGCTTTCCAGCTTCGTCAGCAGCCGGATCGTATGGGCATTGTGGTCGAAGCCGCCCCCCTCGGCCATCGCCGCCTGCAGCACGTCCTCGCCGGCATGGCCGAAGGGCGGGTGGCCGATATCGTGGGCGAGGCAGAGCGCCTCGGTGAGATCCTCGTTGAGGCCCAGCGCCCGCGCCATCGTCCGGCCGATCTGGGCGACCTCGAGGCTGTGGGTGAGCCGCACCCGGAAATGATCGCCGTCGGGCGCGACGAAGACCTGGGTTTTGTGGCGGAGACGGCGGAAGGGGATCGAATGGATGATCCGGTCGCGGTCGCGCTGGAACGCGTCGCGCGGGCCGCGGGTGGCGCGCTCCTCCTCACGATGCCGGCGGCCGCGGCTGCGGGCGGGATCCGAGGCGAGGCGGGCGAGCGTCATGCCCGGGCGGGCTTACCGCCCGGCCGGGAGCCGCACAATCTCCTGCCCGGCGGGGCTGGTCCAGGCGAAGGCCGAAACGTCCTCGGCCGCGAGCCGGTTGACGAAGGCCTGCGCCTCGCGCGCCGAAGCAAAGGGGCCGACGAGGAGGCGGTTGGTCGCGTTGAGCGGGGTCGTCCAGGCGGGGCGGCCATTGAGCAATTGCGGCGCGAGGCCGCGCAGCCGGGCGAATTCGCGCGGCAAGGTGGCGCGATTGGCGCCGCCCGCGACCTGCACCCAGTGGCGGCTGGGATGGGCGGGCCGGGCCGGGCGGCGAGCCGCGCGCTGCTCGGCCGTCCGCGCCGGCGCGCGCGTCGCCTGCGCCGACTGGCGGGAAGCCGCCGCGCGGCGCTCATTCTCCCGCGCCAGCGCATCGCGGATCTGCCGCTCGGTCGGTCCCTGAGGCGCGGGAGCAGGCGGCGGAGGCGGCGGCGGTGCGGCGCGTTCCGTCGGCAGGCGGTTCACCAGCGCGGCGATGTCGGCGAGGCCGGTTTCCGCCTCGGCGGGCGGCGGCGGCGCGGTGGGTTCGGGCTGCACGCCCTGCGGGGTCAGCGAGAAGCCCGGCAGCGGATCCGATTGCGCGGTCGCGGGGCCGGCGAAGGACGGCGCGGGCTCGGTGCCGAAGCGCCGCGGCGGCGGGGGCGTGGCGCGCTCCGGCTCCGGCTGGAAACGCTGGACGGGCGGCGAGTAAACCGGGACGTTGCGCGGCGGGCTCGCCTCGGCGACCGCGATCCGCTCGCGCGGCGGCGGCGCGCCGGGGCCCGGCCCGCGCGGCGCCGGCCGGATGACGCGGGGACGCTCGGAACTGTCGTTGAGCACAGTGCGGCGGCGCCC
>NZ_JBQTJC010000061.1:0-2954 GCF_052387495.1 Sphingosinicella sp. | reverse complement strand
GCCCCCCGCGCTTTTCGTGGGCGCGGGGCGCATTGTTGTTGGGCCCGCGCGCCGCCGCGGCGGCGCCGGCCCTGCCGGTCTCGCTCGCCGAGCTGAAGACCTATCTCCGGGTCGGCACGAGCGAGGAGGACGCGCTGCTCGTCGGCCTTGCCCGCAGCGCCGCCGGCTTGTGCGAAAGCTTCACCGGGCGCCTGCTGATCGCGCGGCGGATCGAAGAGGCCGTGCCCGCCTCGCGGCAATGGCGGCGGCTCGGCGCGGGGCCGGTCAGGGCGATCGAGGCGGTGGCGGCGCTCGACGAAACGGGTGAGGCCGAGCCGCTGGCCGCGGAGGCCTATGCGATCGATATCGACGCGGCGGGCGAGGGCTGGCTGCGGCTGGCGGCCGCGCGGAGCGAGAAGCGCTTGCGGGTCACCTATCTCGCCGGGCTGGCAAGCGATGCCAATGGCGTGCCCGAGGCGGTGCGGCAGGGGATCGTTCGGCTGACCGCCCATTTCTACGCCCATCGCGATCGCGCCGAGGCGGCCCCGCCGCCGGCGGCGGTGACGGCGTTGTGGCGGCCCTGGCGGCGGCTGACTCTGGGAGGGGGGAGCCATGTTTGAGGCGATAACGGGCCGCGTGGCGCGGATCGCCGAAGCCCGGGCAGCGGCACGGAGGCGAGAGCTCGCCGAGGAGGCGAGGAGCGCGTTGCCCGCCGGCGTGAGGATCGAGGAGAACGAGCGCGGGCTGGTCCTCGTCGGACGGCGGCTGGCCCGGCGCTTCGCGCTCGATCCGGCGCTGAGGTGGCTGTTCGCGGGGCTGGCGAAATGAGCGCGGGAGCGAGCCTGGCCAAGTCGGCGCTGGTCGCGCTGGCCGGCGTGGAGAGCCTGAGCGGCCGTTACGACGGGCCGCCGCTGACCGCCGCCTTTCCCCATGCGATCGTCGAGACCGGGGCGGAGAGCGACTGGAGCCACAAGAGCGGGGTCGGGCGGGAGATCAGGCTGGCGGTGACGATCCGCGACAAGGGCGAACGGCCGGACCGGCTGCGGCGGCTGATGGCGGCGAGCGAGATGGCGGTAATGGCGATCGGCGGCGAGGCGGACGGCTGGCGGATCGCGAGCCTGGTCTTCCTGCGCAGCCGGACGATGCGTGAAACCGGGCTCGGCTGGGCGGGGGTCAGCGAGTTCCGGGCCAGGATGCTGGCGGATTAGTGATCGAAGACGGCCGTCACGGCACCATTGTGCCGTGACGTCGGTCGGGCTCGGCCGGATTATGACCGGCCGCCCCGCCGTCCGGGCGGGTTCGACTCCGGCATCAGCTTCGGCGCCGCTTCGCGTCGGCGGGCGCTGTTGCCGGGCGAACCCTTAGCGCGGCTGCGCCATGGCGAAGCGTTCGCTGAAGTTGATCCGGGCGTCCTCGATTTCGAGGCCGGCCGATTCCTCGGCGGCGGCGCGGGCGATGCGGGCGGCGGTGTCGCGGCGGATGATCGCCTCGCGGTAGGCGGCCTCCTGCGCAGCGCATTGCTGCGGATATTGCGCCTCGAAATCGGACGGCGTCATCCGGGCGCTGACGCTCTGTTGAACGAAAGCCTGCAGGCATGCGGTGAAGGCTTCACGCGCCATGCGGGTGGTGTCGGTGGCCTGTCCCCCGACGGCCGCCAGCATCAGCGCGAGGAAAGACGAAAACATCGTTCCCTCCAATTGCTTAACGAGAAGGAGATTGCGCCATGAGCGCCGAAAAAGGAAGCGCTTTTCTGCTCAAGGTGGGCGACGGCGCCGCGCCGCCGGCTTATGCGACCGTGGCCGGGATGCGCACCACCCAGCTGAGCGTGAACGGCGAGGCGGTGAACGTCACCAGCAAGGATTCGGAAGGGTGGCGCGAGCTGCTCTCGGGCGCCGGCGTGCGCTCGGTCTCGGTCTCGGCGAGCGGGATCTTCACCGGCTCGGTTGCGGAGACGCGGATCAAGTCCAACGCGCTCGGCGGGCTGCTCGACGATTACGAGCTGAGCTTCGAGAGCGGCGAGCGGATGCGCGGGCGCTTTCTCGTCGCGCGGCTCGATTATTCGGGCGATTACAACGGCGAGCGGACCTACAGTCTGAGCCTCGAAAGCTCGGGCGAGGTGGCCGCGATATGAGGGCGGCCAATCCGGCGCGGGGCGAGGCGGCGATCGTGGTCGCCGGGGAGCGGCTGGTGCTGCGGCCGAGCTTCGAGGCGCTGGTCGCGGCCGAGGAGGAACTGGGGCCGCTCTTCGCTTTGGTCGAGCGGGCGGCGGAAGGGCGGCTGGCCTTGAGCGAGATGGCCGCCTTGTTCTGGCATTGCGCGGCGGAGCGGGGCGAGGGCTGCACACGCGAGCGGATCGGCGAAGCGATCGCCGAGGGCGGGCTGGCCAAGGCGACGCCGGTGCTGAAGACGCTGCTCACACAGATTTTGCAGGGTGCTTCGACGGGCTCAGCATGAGCGGACTGTTTAGCGACGGCGCGGCGCGGCTGGCGGGCCTGGCGGGCTTGCTGCTCGGGTGGCGGCCGGACGAATTCTGGGCGGCGACGCCGGCGGAGCTGGCGGCGGTGCTCGGCGCGACGGCGCCGGGGGAGGTTCCGGCCTCACCCGCCGATCTCGCCCGGCTGATGGAGATGTTTCCCGATGGATGAGGAAATCGAGCGGCTCGTGGTCAGCGTGCGGGCGGACACGGCGGGATTCGCGCGCGACGTGGCGGCGATGCGCGCGGAGCTGGACGGCCCGTTCGCGCAAGGCGCGGAGCAAGCGGGGCGCGTGCTGGAGAATGCGCTGGCGCGGGCGCTCAGGACCGGGCGGCTGGGCTTCGAGGAGCTGAAGCGGGCGGCGCTGTCGGCGCTGGCCGAGATCGCGGGCGCGTCGATCCGGAGCGGGCTCGGTGCGCTGCTCGGCGGGCTCGGCAAGACGCCGGCGCTCGGCGGTCTCTTCGCCAGCCTGTTGGGCGCGCCCGGGCGGGCGAAGGGCGG
>NZ_JBQTJC010000060.1:0-21618 GCF_052387495.1 Sphingosinicella sp. | reverse complement strand
GCCGCCGAGGCCGCACATCTGGAGGAGCTCACCGAGGAGGCGCTGAACCGCGCCGAGCCGATCGCCGCGACCGCCGACGCGCTCGCCCGGCTCGACGTCGCCGCCGCGCTCGCCGAGCGCGCGGTGGAGGGCGGCTGGTGCCGCCCACGCTTCGACGATTCCCCCAGCTTCGAGGTCGAGGGCGGCCGCCACCCGGTCGTCGAGGACGCGCTTCGGACCAGCGGCGCGCGCTTCGTCGCCAACGATTGCACGCTCGCCGAGGACAACCGGCTGTGGCTGGTCACCGGCCCGAACATGGGCGGCAAGTCGACCTTCCTCCGCCAGAACGCGCTGATCGCGATCCTCGCCCAGGCGGGCAGCCACGTCCCCGCTGCCGCGGCCCGGCTCGGCCTGGTCGACCGACTGTTCAGCCGGGTCGGCGCCTCGGACAATCTCGCCCGCGGCCGCTCGACCTTCATGGTCGAGATGGTCGAGACCGCCGCCATCCTTGCCCAGGCGACGCCGCGCAGCTTCGTCATTCTCGACGAGGTCGGGCGGGGCACGTCCACCTATGACGGGCTCGCCATCGCCTGGGCGGTGGTCGAGGCGATCCACGATTCGGCCCGCTGCCGCTGCCTGTTCGCCACCCATTATCACGAGCTCACCCGGCTCGCGGAGCGGCTCGACGCCTTGTCGCTCCATCATGTCCGCGCGCGCGAATGGAAGGGCGATCTCGTCCTGCTCCACGAGGTCGCGACCGGACCCGCCGACCGCAGCTACGGCATCGCCGTCGCCAAGCTCGCCGGGCTGCCGCTGCCAGTGCTCGCACGCGCCAAGTCGGTGCTCGCCAAGCTCGAGGAAGGCCGCGCCGCGACCGGCGGCATCGCCGCCGGGTTGGACGATCTGCCGCTCTTCGCCGCGTCGCCCAAAGAGGAGGCGGCGCCCGACGCGCTCCGCGCCGTGCTGGCCGGGATCGAGCCCGACACGCTGACGCCCCGGGAGGCGCTGGAGCTGGTCTACCGGCTGAAGCGGATCGAAGCGGAGGAGAAGTGAGCGCGCGTTTCGCTTCGATTCCCCTCCGGCGCGCGATCGTCGATCGCCGCGCGCTCGCCGAGCAGCTCGCGGCGGCCGATCGCGAGACTGCGGCGAAGCAGCTCAAGGCGGCGCTCAAGGCCGGCCGAAGCGAGATCGCCCGCCGCTTCGCCGAATGGCCCTATGCCGGGACGGAGGCGGCCTCGGCCTATGCCTTTCTGATCGACCAGATCGTTCGGCTGGCCCACGATTATGTCGTTGAAATCATGCATCCCCTCGCCAATCCGACCACCTCGGAGCGGCTGTTGCTGCTCGCCGTCGGCGGCTACGGGCGCGGCGAGATGGCGCCTTATTCCGACGTCGACCTCGCCTTCGTCACGCCGTGGAAGCCCGCCGCCTGGACCGAGACCGTGGTCGAGGCGATCCTCTATCTGCTTTGGGACCTGGGCTTGAAGGTCGGCCACAGCGCGCGCAGCATCGGCGAGCTGATCCGGATCGCGCAAGACGACCATACGGTGCGCACCGCGATCCTCGAATCGCGCTACGTCTGGGGCGATGAAGTCCTTTACGACGAGGTCACCGCCCGCTTCTGGAAGAAGGTGGTCGCGGGGAATGCCCGGGCCTTCGTCAAGGAAAAGCTCGACGAGCGCGACGCGCGCCACAAGCGCATGGGCGACAGCCGCTATGTCGTCGAACCCAATGTGAAGGAAGGCAAGGGTGGCCTGCGCGACCTCCACGCCCTCTTCTGGATCGGCAAATATGCCTATCGGGTGAACTCGGTCGTAGAACTGGTCGAGGTCGGACTGCTCTCGGCGGCCGAGCTTCGCCGGTTCCAGCGGGCCGAGCGCTTTCTCTGGGCGGTGCGCTGCCATCTCCACATCGCCGCCGGACGCGCCGAGGAGCGGCTGACCTTCGATTTCCAGCGCGAGATCTCAGGCCGGATGAACTATGCCGACCGGCCCGGCAAATCGTCGGTCGAGCGCTTCATGCGGCACTATTTTTTGCACGCGAAAACGGTCGGCGATCTGACCGGCGTCTTCCTCGCCCATCTCGATGAGAAGTTCGCGGGACGTGGCCGGCGCTTCCTTTTGCCGGCGCTGCGCCGCCGCCCGGGCAAGCTGCAGGGCTTCCTGCTCGACCGCGGGCGCCTCGCGGTTTCGGGCGAAGAGTTCTTCGTTGAGGACCCCGTGCGCCTGATCCGGATGTTCGCCCTCGCCGACCGGCACGAGCTCGAAATCCACCCGCTGGCGATGCGCGCCGCCGCCCGGCAGGCCAAGCTGATCGATGCGGTGCGCGACGACGCGGAGGCGAACGCGCTCTTCCTCTCGGTGCTGACCAGCCCGCGCGATCCGGAGCCGGTGTTGCGCTGGATGAATGAGGCGGGCGTGTTCGGCCGCTTCATTCCCGATTTCGGCCGCGTCGTCGCGCAGATGCAGTTCGACATGTACCACCATTATACGGTCGACGAGCATTCGATCCGGGCGATCGGCCTGCTCGCGCGGATCGAGCGGCAGGAGCTAAAGGACGAGCATCGCCTCTCGAGCGCGCTAGTGAAATCGATCGCCTCGCGACGGGTGCTCTATTGCGCGGTCCTGCTTCACGACATCGCCAAGGGCCGGGGCGGCGACCATTCGATTCTCGGCGCCGAGGTGGCGCGGTCACTCTGCCCGCGGCTGGGGCTGACCGAGGCGGAGACCGAGACGGTGGCATGGCTGGTGCGCTGGCATCTTCTGCTCTCCGCGACTGCCTTCAAGCGCGACGTCGCAGACCCGGAGACGGTCCAGGAGTTCGTCGATCGGGTGAAGAGTCTGGAGCGCCTTCGCCTGCTCTTCATCCTCACCGTGGTCGACATCCGCGCCGTAGGCCCGGGCACCTGGAACAGCTGGAAGGCGCAGCTGCTGCGCGCTCTGTTCGAGGCGGCCGAGGAGATGCTCCGCCTCGGCCACAAACAGAAGGGCCGCAAGGAGCGCGTGGCGGCGATCAAGGCGGAGCTCGCGGGCCGGCTGGGCTGGGCCGAGCCGCGCTTCGAGGCGCTCGCGGCGCGTCTTCCCGACAGCTACTGGCTCGCCGAGACCGCGGAAGTGCTCGCCCGCAATGCCCGCTTCATCGAAGGTGCGGCGAAGGCGGGGAAGGCGCGCGCGGTCGAGATCCGGCCGCTCGACGAGCGCTCGGCCACCTTGGTGACGATCCTCGCGCCGGACCAGCCGGGCCTGTTCTATCGAGTCGCCGCGGCGATCAGCCTCGCCGGCGGCAACATCATCGACGCGCGCATCCACACCACCGAGGACGGCACGGCGCTCGACAATTTCCTGATCCAGCAGGCGGCGGGCGAGCCCGTGTCGGACCAGCGGCAACTGGAGCGGCTCGAAGCGGCGGTGCGGCGCGCGCTGGAGGGGCAGGAGCCGTTGCGCGAACGGCTGGCGGCACGGGCGCTGCCGCTGCCGCGCGCCGAGGCTTTCCCGATCCAGCCGGCGGTGTTCGTCGATAACCGGACGTCGAGCCGCTATACCGTGGTCGAGGTCAATGCACGGGACCGGGCGGCGCTTCTTTCCGAACTGGCCGAGGCGATCTTCCGGTCCAAAGGGATGATCCGCAGCGCCCATATCGCCACCTATGGCGAGCGCGCGGTGGACGTCTTTTACCTGACCGATCTCAAGGGCGCGCGGATCGAAAGCCCGGCGCGATTGAAGGCCTTGCGCGAACGCCTGCTCGCCGCCGCGGCCGCCGCGATCGACCGCAAGGCGGCTTGAGCGCCGCGACCTCGACCGGGCAGAAGAAGGGCCCCGCCGTCGCCGGCGAGGCCCTCCTGCCCCTTGGAAGTCCGCTTAGAAGCGGAAGCGGCCGGTGATGCCGTAGGTCCTCGGCTCGGCCAGGAAGGCCGAGAAGATCTGCCGGCCGCCCGGGAATTGCGGGTCGACGAACGGCGGCGAGGTGGTGCCCGCCTGGAAGGGCGCGTTGAACGCGACCTGCGCATAATCAGTGTCGAACAGGTTCTGCGCCCAGAATTCGAGCGACCAGCGCTGGTCCGGGCCGCGCAGGCCGACACGGGCATTGATCACCGCGTAGCTGTCTTCCGCCTTCTGCGGGAAGAGGTCGGAGCCGGTGTTGTAATTGCCGGTGACGCGACCATCGACGTAGAACAGGGCACTGAGGTTGGTGCCGCGGATTTGCGGCGTCCAGGCCAGCGAGCCGGTGAACACCGTGCCCGGCGCGTTGGAGAGCCGGTTGCCGGGCAGGATCCTGAGCGCCGGATCGAGCGGCGCGCCGGTATCGTTGCCGATCAGGTCGTCGCGATATCTGGTATTGGCCACGGTGAGGCCGAGGGTGACCAGGAGGTCGCGCCGCGGCCGCAGGATCGCCTCGACCTCGACGCCCTGCGAACGGACGCCATAGGTCACGTTGTCGAGCGGGCAGGCGCCCGTCGTCGCGCTGAGATCGCGGTCGGTGTCGCCGAGATCGGCCGTGCAGCCGTTGACCGTCTGGACGATGAAGACGGTGCCGTTGAACGTGTTCAGCTGGAAGCTCTCGAACTGCTGGCGGAACGCGGTGATGTTGAGCGTGATCGGGCCGCGCTGATATTTGAAGCCGAGCTCGAAGGCAGTGTTGACCTCCGGATCGAACTGGAGATTGCCGACCAGCGCCTGCGCGCCGCCCGGGGTGTTCGCGAAGGGGAAGATCGGCGATTTGAGCGCCGAGCGGTCGAGGTTGAAGCCGCCTGCTTTGTAGCCCCGCGAATAGCTGGCGTAGAGCAGGATGTCGTTGTTGGGCCGGTAGGAGAGGATGCCCGTCCCGGTCCATTCGTCCTCACTGCGCCGGTCGTTGATCGTCACCCCGTTGAGCTCGGAGGTCGAATTGCCCTGGCAGGAAAGGCCGATCAGACCGCCGGCCACGGCCGCCAGTGCGGGGACGCCGAGGAAGGGGATGAGCGCGGCCTGCTGAGCCGGGCAGGCGGTGTTGTCGTTGCCGAAGGTCGCGCTGAAGCGCTTGCGCTCATTGGTGTAGCGCAGGCCCATCGTCAGATCGATCTGATCGGTGATGTGCAGGATATTGTGGGTAAAGAAAGCATAGTTGCGGCTGTTCTGCGAATAGACGTCCTGGGTGCTGCCCCGATCGTTGATCGCGTCGAGCCGGTCGAACGCCGCGTAGATGGCCGGCGAGGCGGCGCCGAACACGGCGGGCCGCGCCGCGAGACACCCCGGCGACGTCGGGGAATAGAGTGCGGCAAGGCCGCCGCCGCTGACGATGCGGCAGGTCGCGAAGCGGCCATATTGGTTGCCGAAGCGCAGATTGTCGGTGACGGTGAGATCCTCGTCGGCGAAATAGGCGCCGACCAGCCAGTCCAGCCGGTTGTTGAAGGCGCTGCCCTGCAGCCGGAATTCCTGGCTGAAGGTCTGGAAGCCACGCACGACGCCGTCGCCGTCGCGGAATAGAATGTCGACCGTGCCGTAATCGATGTCGCCAGGCTGCCCGGATTCATAGTCGCGATAGGCGGTGATCGAAGTCAGCGACGCACCCCCCAGGTCCCAGTTGACCTCGAGCGAGATGCCCATGTCCTCGGTCTCGCCGATATAGGAGCGGCCCGGGCTGACATAGATATTGCGGCTGTAGGGATTGCTGAAGCCCGCCAGCGGCTGGCCGAGATCCCTGAGCACGTTGATGATGTTATTGCCATTCGCGGGCGGCAGCCCGCCCACGCTGAGCGGCACGGCGGGGTTGTTGAGATCGCCGATCAGCGGCTGGGTCGCCCGGTCGAGATAGACCGCGCCGCAGCAGGATTCCTCGCGGTTGGTATAGTCGGCGATCAGCCGGAAGCTGAGGTTGTCGTTCGGCTCATAGAGCAGCTGTCCGCGCACGAAGAAGCGGTCGCGATCGTTGACCTCGTCCTCGGTTCCACCGGTCGGGTTCACGACATTATAGAAGCCGTCGCGCTGGACGTAGACACCGTCGACGCGGAAGGCCAGCTGCTCGCTGATCGGCCCCGTGATCGATGCGGCGCCCCGGATATAGTCGTAATTGCCGTAGGTCAGCTCGGCGGTGCCGCCGAACTCATATTCGGGCCGGCGGGTGATAATGTGGATAAGGCCGGCGGAGGCGTTGCGGCCGAACAAGGTGCCTTGCGGGCCGCGCAGCACCTCGACCCGCTCGATCTCGCCGAGCTCATTGAGGCCGATGCCCGAGCGCGAGCGGTAGACGCCGTCGATGAACACCGCGACCGAGCTTTCGAGGCCCGGATTGTCGCCGACCGTGCCGATGCCGCGGATACGCGCCGAGCCATTCGCCTCGGTGCCGGTTGAGGAGACGAGCAGCGAGGGGGCGAGCTGGTTCAGCTGGCGGATGTCGTTGGCGCCCGAATTCTGCAGCGCCTCGCCCCCGACTGCCTGCACCGCGAGCGGCACGTCCTGAAGGAGCTGACGCCGGCCTTGGGCGGTGATGACGATCTCCTGATCGTCGTTTTCGGTCGCGGCGGCCTGGTTCTCCGCGGTCTGCGGCGCGGCCGGATCGTCCTGTGCATAAGCGGGCGTGGCGAGGGCGGTTAGCCCGGCGGACACAAGCCAAATGGTCTTCGACATCAAACCCCTCCCAAATTTTATCTGTTATTGGTGGAGAAGCTAACCCTAATGTGACCCTTGTGCCAGCCGAGAAACCGCACTTTTCCGTAGGTTTCGGGGGTCTTATTGCAATTCAGCAACAGAAGCGTTTCAAGTTGAAACGGGTCCGTAAAGGTTCCGCTACGGAAAGCTGGCGCGGGCGGCGGACGGCGTCGGCCGCGAGACGGCCCTGAAAAGCGAGAAACGGCGGCGTCGCGGCGAAAATGCTTAGCGCGGGGCGAGCACCATCAGCATCTGGCGGCCTTCCATGCGCGGATGCTGCTCGATCTTGGCGATCTCGGCGGTATCGGCCTGGACCCGCTCGAGCAGCTGCATGCCGAGCTGGCCGTGGGCCAGCTCGCGGCCGCGGAAGCGCAACGTGACCTTCACCTTGTCGCCCTCGCCGATGAAGGAATGGATCTTCTTCATCTTCACGTCATAATCGTGATTGTCGATGTTCGGACGCATTTTGATCTCTTTGATCTCCTGCGTCTTTTGGGTCTTGCGGGCGAGATTGGCCTTTTTCTGGGCCTCGTATTTGAACTTGCCGACGTCGAGGAACTTGCAGACTGGCGGGTCGGCATTGGGAGAGACCTCGACGAGGTCGAGGCCGACTTCGGCCGCCTGCTCGATCGCTTCGGCGGTCAGCATGACGCCGATATTCTCGCCATTCTCATCGATCACGCGCACTTTCGGCACGGAGATGAATTCATTGAAGCGGGGGCCGCTAAGCGGCGGGGCGTTGGGGCGCCGAATCTGAGGGGAACGTATGTTGGTCTCTCCTGAGGGTTAGGGTGTACTCACCTAGTGGATGACGCGGCGGATTGAAAGACGCCGCGCGGATCGGAGGAGCATCAACCGCGTAAATCGGGCGACAGAGCCTCGTCCCTCAGCCGCTCAACCACCGAGCCGAAGCTCACCACCTCCTGGCGCGCATCGGCGCCGAGCGGGCGGAGCGCGATCGTGCGCTCCTCCGCCTCGCGCTTGCCGACGACGAGCAGGTAGGGGACGTGGGCGAGGCTGTGCTCGCGCACCTTGTAGTTGATCTTCTCGTTGCGCAGGTCCGCCTCGGCGCGCAGCCCCGCCGCGGTCAGCGCCGCGACCACCTCGCGGGCATAATCGTCGGCGTCGGAGACGATCGTCGCCACCACCGCCTGAACCGGCGCCAGCCAGAGCGGGAAGCGGCCGGCATGATGCTCGATCAGAATGCCGATGAAGCGCTCGAACGTGCCGAGGATGGCGCGGTGGAACATGACCGGGCGATGCCGCTCGCCATCCTCGCCGACATAGGAGGCGTCGAGCCGCTCGGGGAGGACATAATCGAGCTGCAGCGTGCCGCATTGCCAGGTCCGGCCGATCGCGTCGGTCAGGTGGAATTCGAGCTTGGGCGAATAAAAGGCGCCCTCGCCGGGAAGCTCCTCCCAGCCATAATCCGCGGTCGCGCGGCCAGTCAGCTTCACCGCCTCGCGCAGGTCGCTTTCGGCCTTGTCCCACATCTCGTCGCTGCCGAAGCGCTGGTCGGGCCGGAGCGCGAGCTTGATCGCATAATCGGCGAAGCCGAGATCTCGATAGACGCTGTCGAGCAGGTCGCAGAAGAGCCTTGTCTCCTCGATGATCTGATCCTCGCGGCAGAAGATGTGGGCATCGTCCTGAGTGAACTGGCGGACGCGCAGGATGCCGTGCAGCGCGCCGTGCGGCTCGTTCCTGTGGCAGCAGCCGAACTCGGCGAGCCTGAGCGGCAGGTCGCGATAGGATTTGATGCCCTGGCGGAAGATGAGGACGTGCGCGGGGCAGTTCATCGGCTTCAGTGCCATCAGGTCGCCGGTGCCGCTGAGCACCGGCGCATCCTCGTCCGTGCCGGGAATCTCGTCGGGCACGACGAACATGTTCTCGCGATACTTGCCCCAATGGCCGGACTGCTCCCACTGGCGCGCGTCCATGATCTGAGGGGTCTTCACTTCCTCATAGCCGGCGGCGTCGAGGCGGCGGCGCAGATAGGCTTCGAGCGCGCGCCAGATGATGTAGCCTTTGGGATGCCAGAAAACCGAGCCGTGCGCTTCGGCCTGGAGGTGGAAGAGGTCCATCTCCTGGCCGATCTTGCGGTGGTCGCGCTTCGCCGCCTCTTCGAGCCGGACGAGATGCGCGTCGAGCTGCTTCCGGTTGAGCCAGCCGGTGCCATAGATGCGGCTGAGCTGGGGATTGTTCTGGTCGCCGCGCCAATAGGCGCCGGAGACGCGGGTCAGCTTGAAGGCTTCGGGATCGAGCTTGCCGGTCGAGGCGAGGTGGGGGCCGCGGCAAAGATCGACCCACTCGCCCGTGCGATACATGGAGATCGTCTCGTCGGCGGGCAGTTCCATCACCCACTCGGCCTTGAAGCTCTCGCCCTGCTTCTCGAAGAAGTCGCGCACCGCGTCGCGCGTCCAGACTTCGCGGACGAGCGGCGTATCGGCGCGGATGAGGCGGCGCATCTCCTCCTCGATGACGGGGAGATCCTCCTCGGTGAACGGGCCGCGCTCCGGCGCGGGTGCGAAATCGTAATAGAAGCCGTCGTCGGTCGCCGGGCCGAAGGTGATCTGAGTGCCGGGGAACAGATTCTGCACTGCCTCGGCGAGGACGTGCGCAAAATCGTGGCGGGCGAGTTCGAGGGCGTCGGCCTCGTCACGGGCGGTGATCAGCGCGAGCTCCGCATCCTCCTCGAATGGCCGGTGAAGATCGCGCACCTCGCCATTAACCCGCGCGGCGAGCGCGGCCTTCGCCAGCCCCGGCCCGATCGCCGCCGCCACGTCTGCCGGAGTCGTGCCGGGCTCGACCTCGCGGACGGATCCGTCGGGAAGCGAGATCTTGATCGGCTTGGTCATCTTCGGTCCGTGTTCCTGTGTGGCAGCGCCGAATGAGATAGGGCCAACCCCCTGTCAAGGAAACCGGCCGCTTCTCAGGCCCCCGCGTTTCGCGGCCGTCACGAACGTGGTAGGAAGGCGCTGCCGCGACCGGATCTTCGGCCCGGCCTGAGGAAAGGGGGAATCAATGGTAAGGAAAGTACTTTCCGCGACCGTTTCGGCCGCCCTTTGCTTGATGTCCGCGCCTGTGGCTGCGCAGGACTATCGCTTCGCCGGCTCCGACGCGCCGCGCGGAGCGACCGCCACCGTGAACCTTCGGGTTCCGCTCGGAGTCGACCGCGCCAGAGCCCGGCCCTCCTACGGGCTCACCCTGAGCTACGGCCAGTCGTTCGCCACCCCGGCGATGGACGGGCGGGAGATGACCCGGGCGATGAATGTCGCCGACTTTCGCTTCACAGGCACGCGGCTTCGCCACGCCCGCGTCGCGAGCTTCGATCTCGCCAATCTCGACCGGGATCGCCGGATGAACCTGGTCGGCGGCGGCAAGAAGAGTTTGTTGATCATCGGCGCTATCGTCGTTGGCGGCATTCTCATCTGCGTCGCTGCGGATTGCTTCGACGGCGACGACGAATCGTCGAGCAGCACCAGCAACTAGGGGGGCACGATGAGGCCGGGACCCGGTCTGATCGGGATCCCGGCTCGTCGGCCGCAGCGACCGACATGAGCCTTGCCGCGAATCGGATCGCATGGCGTCCATCAAAAGCGCGCCTCGCGCCCATCGTGGCGCTCGTCCTGCTCATCTTCGCATGGCCCGCCGCGGCGGCCGTCGAGATTCGCTTTCACTCGAAGGATTTCGGCGCGACCTTCCCGCACGCCTTTGTCGTCCTCGAGGGCACGCTCGATGCGACCGGCGAGCTGATCGAGGCCAATTACGGCTTCACCGTGCGGCATCTGATCGGGCCGTCCATCCTCTTCGGCCCGGTCCAGGGCGAGGTGATCAGCGAGGGGCGCGCCTATATCGAGGGCAGCAATTTGCATTTCTCTATGGCGCTGACCGACGATCAGTATCGCGCCGTGATGGGCGTGGTCGAACAGTGGCGCGCGCTGCCGCAGCCGTCCTACCGGCTCGATCGCCGCAACTGCGTGTCCTTCGTCGCCGAGATCGCCCGGACGCTGGGCCTCGAAGCCGATCCCAGCGGCCTGATGCGGCGGCCGCGGGCCTTTCTCGACCGGGTGGCCGAGCGCAACCGGACCTTGCTCGCCGGCGGCGCCTCCGAAGCGGTGGCGCCAGGCAGCCGCTGAGCGCCTGTCGCCGCCCCGGCGGCTTTGCTAAGCGCTGGCCGATGGACCGGATCGACTATCTGGAAGCCGGCGGCTGCCACCTCGCTTTTCGCCACCGCGCGGGGCGGGGGCCCACGCTCGTCTTCCTGCCAGGCTACATGTCGGACATGGAAGGCGGCAAGGCGGGCGCTCTCGACACGTGGGCGGCGCGCGAGGGGCGGGCGATGCTGCGCTTCGACTATGCCGGCTGCGGGCTGAGCAACGGCGCGTTCGAAGAGCAGACGCTCGCCCGCTGGCGCGACGACGTGCTGGCGATGGTCGACGAGGTGGTCGAGGGGCCAGCAGTGCTGGTCGGCTCGTCGATGGGCGGCTGGCTGATGCTGCTCGCCGCGCTCCTCCGGCCAGAGCAGATCAAGGCGCTGGTCGGCATCGCCGCCGCGCCCGATTTCACCTCCTGGGGCTTCAGCGAGGAGCAGAAGATGACGATCCTCGGCGAGGGGCGGCTGGTCGAAGACAGTCCCTATGGCGAGGCGCCTTATGTCACGACGCGCGCCTTCTGGGAGAGCGGCGAGGCGCTGCGGCTGATGCACGCGCCGATCGCGATCGACTGTCCGGTGCGGCTGCTTCACGGCCAGCAGGACGAGGACGTGCCCTGGACCTGGTCGCTCGAAATCGCGCGCCAGCTTCGTTCAGCGGACGTGCAGACGCTGCTGGTCAAGGACGGCGACCACCGCCTGTCGCGCGAGTCCGATCTCGCCTTGCTGACCGGCACCGTCGCCGCTTTGATGGAGCGATTGTGATCCCGATCCTGCTGGCCCTCGCCGCCGTTCAGACCAGTCCCGCCCCGCCGCTGATCCCGCCCGATCCCCGCCGCAGCCCGACGCCCGAGCGCCAGGCGACGCCAGCGCCCGCGCAAGCGGCCGAGCCTGAGGTTCCACCCGAAATCGCCGACCGCTACCGCGCCTGCCTCGATCTGATCCGCGCCACGCCCGAGCGCGCGATCGAGATGGCGAGCGCATGGCGGGTCGAGGGCGGCGGTAGCTACGCCCGCCAGTGCCTCGGCCTCGCTTATGTCGCGCTCGAACGCTGGGAGCCGGCGGCGAGCGCCTACGAGCAGGCCGCCCGCGATGCTCAGGCCGCGAACGATCCGCGCCGCGCCGATTTCTGGGTGCAGGCCGGCAATGCCTGGCTCGCCGGCGACGAGCCGACCCGCGCCGTGCTCGCCTTCGACGCTGCGCTGGCGACCCCCAACCTCACTGATCCGCTGCGAGGCGAGGTCCATCTCGACCGCGCCCGGGCGATGGTCGCGCTCGGCAATCTGCCCACCGCCAGGCAGGACATCGACCGCGCGCTCCAGCTCGTCGCGTCCGACCCCATAGCCTGGTATCTGTCCGCCGCGCTCGCCCGGCGCGAGAACGATCTCGACCGCGCCCAGACCGACATCCGGCGCGCGCTCGAGCTCGCCGCGGACAATCCCGACGTCACCTTGCTCGCGGGGACGATCGCCGGCCAGCGCGGCGACATGGCCGAGGCGGAACGGCTCTACCGACGAGTCGCGGAAGGTGCGCCGAATACGGAAGCCGGCCGGGCGGCGCAGGCGAGCCTCGCCACCTTGCGCGAGGTCGAGGTGGATGCGCCGGCCGGAGCGTCCCCGCCCCAGCCGACGCCCGCGCAGCAGCCCGAGCCGCCGCGTCAATCGAGATAGAATTCGATCGTCGTCACGACGCGCACCTTCTGGAAGGGCGAGCCGCGGTCGCCCGAGCCTTCCTCGCCGACATCGCCGTCGCGCGCGCCGATCGAGAAATAACCCTGGGTGGCCGAGCGGATGCCGCCGACCGCGGTGCCCGAATCCTGGGCGAAGCGCTCGGCGCCCGATCGCGCGTCGCGGGTCGCCTGGGCGATCATCTCCGGCTTGATGTCGTTGAGGCGGGTGAAGACGTACTGCATGCCCGACCCTTCCTGGATCGCGACGCCGGCCCGGATCAGGTTGAACTGGCGGGCATAAGCGGCGCGGGCGCGCATCACGTCGGTGGTGCGAAGCTGGATGCGGCGGTTGACGGTGACGTTGTTCTCGCCGCGGTTGCTGTCATAATATTGGCTGACCGAGCCGCCCGCGTCGCTCACCGCCTCGTTCGGGAAGCCCGCGGCGCGGAAGAATTGCTGGACGGCGGCGGCGTCGCGGTCGCTTTCGGCCTGGACCGCGGCGAGCTGGCTGCCCTGTGCGGTGAAGCTCAAGGTCCAGGTGGCGAGATCGGCGGTGACGTCGCGTTCGGCGAGGCCGCGGACCGTGACCGCGCGGTCGGCCATTCGCGCCCGGCGCATGCCGTCACCGAGCAGATAGCCGCCGACGACGATACCGATCGCGAGGATCAACGCCGCGATGAGATAGACATTGCGATTGCCCACCGAGCCCTCGGACATGATAGAAGCTCCTCACCCCTTGCGACGCAGGCCCGTTTGCCGGCGTCGGTTCACGAATCGCACGGCGTCGATGAACCGTGCATTTATATCGACGAGTTGAGACGAGCGCGATGAAATATTTACACACGATGATTCGGGTTTCCGACCCAGAGGCCACGCTGCGCTTTTTCGAGGCGCTGGGGCTGAAGGAGGTGCGGCGGATGGACAATGAACAGGGCCGCTACACCCTGATCTTCCTCGCCGCGCCGGGCGACGACGAGGCGCAGATCGAGCTGACCCACAATTGGGATGAGGCCGGCTATGGCGAGGGCCGCAATTTCGGCCATGTCGCCTATCAGGTTGACGACGTTTACGAGACCTGCCGGCGGCTGATGGACGCCGGCTACACGATCAACCGCCCGCCCCGCGAGGGCCGGATGGCTTTTGTCCGCACCCCGGACAATATCTCGATCGAGCTGCTGCAGAAGGGCGGGCATTTGCCGGCCGCCGAGCCTTGGGCGTCGATGCCGAACGTGGGGCATTGGTGATGCTGGAGGTCGTCCCCGTCCCGGTCCTCCAGGACAATTATGTCTGGCTGATGCACGATTCCGCCTCGGGCGAGACGGTGGCGGTCGATCCCTCGGTCGCCGATCCGGTGCTGGACGAGGCCGGGCGGCGGGGCTGGACGATCAGCCAAGTCTGGAACACCCACTGGCATCCCGACCATACCGGCGGCAACGACGCGATCCGCGCCGCGACGAGTTGCACAATCACAGGGCCGGCCGAGGCGGAGAAGGTTTCGAAGCTGGACCGGATCGTCGCCGGCGGCGACCGGGCGCGGATCGGCGAGTTCGAGGCCGAGCTGATCGATATTCCCGCGCACACTGCGGGACATGTCGCCTTTCATTTGCCGGCGGCGGGCGTCGCCTTCACCGGCGACACCTTGTTCGCGATGGGCTGCGGGCGCCTGTTCGAAGGCGACGCGCGGCAGATGTACAACGCGATGCAGCGGCTGGCGGCGCTACCGCTTGAGACGCGCGTCTATTGCGGCCACGAATATACGCTCGCCAACGGCCGCTTCGCGCTGACCGTCGAGCCGGACAATGCGGAGCTGGTCGCGCGCATGGCCGAGGTCGAGGCGCAGCGCGAGCGGGGCGAGCCGACGCTGCCGACGACGATCGCGCTGGAGCGCGCGACTAATCCCTTCATGCGGGCGTCTTCCGTGGAGGAACTGGCGAAACGCCGCGCCGCCAAGGACGCGTTCTAGCCTTTCGCCGTCATTCCAGCGAAAGCTGGAATCTCTCTTCTTGGGAAGTCCAGGAAGGAAAGTGAGATCCCAGCTTTCGCTGGGATGACGGGCTCGTCACCTCTTATACAGTGCGTCCAGCCGCTCGCCGTAAATCCCCTTGATGACGTGGCGGCGAATCTTGATCGAGGGGGTGAGCTGCTCGTTCTCGACGGTGAAGGGCTCGTCGGCGACGATGAAGCGGCGGACCTTCTCTATCACGCTCAATTCGGCGTTGACCCGGTCGACCGCGGCGCCGAGCGCCTTCACATAATCGGGATCGTGGGCGAGGTCGTGGAACTGGCACTTGCGGTGCTGGGCGGCGCACCATTCGGCGGTCCATTCGGGATCGGGCACGATCAGGCCGACCAGATAGGGGCGCTTGTCGCCAGCGACCATCGCCTGGACGATCTCGCGCTGGAGGGTGAGCATCCCTTCGACCTTCTGCGGCGCGACATTGTCGCCCTTGTCGTTGACGATTAGATCCTTCTTGCGGTCGGTGATAACGATCCGCCCGGCCTCGTCGAGATGGCCGACGTCGCCGGTATGGAGCCACCCGTCCTTCAGCACCCGCGCGGTCTCGGCCTCGTTGCGCCAATAGCCGTGCATGACGAGCTCACCCCGGACCAGGATCTCGCCGTCCTCGGCGATCCTGACCTCGACGCCGTCGAGCGGCGGGCCGACCGTGTCCATCTTGAGCCCGACTTTGGGGCGGTTGCACGAGATGACCGGCGCCGCCTCGGTCTGGCCGTAGCCCTGGAGGAGGGTCAGGCCCAGCGAGTGGAAGAAGATCCCGACCTCGGGATTGAGCGGCGCGCCGCCCGAGACCATCGCCTTGATCCGGCCGCCGAAGCGCTTGCTGATCTTCGGGCGCAGCGTTCGGCCGAGGAAGAAGTCCATCGGCTTGTCCCAGACGGGCACCGCGCCGGCATAGTCCTTGGCGCCGATCGAGAGCGCCCGGCCCATCAGGTAATTGGTCAGCTTCCCCTGCTTTTCGACCTGGTTGAGGATGCGCTGGCGGAGCACCTCGAACAGCCGCGGGACGACGACCATGATCGTCGGCCGAACCTCCTCGATGTTGGAGGCGAGCTTCTCCAGCCCTTCGGAATAATAGATCTGGCCGCCGAGCCCGATCGGGAAATGCTGGCCGCCGGTATGCTCGTAGGCGTGGCTGGCGGGCAGGAAGGAGAGAAAGACCTCGTCGCCCCAGCCGAAATCCTCGGCGATCAGGGCGGCGCAGCCCTCGATATTGCAGAGCAAGGCGCCGTGATGCTGCATCACGCCGCGCGGCGCGCCGCCAGTGCCCGACGTGTAGATGATGCAGGCGAGGTCGTCGCGGCCGAAGCTCGCCCCGGCGGCGCAGGCCTCGACGTCGGTCATCTCGGCCGCGATCAGCGCCCCCCAGTCGTGGAAGTGGACGTTGGCCGTCTGGCCGATGCCGCTCGCCGGCTCGATCATCAGGACATGCTCGCAGGCCGAGCTGCGGATCGCGGCGGGGAGCAGGTTCTTCGCCAGCTTCTGGCTCGAGACGATCACGGCGCGGGCGCCGCTGTCGTCGATGATGTGCTGATGGTCGCGCTCGGTGTTGGTCGTGTAGGTCGGCACGGTGACGCAGCCCGCCGCCATGATCGCGAGGTCGGAGATCAGCCATTCGGGGCGATTCTCGGAAACCAGCATGACCCGGTCGCCGGGGTTGAGGCCGAGCCGGGTCAGCGCCGAGGCGAGATTGGCGACCTGTTCGGCGACCTTGCCCCAGCTTTGCGAGCGCCATTCGCCGTCGGTCTTGGCCCAGAGGAAGGGGCTTTCGCGCCGCCCGCGCGCGCGGGCGAAGAACATCGTCACGAGATTCGGAAAGTGTTCCAGCTGACGCATCGTCCCTCCCGGTGCCGCGCGTTTGCCGCGTCGGATGCCTTCCTAATGCGCTTGTCCGCCCGACGCCAAGCCCGATCAGCGGTGGACGGCCCCGCGCCGCTTGGCTAGCGGGCGGGAATGCAGTTTCTCCTCCGCGCGCTCGCCCTCATCTTCCTGCTTTCCGGCTGCGCGACCGCCGCGCAGGAAACCTCCGCCCGGCCGGACCGGCAAATCTACGTCATCGCCGCCAATCCGCTCGCGGCCGAGGCGGGGATGAACGTGCTGAGGCGCGGCGGCAGCGCGGTCGACGCGGCGATCGCGGTCGAGGCGATGCTGAGCCTGGTCGAGCCGCAAAGCTCCGGGCTCGGCGGCGGCGCCTTCATGACTTACTACGACGCGGGCACGCGCCGGATCACCGTCTATGACGGCCGCGAGACGGCGCCCGCCGGCGCGACGCCCGACATGTTCCTCGATGACGGTGGCGAGGCCCTCTCGTTTCGCGACGCGGTGGTGAGCGGCCGCGCCACCGGCGTGCCCGGCGTGGTGCGGATGCTTGCGCTCGCCCATCGCGATCATGGCCGGCTGCCGTGGAACGGCCTGTTCGGCGAGGCCGAGCGGACCGCGCGCGGCGGCTTCGTCGTGAGCCCACGGCTCGCCCGTTTCACCAACGGCACTTTTCCGCAGGCGGCGACGTCGGACGTGCGCGCCTATTTCGCGGAAAGCGACGGCACGCCGGTCGACGTCGGCGACCGCCTCCGCAATCCGGCCTATGCCGATTTCCTCCGGCGCCTCGCGGCCGAAGGGCCCGACGCGCTCTATCGCGGCGCGACCGCGGAGCGGATCGTCGCGCGCACCAGCGCCGGCCCGCTACCCGGGGCGATGACGCTGGCCGATCTGGAGAACTACCAACCGATCGTGCGCGAGCCGCTCTGCCGGCCCTATCGAGTCCATGTGATCTGCGTGCCGCCGCCGCCGTCGAGCGGGGTCGCCGTGCTCCAGCTGATGGCGATGCTGGAGCGGACCGACATCGCCGCGCGCGGTCCCGCCGATCCCCAGGCCTGGTTCCTCTTCGCCGAGGCGAGCCGGCTGATGTACGCCGATCGCGACCTATATGTCGGCGATCCGGCCTTCGTCTCCGTCCCGGTCGAGGGGCTGCTCGATCCCGCTTATGTCGCCGCGCGGGCGGCGCTGATCGGCTCGCAGGCGGGCCCGCCGCCGCTTCCCGGCACGCCGCCGGGCGCGCCTGCCGCGGCGCGGGACTCGACCCGCGAGCCCGCCGGCACCACCCATTTCATCGTCGGCGACGCGCAAGGCAATGTCGTCTCGATGACCGCCACCGTCGAATCGATCTTCGGCTCGGGCCGGATGGTCGACGGCTTCTTCCTCAACAACGAGATGACCGACTTCTCCTTCGTGCCGCGCGATGCGCAGGGCCGGCCGGCGGCGAACGCCGTGGCTCCGGGCAAGCGCCCGCGCTCGTCGATGACGCCCGCGATCATCCTCGATCGTGAAGGGCGCTTCGTCGGCGCGATCGGCTCGCCGGGCGGCAATGCGATCCTGGCCTATGTCGGCAAGGCGCTGGTCGGCGTCATCGACTGGGGGTTGCCGATGCCGGAGGCGATCGCGCTCCCCAATCTGATCGCGCGCGGCAGCGGCTTCGGCGCCGAGGTCGATCGCTTCCCGCCGGGCGTGGTGGAGGCGCTCGCCGCGCGGGGCGTGCAACTTCGGCCCGGCCAGGGCGAGGATTCAGGGCTGCACGGTGTAATCCTCCGCCAAGGGCGGCTCGACGGCGGCGCCGATCCCCGCCGCGAAGGCGTGGTGCTGATCGAAAGCCCGCGCTAGCCCGTTCCGATCGCCTCGGCGATCGAGCCGAAGCTGTTCAGCTTGAGCAGTCGCTTGAGTTCGCCGCTGATCTCCTCGGCGAGGCCGGGACCCTGATAGACGAGCGCCGTGTAGAGCTGGATCAGGCTCGCCCCGGCGCGGATGCGGTCGAAGGCGTCGACGCCGTTCTCGATCCCGCCCGCGGCGATCAGCGGCAGCGCGCCGCCGGTCGCGGCGCGGAAATCCGTGAGCCGCTGGAGCGCCAGCGGCTTGAGCGGCGCGCCGGAGAGGCCGCCCGCCTCGCTCCGGTGTTTCGACACGAGCATCGGCCGGCTGATCGTCGTGTTGCCGACGATCAGGCCGTCAAGCCGTCGGTCGATCGCGGCTTTGGCGATGCCGTCGATCTGGTCGGCGTCGAGGTCCGGCGCCACTTTCAGGAACACCGGCGGCCCGGCGCCGCGCGTCTCGATCACCGCGTCGAGCAGCGCGCCGAGCGCCCCTTGGTCCTGCAACTCGCGCAGCCCCGGCGTGTTGGGCGAGGAGATGTTGATCGTGAGATAATCGGCCACGCCCCTCATCGCCGCCACCCCCGCGACATAGTCGATGATCCGGTCGGCGCTGTCCTTGTTGGCGCCGAGATTGACGCCGACGATCCCGGCGCAGCGGTCGCGGTGCCCGAGCCCTGTCAGCGCCGCTGCCTGGCCGCGATTGTTGAAGCCCAGGCGATTGATCGCCGCCCGGTCCTCGGCGAGCCGGAACAGGCGCGGCTTCGGATTGCCCGGCTGGGACAGGGGCGTCAGCGTCCCCACCTCGACGAAGCCGAAGCCGAAGCCGAGCATCTGGCGGTAAACCTCGGCGTCCTTGTCGAAGCCCGCGGCGAGCCCGACTGGATTGGGGAAATCGATTCCCGCGACGACTACGGCCAGCATTGGGTCCGGCCGCGCCGGCACGCCGGGCGGCAACAGCTTCAGCGCCCGGATCGTCAACCGGTGCGCCCGCTCAGCGTCGAGCGCGAAGGCGAGGGGCCGAAAGAGCGGGTAGAGCGCCATCGTCCTTCCCTGTCATTGCGAGCGCAGCGAAGCAATCCAGTCCCACGCTGGATCGCCACGGCGCGTTGCGCCTCGCGATGACGGTTGATTTCGCCCATCGATGGGACCACATGCCTAATCGGAATGAATCAGTCCGATTTGAGAATCATTCGCAATATGCGCCGAGGAAAATGAGACTTTCCAGCCTTGCCGATTATGCCGTCGTGATGATGTCGGCCGCCGCGCGCCATTGCGGGCAAGCGAAGGTGAATGCGACGACGCTCTCGGCCGAGACCGGGATTCCGCTGCCCACCGCGCAGAAGCTGGTCAGCCGGCTCTCCACCGCGGGCCTGCTCGAATCGAGCCGGGGCACGGGCGGCGGCGTCCGCCTCGCGCGGCCGCCGGCGGCGATCAGCCTCGCCGACATCGTCGAGGCGGTCGAGGGGCCGATCCAGATGACGAGCTGCGTGGACCATGATCGCCACGAATGCGTGCTGGAAAGCTGCTGCCAGGTCCGCCCGCACATGAGCGTGGTGAACGGCGCCGTCCGCGGGGCGTTGGCGGGGGTGAGCCTGTCTTCACTCGCGCAGGTGCGCGCATGACCGACATCAAGAACCGCGAAGCGCAGGAGGCGGTCGATCGCGCCTCGACCTACGAGTTCGGCTGGTCGAGCGAGATCGAGCAGGATTTCGCGCCGAAGGGGCTCAACGAGGACACCGTCCGCGTCATCTCCGCGAAGAAGCAGGAGCCGGAGTGGATGCTCGAATGGCGGCTCAAGGCCTATCGCGCCTGGCTGACGATGGAGGAGGTCGAGTGGGCCAAGCTCGATATTCCGCCGATCGATTTCCAGGATGCTTATTATTATGCGGAGCCCAAGCCTCGGGAGAAGCTGGGAAGCCTCGACGAGGTCGATCCCGAGATCCTGCGCGTCTACGAAAAGCTCGGCATCCCGATCGAGGAGCAGAAGGTGCTCGCCGGGGTCGAGGGCGCGCGCAAGGTGGCGGTCGACGCGGTGTTCGACAGCGTCAGCGTCGCCACCACCTTCCGCAAGGAGCTGGAGGCGGCCGGGGTCATCTTCCGCTCGATCAGCGAGGCGATCCGCGACTATCCCGATCTGGTCCGCAAATATCTGGGCTCCGTAGTACCGCAGCGCGACAATTATTATGCCTGCCTCAACAGCGCGGTCTTCTCCGACGGCACCTTCGTCTACATTCCGGAGGGCGTGCGCTGCCCGATGGAACTCAGCACCTATTTCCGCATCAATGCCGAGAATACCGGCCAGTTCGAGCGGACTTTGATCGTCGCCGACAAGGGCAGCTACGTCTCCTATCTCGAAGGCTGCACCGCGCCGATGCGCGACGAGAACCAGCTCCACGCGGCGGTGGTCGAGCTGGTCGCGCTGGACGATGCGGAGATCAAATATTCGACCGTGCAGAACTGGTATCCGGGCGACGCCGAGGGCAAGGGCGGCATCTACAATTTCGTCACCAAGCGGGCGATGTGCGCCGGCGCGCGGTCGAAAGTGTCGTGGACCCAGGTCGAGACCGGCTCGGCGATCACCTGGAAATATCCGTCCTGCATTTTGAAGGGCGAGAACAGCGTCGGCGAATTCTATTCGGTCGCGCTGACCAACAACCGCCAGCAGGCTGATACCGGCACCAAGATGATCCATATCGGTAGCAACAGCCGCTCGACGATCGTCTCGAAGGGCATTTCGGCGGGCCGCTCGAACAACACCTATCGCGGGCTGGTGCGGGTGCAAAGCGGCGCGGAGAATGTCCGCAACTTCACCCAGTGCGACAGCCTGCTGCTCGGCGACAAATGCGGCGCCCACACCGTCCCCTATATCGAGGTCAAGAACCCCACCGCCCAGATCGAGCATGAGGCGACCACGTCCAAGATCAGCGACGACCAGCTCTTCTACGCGATGTCGCGCGGTCTCAACGCGGAGGATGCGGTGGCCCTGATCGTCAACGGCTTCGCCCGCGAGGTGCTGCAGCAACTGCCGATGGAGTTCGCGGTCGAGGCGCAAAAGCTGCTGGGGATCAGCCTTGAGGGGAGCGTGGGATGATCGACGCTGAAAGGAACGAGTTTAATGGCTGACTATCCATTGGCGGAAACGCAGATCATCTGGAATCCAACTGAAGATTCCACCTTGCCTCCGGTGGCGCTCGTCAAAATTCCGGGGGAAGACGATGATCGGTACATTAGTTCTTGGGGCGCATGCAATGGCGACTTCGTTGAAGCGGACCCCTCGACAAAGTTGAGCATGCTTTATCGTCAGTTCATCCATCTCGTGATCAACGAGGGGGTGGCTGCAGCTGACGTGCATACGACGTTCATGCAGATACCAGAGTACCGTCAAGGGCTCGCAGAGCTTGGCATAGTTGAGCCAGACGAAGACTAATGCTCAAGATCGATAACCTCCACGCCACCGTCGACGGCAAGGCGATCCTCAAGGGGATCAGCCTCACCCTGAACCCGGGCGAGATCCATGCGATCATGGGGCCGAACGG